>JAFDWO010000028.1 GCA_018268415.1 Actinomycetota bacterium | reverse complement strand
CGTCTCGCCAGCTGCTGGGAGCGCAGGCCGAGCTCGTCGAGCTCGCGGCGGGGGATCTCCCAGCGCTCGGCGATCAGCTCGGCGGAGATGCCCTGGTTGACCAGGTCGTAGCGCTCCAGGAGCTCGGGGGAGAAGGCCTGACCATGCTCGGCCATCACCTCGAAGCCGTCGGCGAACGAGACGTGGCTCATCGACTCCACCCCACCCGCGACGACCACGTCGTGGGCACCGGTCCCGATCAGCGCCGCGGCGAAGTTGACCGCCTGCTGGGCGGAGCCACACTGGCGGTCGATCGTGGTCGCCGGGACCTCTGCCGGGAGGCCCGCCTCGAGCCAGGCATTGCGGCCGATGTTCAGCTGCTGGGGGCCGAGCTGTTGGGCGCAGCCGCAGAGCACGTCGCCGACCTCGGCGGGGTCGATGCCCGCGCGGGAGATCAGCTCGGCGTAGGTCCGCGCCAGCAGGTTGGAGGGGTGGAGGTCGCGGTAGTAGCCCTTCTCGGGGTGGCCGCGGCCGATCGGGGTACGGACCGCCTCCACGATGACCGCCTCGCGGCCGCCGAGCTTGCGTTCGTCGTTCATCGGACCCTCCGTTCTCTTGACAGGTTCAGTCGCGCGCCGGCTCGCTGCGCACCGAGTCGGCGGTCACCTCGGGCGCCAGCCCGAGCTCGGCGAGGACCTCCTCGCTGTGCTCGCCCAGCTCCGGCGGCGGCGACAGCGGGCCGAGCCGGCCCTCGGGCTGGTCGTCGTCGGCGAAGCGGACCGGGGTCGCCGCGATCCGCATCTCCTTGCCGCCGACGCTGGTCGCCCGCAGGAGGCCGTTGACCGCGGCGTGCTCGCTTTCCATCGCCTCGTCGAGCGTCAGCAGCGGGGCGAACGGGACCTCGATCGCTTCCAGCTCCGGCACCCACTCGTCGAGGGTCCGCGTGGCGATGATCTCGGCGATCTTCACTCGCTCGTGGTCGAAATCGGGCCCTTTGCCGTGACACATCCCCCCCGACCAGTCGCCGAAATCACGGTAGGAATCGGGCAGGTCGAGGACATCGCAGAACTTGAGCCAGAAGTGGCGCTCGGCCGGCGCCAGCAGCAGCACCCGGTCGTCCTTGGTCTTGTAGAGGCTGTAACGCGAGCCGAGGTCGCCGTACTCGAGCCAGCGGTGGCCGACGTTGGCAAGCGTGGTCAGGTCACGCCAGCTCCACCACATCGCCGACTGCCAGAGGGAGACGCTGACGTACTGCGCTTTCCCGTAGCCGGCATCACGCCGGTGCAGCGCCGCCAGCGCCCCGAGCGCGGCGAAGAGCGAGGCGGCGACCGTGCCGGTGCTGCGGAAGCCGCTGCGGGTGCGCGGCTGGACCTCGCCGTCTTCGATCGCCACCAGCCCGGCGAAGGTGTCGATCGTCTGCCCGTGGGCGGTGTAGTCGCGCCACGGCCCGCGGTCGCCGAAGCCGGAGACGGCGACGTAGATGAGGTCCGGGTTGGCCGCCTTCATCGTCTCGAAGTCCATGCCGCGGCGCTTCGCGTCGGCGGGCCGGGTGCCGACCACGACCACGTCGGCCCACTTCGCCGCCGCCTCGATCACCTTCGGCCAGTCGGGCGAGTGGCTGTTGACGGCAAGCGAGCGGGCACCCGAGTTGAGCGCCAGGTGAAAGACCCCGACGCCCTCGATCAGCTCCCCGTCCCAGCGGTTGCCGTCACCGACCCGATGGTGCTCGACCTTCACCACGTCTGCCCCCAACTCGGTGAGCAGGTGGGTGGACAGCGGCCCGGAGAGGTGGGTGGAGAAATCGACGACGCGAAACGAGGGCTCTGCGGACGACACGGCTGCCCCTCAGCCGGCGGGCGACGGCGTGGGGGCGATCGGCGACCCGGCCAGCTCGTGCGCGGCGAGGTAGGCGAGGGTGAGCCCGCGCCCCAGCGCGAAGCCGCTGTTGTAGCCGGTGCCCGACGAGAGCAGCGCGGCGCAGGCCCCGACCGCGTAGAGGCCGTCGATCACGGCACCGTCACCGTCGAGGACGTGCCCGTCGCCGTCGATGTGGACACCGCTGGAGCCGATCCCGGTGCCGACGATGTGCAGGCGCATGCCGTGGAAGGGGCCCTCCGAGAGCGAGCCGAGCAGCGCGTTGGGCTTGTGCGACGGATCGCCGGCGTAAGTGCGAACGAAGGGCACGCTGCCGCGGCCGAAATCGGGGTCCTCGCCATCGTCGGCGTGCTCGTTGAAGCGGGCCACGGTCCGCTCCAGCTGCGCGCCGTCGATCCCCAGCTTCTCCCCCAGCTCCGCGAGCGTGTCGGCGCTGGAGACCAGGCCGCGGTCGTACTCGCCACCGGGAGGCGTGGTGCCGAGCCCGTAGGTGCGGTGGTGGCGCTCGTCGAAGACCATGAAGCAGGGCAGGTGCGGGTCCTCCGGATCGAGCGCCCGCTCGATCAACGAGATGTAGTACGAGTCGTCACAGAAGCGCTTGCCAGCCTCGTCGACGATGATCGCGCCCGGGAGCGCGTACTCCGGCCCGTAGGTGAAGCCGGGCTCGTTGTCGGCGGGCCAGCCGGGGAGCATCGGCACCCGCGTGCCGGGGATGCGACCAATGTCACCGCCGACGCTGCGGGCGAGTGCGATGCCATCGCCGCGGATCGATTTCGGCGCGACGCTGCCGAAGTTCTCGGCGTCGATCCCGAGTAGCTCTTCGACCAGGTCCTGGTTCCAGTCGTAGGAGCTCGTCGCCAGCACGACCGGACCGTGGAACTCGACCCGGCCGCCGGACGTCTCGGCGACCGCGCCGGCGACGGCGCCGTCGTCATCCTGCAGCAGCTCGACCACGCGGTGGCCGGGGAGGATCTCGACCCGGTCCTCGGCGATCGCCTTGCGCAGGAACATCGCGACGACGCCGGTACCGAAGGTAAGCGGATCAGTGCCGTCGTCCTCCTGCTCCAGCGAGGCCTGGCGGCGCCCGACCGCGGCGATCCGGTCATAGGAGACGCCGACCGGGAAGTGCGGGCTGCGGCGCAGTTTCGCCTGCCACTCGCCGAGCTCGCGGCCGTCGATCGGCCGGTTGGTGAGATAGCGCCCGACGCCGAAGGCTCCTTCCGCCTCCGAGTGGTAATCGGTGAGGCCCGGGATGACGGTCCACTCGATCGCGCCGACCTCTTCCCAGTAGCGCGCCGCCGCGACCATCGTGCCGAGCCAGCGGAGCATCGCTTCCTCGTCGAGCAGCTCGGGGTCGTGGTGGGCGATGCCGCGCACATAGGCCTCGACCCGCGCCGGGTCGTCGCCCAACCCTTCCGCCTCGGCGATGTGGTTGGCGCCGATCCAGACCTGGCCGCCCGAGTAGGCGGCGGCCCCGCCGACCAGCTCGTCGGCCTCGAGGACGACCGCCCGGCGGCCGTTCTCGGCGACGCCGATCGCGGTGGCGAGGCCCGAGAGGCCCGCCCCGACGACGATGACCGGATCTTCTGAGCTTGCGGCGCGCGTCATGTCTACTCCCTCTCCCGAATTCAAATCGGTCTAATCATAGTGAGAAATTGTAAGGACGGAAACGAACGAGGAGCGGATGTCGCCGACATCCGCTCCTCGGTTCGCGTTGGGGGCCGGACGACGGATGCCGCGACGGCTCCGCCGGCCGGTTTCTGGCGGCCTAGAGGCCCCAGAGCTTTTCGAACTTTTCCTCGAACCCGGCCGGTCCCGGCCATTCGCCGCCTTCCTTGAGGACCTGTTCGGCGGCCGGCTTGGAGTCGATGACCCAGGTCGGGATTTCGCCCGATTTCTCGTACCCGGTGAGCGGGAGGCCCTGGGCGACGCGAATCGCCGCGTCGGTGGAGATCCAGCCCTGGAACTGCTGGGGCTGGGCCGTCCAGGCGGCGACCTTGCCTTCGGTGATTTCCTTCACGATCGTCGGGTTCGACTGCACCCCGGTGAACTTGACCCCTTCGATCCCGGCCGACTGCAGCGCCGCTTCGACACCAGGCAGAAGGTCACCGAAAGTGAACTGGATGTAGTTGATTTCCGGATGCGACTGGATGTAGGCGGCGACTTTCGCCGGCACTTTCCCACCTTCCACGTCTTCCACCGTGACGGCGAGTTTTTCCAACGTACATTCGGGGCAACCTTCACTGTACGCAGCTTCGATCGATTCCACCTCGGACACGAGGATCGGATATTCTTCGACCACCACGGTCAGCACGTGGGCTTTCCCGGCCGAGTCGTTGATCACCCAGTCGGACATCTTCTTCGCCTCGTTGCCGTAACCGTTCGCATTGAGGTACTGGTAATAGATCCCGTTTTTGGTCGGTTCGGGCGCGGTCAGGTCGAAGCCCGAGAAGATCGGGATTTCCTTCTTGATCGCTTCCTTCGCCTGGGCTTCGAACGCCGCCGGCGGGATCCCGGTGATGAAGATCGAGTCAGGATTCTTGTTCAGCGCGGTCTGCACGCCTTCGGCTGCCTTCAGCGGGTTGTAGTTGATCTGTTCGAAGCCCCAGCCGAGCGCGGCCGCCGCGTTCTTGTAACCCAGGCTGAGGTCACCCTGGCAGCTCGGCAAGGAGCAGGCGAGCCAGATCACGTTCTGCTTCGCCGGCGGCTTTTCCTTGATCGGCTCGGTCACCGGAAACTCGTTGATCGGTTCCGTCGGCGGGGCCGGGACGATTTCCGCACCCGCTGCTTCGCCTTCGGTGGACGCAGCGTCTTCGGTCGCGCCTTCGCCTTCTTCTTCGGCGGCCGCCGTGGTCGATTCAGTCGAGCTGCTCGACCCTCCCCCGCAGGCCGTGACCAACAGTCCCGCGGCGACGATCGCCATCAGCGCAACCAACAGCCTCCAATTCGCCAACTTCCCCATCGATTTCTTTCTCCTCCTCAGACGTTGCCGAGTCCCACCTGGAACCCATCGGATTGGGCGTCTCCCGCGGCCGCCACTCAGGGCGGCGACCATCCCCGGGCCGAATATAGACGCTCCTGACGATAATCGCAATTGTTCTGATGAATTATCTTTTTGATGGCGGGCGCAAGCACCGACTGGTAAAGGAGAGACAGAGTGAGTCCGAAGCTGCCTGAATCTGGCCGCGCGGCGGTCGTCACCGCCTGGAACGAGCCCCTCGAGATCCAGGAGCTCCCGGTCCTGGCACCGCCGCCCGGGGCGCTCCTGGTCGCGGTCGACAAGACGACGATCTGCGGCTCCGACGTGCACGTCTGGGACGGCGCCTTCGCCGCCGACTTCGGCATCGAGCCGCCGGTCATCCTCGGCCACGAGATCGTCGGCCGGGTGGTCGCCTTCGGCGCGGGCGCCGAGGTCGACTCGATCGACCGGCCGCTGCGCACGGGCGACCGGGTCGTCTGGGAGCACGAGCCCTGCAACCACTGCTACCAGTGCTCGGTCGAACGCAACCCGTCGCTGTGCGCACACCGGACCATCGGCTTCCTGATCCCGGCGACCAGGGAGCCCCACTTCCACGGTGGCTTCGGCGAGTACTCCTACGTCTGGCCGCGCTCCGGCCGGCTGCGCGTGCCCGACGAGGTCGACAGCGCCCTGGCCGCGGCGGCGAGCTGCGCCCTGCGGACGGCGATCCCGGCGCTCGGCCGGCTCGGCGGCATCGACTTCACCGACACGGTCGTGATCCAGGGCGCCGGGCCGGTCGGCCTCTTCGCCACCGCCGTGGCGGCGAGCCACAGCCCCCGCAGGCTGATCGTCGTCGGTGCGCCCGCGGCGCGGCTCGAGGTGGCGCGCGCCTGGGGCGCCGACGTGACGATCTCGATCGACGAGCACCCGAGCCGCGAGGAGCGGGTCGCGCGGGTGAAAGAGGAGACCGAGGGCCGCGGCGCCACCGTGGTCGGCGAGTTCTCCGGCGGCCCTGGTGCGGTGGTCGAGGGAATCGACATGGTCGCCGCCAACGGCCGTTACGTGATCGCCGGCAGCCTCGGCGGCCCCGAGCAGCCGCTGCTCGCCCAGCGCATCACGCAGAAGAACCTCGCCATCTTCGGCAGCCTCGGCGCCTCGATCGACTCCTACTACCACGCGCTCGAGTTCCTGCGACTGCACACCGATCGCTTCGACTGGGACCTGCTCCTCGGCGACACCTACGGCCTCGCCGAGGCGACCACAGCGCTGCGGCGCATGGCCTCCTTCGCGGAGATCAAGGCGGTCCTCGACCCGGCCGCCGCCTGAGGAGCCGCCGCCGGGCCTACTGGCCGAACCACACCACCCGGTTCTCGATCGTCACCAGGAAGTGGCTACGCGACGCGTCGGCGAAGGGCGTCTCGACCAGGCTTTGCCAGGCCTCGGCGGCGTTCTCGCGGGCGGCGGCGAAGGCCCATTCGTCGGGCCACCACATCTCCCGGGTGGCGTCGAACGCCGGGGGTTTGACGGTGTAGGCCTCGGGCACGCAGCAGGTGCGGACGAAGCGCGACATCTTCAGCTCGGCCGCCGCGGCGGCCTCGTCGGCGGCCTCGAACCGGGCGCGGAACTCGTCCGGGTCGGTGCCCTCGGCGCGGGTCACCAGGTGGATCACCTTCAGCCCCCCGTCGGCCTTCGCCGGGCGTGAGCCGAGCACCTCCTGCTCCTTCACGGTCATGAAGATCATCCGGTCCATGTCGATGAAGAGGGGCTCGTCGGGCTCGGCGTGCTCGGTGTACTCCGGGTCGGTCGCGAGGCGGGCGGCGGCGTCCAGGTCCTCCCACCACACTTCGGCGGTGCCGCCGAAGGTGTCGGCGATCGATAGGTCGGCGGGCGGGCGCGGCACCAGGTGACACTGGCAGTACGCCTCCATCGACGTGATCTTCGCCGCCAGCGGGCCGTGGTTATAACGCCAGTGGCGATGGAACTCGACATCGGTCAGTCCCTCCCGCTTCACCAGCAGGGCGATCAACTTGACCATCGTTCTCCTCTCAGGTTCGGTCGGCTTCTTCGTCGGCTTGGCGCGGCGCGCCGTAGAGGTTGCCGCCCACGGCCGGCATGCAGAAGTCGGGCATGAAGCCGACCGCGAGGCTGCTGCCGGGGCCGAACGCGTGGAGGCGGCGCTTGCTCACCCGCCAGCCCGCCGCGGTGCGCACCAGCTCGTCGTCGTACGCCAAAGCCATGATGCAGTCGGCAGGGCGCACCGGGCCGGTGCCCTTACCGGTCTTCATCCAGTGCGAGGCGAAGAGGTAGGTACGCGCCTTCGCGGTGTCACCGTCGAGGTCGATCATCGACGGACCGGTGAAGTGTTGGGTACCGTCGAAGTGAGGCATCGTGTACCGGAAGAAGTCACGCATCGCGGTACGTCCCTCGGTGATCATCGGCGGGTCGGTGTCCTCGGAGTGGACGTCCATGCCGTCCTCCGAGTAGACCGCCGCCGGGACCTCGTTCCACTGCCCGGTGTCGAGCAGGAACGAGTAGTTCCAGATCACCCGGGCGATCTCCTCGCGGTCCTCCAGTTGCCGGACGCGCGCGAGGAGGGCATCCACCTCGGCCCTCAGGTCATCGCTCATCCGGAGCCGGCGGGCGCCTTGGCGGGGCCCGGGTCGGCCTCGATCGCATCGAGGTCTTTATCGGCCCGGGCCTCCCTCAACCTGGCGACGATCGGCCGGCTCGCGAGCGAGACGGCGACGATCAAGGCCACGCCCTCGAACAGCGGCTGGCTCCAGACGGCCCCTGAGGTCGAGCTGAGCGCCAGGCCCTGGATGCCGAAGGCAAGGGCGAAGTAGGCGATCAGCGTCCCCCAGACGTTGGGCCGCTGCTGGAACTGCGAGGCGCCGAGGAAGACCGCGGCGACCGCCGGGAAGAGGTAGCCCGGGCCGGTGGTGGCGGAGAAGATTCCGGTGCGCATCGAGTAGACGACGCCGGCCAGGCCGCAGATCGCGCCGGAGGCGATCAGCGATCCCCAGACGACGCGGTCGGTGCGCACGCCGGTGAGGCGGGCCGCCTGCTCGTTGCCGCCGGTGGCGAAGAGGTAACGGCCGATCGGCGTGTGCTCGAGCACGAACCAGAGCAGGATGCTGACCCCGAGCAGGTAGAAGACGACGATCGGGATACCCGCCACCTGGTCGATCCCGAGCTTCTTGTAGGAGTCGGGGAATTCGGCGATCAGCTGCGAGTTGCCGGAGAGGAGCAGGACCAGGGCGAGCAGGATCTGGCTGGTACCGAGCGTCGCGATGAAGGAGTTGACGCGCAGCTTGACGATGACGAAGCCGCTGAAGGCACCCGTCGCGGTGCAGGCGAGGATCGCCAGGATCGCCGCCACCGAGGCGGGCAGGCCGGTGTGCAGGTTGAGCCAGACGCAGAGGCCGAGCGACAGCGCCATCAGGTTGCCGATCGAGAGGTCGTAGGCATTGGCGGCGAGCGGGATGAGGAAGGCGAGCGCCAGCAGGCAGGTGACGACGCCTTCGCTGAAGACCAGGCGGAAGGTCGCCGAGGTGAGGAACGTGTTCGGGTTGATCAGCGAGAAGACGACGACGAAGAGGATGAAGAGGTAGACCGCGCTGATCCGCCGCGGGCCGAGGCCGGCGAGGATGCGGCGGGCGAGCGGGACCTCGTGGCGCCCCGAGGAGGCGGGGAGGGTCGCGTTTGCATTCCCCGACGCCGCGCCGGCGGGTGCCGCCGATGCGTCCTCAACTTTGCGCCGACTCTTGATCTCCATCGGTTACTCCTCCTCCGGCCCTTCCCAGGGGTGTCGCACGACCCGGACACCGTACACGCTCATTGTGATCATCGCAAGGAATTAGATGGTTAGCAGGATTAGGCGACCGGGGCGTGGCCGTTGCCGCGCCCGACGAGCTGCATCCGGCCGACCTCGTCGATCGACATCTGCTCCTGGGTGAGCTCGCCGACGATCGCGCCGTCGCGCAGCACGTAGACCTGATCGCAGATGTCGCAGATCTCCTCGTCGTCGCCGGAGGCGACCACCACCGCGGCGCCCGCCGCCGCGGCTTCGCGGACCAGCGCGTGGATCATCGCCTTGGCGCCGACGTCGACCCCCTGGGTCGGCTCGTCGAGCAGCAGCACCCGCGGGCTCATCCGCAGCCACTTGGCGATCACGATCTTCTGCTGGTTGCCGCCGGAGAGCGCCGCCAGCGGTAGGTCGGGGTTGCTCGGCCGCACGTCGAGGCGCCCGATCCAGTCGCGCACCTCGCTGCGCTCGCGCCCGCGCCGGATCTCCTTCGCCGGGCCGGTCAGCCGGCCGGGGTCGGTGAGGGTGAGGTTCTGGGTCACCGACATGTCGAAGACGCCGCCCTGGTGGAGGCGATCCGAGGGGATCAGCGCGATGCCGGCGGCGATCGCCGACTCCGGTCGCGCCGCCTTCACCTTGCGCCCGTCGACGGCGACCGTGCCGAGCCGTTCCCCGGCGCCGAAGATCAGCGGCAGCAGCTCCTCGCGGCCCGACCCGGTCAGCCCGGCGAAGCCGAGCACCTGGCCGGCCTTCGCCTCGAAGCTGAGATCGCAGAGGACCGTGCCGCAGAGGCCCTCGACCGCGAGGACCGTGGCGCCGCCCGGCGCCGCCTTCGCCCCCGCGACACGGGTGACCGCCTCGCCGACCATCAGCGCGATCAGCTTGTCCTCGTCGAGGTCGGCGGTCTTGTAGGTGCCGACCTTGCGCCCGTCGCGCAGGATCGAGATCCGATCGCCGATCGAGAACACCTCGTCGAGGCGGTGGGACACGTAGATCACACCGAGGCCGCGCTCGCGCACCCGCCGCACGGTGCGGAAGAGGGTCTCGACCTCGGCCATCGGCAGCGTCGCCGTCGGCTCGTCGAGGACGAGGATGCGCGCCCCGTCTTCCCAGTTCCACATCGCCCGGGCGATCGCCACGCCGGTCCGCTCGGCGGCGGCAAGGGTGCCGAGCGGTTTGCGCACGTCGAAGTCGAAGCCGAGCGAGTCGAGCATCTCCTGCGCCGCGCGGCGCTCGTCACGCCAGCGGATACGGCCCATCGCGCCGGTCTGGAAGCCCCGCCCGAGGGCGAGGTTCTCAACCACCGAGAGGTCGTCGACCAGGGCCAGGTCCTGGTGCACGAAGCGGAAGCCGGCGGCGCGCGAGGCGGCCGGATCGGCGAGCTCCACCTCCTCCCCGTCGACGCGCACGAGGGTCCCCGGATCGGGCTCGTGGAAGCCGGCGAGGACCTTGATCAAGGTCGACTTGCCGGAGCCGTTCTGGCCGACCAGGGCGTGGACCTCGCCGGCGGCGATGTCGAGGTCGACGTGGTCGAGCGCCCGGGTGCCGGGGAAGGTCTTGGACATCTCGCGGATCTCGAGTAGCGGCATCAGGCTCGTGCCTCGCATTCGTTCGCTCGGGTGCACATTCATCTCCTCCCGTTTCGGTCCCAGGCGCGGTCCCGGCGCGCCAATCCGAAAATCATAATCGTTATGATAAAGATACGGAAATGAGCCAGGAACGGGTCGCAGGCCGGGTGGCCCTGGTCACCGGCGCGAGCCGCGGACAGGGCGCCGCCCACGCCGAGTTGCTGGCCGCCGAAGGGGCGCGGGTGCTGCTCGCCGACGTCCTCGACACCGACGGCGAGGCGACGGCCGGGCGGATCCGCGCGGCGGGCGGCGAGGCCGCCTACCTACACCTCGACGTCGCCTCGGTCGCCGACTGGGAGACCGCGGTCGCGTTCGCGGCGGAGCACTACGGCGCGCCGACGATCCTGGTCGGCAACGCCGGCGTCACCAGCCGCGAGCCGCTGCTCGAGGTCGACGACGCTGAGTGGGAGCGGGTCACCGGGATCGACCAGCGCGGCGTCTTCCTCGGCATGCGCCACCTGATCCCCGGCATGGTCGCCGCGGGCGGCGGCGCGATCGTCAACGTCTCCTCGGTGCTCGGGGTCGGCGCGATGCTCGGCCACGCCGCCTACGTCGCCGCCAAGCACGCCGTCGTCGGCCTCACCCGTGCCACCGCGCGCACCTACGGCGCCGCCGGGGTCCGCGCCAACGTCATCTGCCCCGGCCTCATCGCCACCCCGATGGGCGACAACCTCGACGACGACGTCACCGCCGAGCACGTCACCGGGATCCCCCTCGGCCGCCCCGGCCGCCCCGAGGAGGTCGCCCGCCTGGTCCTCTTCCTCGCCTCCGACGAGGCCTCCTACGTGAGCGGCGCCACGATCACCGTCGACGGCGGCTGGCTCGCGTAGGCGACGGGCCGTCGGACGCTCGCTGAGTTCGGGGCGTCATGGCGCCCTCAACTCAGCGAGCGAGGGCGGCTTGGACCGGGGGGAGGACCTGGCCGCCGAAGGCGGCGATCTGCTCGCAGACCCACTCGTGGGTGCCGCCCTCGAGGTGGAAGCGGAGGTTGAGGCCGTCGAGGCCGATCTCCTCGACGTCGGCGAGGAGCTCGGCGGTGACGTGGTCGGGGTCGCCGTGGAGGAAGGGCTCGCGGAAGCCGGTCGACTGTTTGGAGCCTTTGACCGCGGCCGCCGCGTACATCGCCTCGCGCGCCTCGATCGCTCCCGCGGGCGCCTCTCCCAGCCACATCGGCCGGACCTTGCTGACCGTGCCCTCTCCCCCGGCTTCGCGGTAGACGCTGATCAGCTCGCGCATCCGCTCGCGGGTCTCGCCGCCGGGGAAGAAGATGCTCATGCCGAACCGGGCGGCGCGCCGTACGCCGACCTTGGTGTTGACCGCGCCGACGATCGGCGCCGGGTGCTCGGCCCAGAAACGGAACGCCGGGTTGGCGGCGCCGTCGCCCCGCGCCTCCAGCGTCGGCAGCAGCTCTTCCAGGTGCTCCTCGAAGCGCTGTGCTTTGCCCTCGAACTCGACCCCGAGCAGGTCGAAGTCGCTCCGCGCGTATCCCGGCGCCAGAGCGACGCCGAAGCGACCGGGGAAGCGGGCGTTCGACCACGCCAGCTCCTCGGCGGCGAGGTGGACGTTGCGCAGGTTCAGCAGGTAGGGTGCCGGCGCGGCCCAGATCCGCTCGGTCGCCCCGAGCACCCAGTTGGCGGCGAGACCGGGAAGCCCCATGTAGCCGGGGAAGCCACCGTGGTGCTCGGGGAAGGTGACGCCGCTGAAGCCCGCCGCCTCGGCGGCCCGGGCCTGGGCCACGATCGTCCCCGCCTGCCGGGCCCCGTCGTGCTCGTCGTAGACGTGCAGGCCGAGCGAGACCGAGCCGCGCCCGAAGGGGCGCTCCGCGTTCATCCGCCCAGCGCCCCCGACGCGCGCAGCGCCTCGACGTCGACGCCGACCTCGCCCAGCACCCGCGGCCCGTCGAGCGCCGGGTCGGGCAGCGCATCGCCGGCGCTCCCCCGCCTACCGTCGATCAGCACCGGGAAGTCGAGGTGGAGCCCGTCCTCCAGCTCGCGGATCAGGCCCCGCTCGCGCAGGTGCGGATCGGCCACCACCTCGGCCGCGGTGGCGACCACGTTGACCGGTACGTCGGCCGCCTTCAGCGTCGCCACCAGGCCGGCGGCCTCACGGCCGCCGAGCTCGGCGGCAAGCGCCTCGCGCAGAACCGCCCGGCTCTCCATCCGGCCGGCGTGGGTGTCGTAGGGCGGGGCGGAAAGGTCGGCGCGGTCGAGCGCCCCGCAGAGCCCGTCCCAGAACTTGTCCTCGACCGCGGCCAGCGCGACCCAGCGGTCGTCGGCGGTGGCGTAGAAGCCGTTGCCGGGCGCGTAGGAGCCGAGGTCGGAGAGCTGCGGCTCGACCCGGTCGCGCAGGTAACGGCCCCAGCGGGTCGCCGCGAGGTGGGTCAGGGACTCCAGCATCGAGACGTCGACCCGGGTCGCTCCGGCGCCCGCGGCCCGCCCGGCGAGCGTCGCCGAGAGGGTGAGGGCGACGAACATCGCGGCGCTGAGATCGCCCGCGGCGAGGTGCGGCGGCGCGGGCGGATCGCCGATCGCCAGCACCCCCGCATAGCCGCCGCCGCTCGCCTCGTAACCGATGTCGTGACCGGGGTGATCGCGCTCCGGCCCGCTCTGCCCGTAGCCGGAGAGCGAGCAGTAGACGAGGTCCCCGGCCAACTCGGCGCAGCGCTCGTACCCGATCCCGAGCCGCGCGGCGACGCCGGGCCGGAAGCCCTCCAGTACCGCGTCGGCGCTCGCCACCAGCCGGTCGACCGCGGCCCGGCCCTCCTCTCGCTTGAGGTCGACCCGCACCACCGCCTTGCCCCGGTTGACGAACTCGTAGATGCCGGGCAGGAACTCGCGCATCGGGTCGCCCCGCAGCGGCTCGACCTTGATCACCTCGGCGCCGAGGTCGGCGAGCAGGCGGGTCGCGTAGGGCCCCGGCAGGTAAAGGCTGAAGTCGACGATCCGCCTGCCCGCCAGCGGCGGCGCGCCGCTCATCTGATCAGCCCCTGCTCACGCAGCGCGGCGATCTCCGCGGCGCCGAGACCGAGGTCGGCAAGCACCGCGGCCGAGTCGGCGCCGACCTCGCCCGGGGGCGGCAGCGGCCCCCATTCGCGCTCGCCGAAGCTGAACGCCGGCGCCATCACCTCGAGGCCGTCGACCCCCTCGACCGCCCGGAAGCCGGTGCGGCTGGCGGCCCGGTGGCGCGCGGTCATCGACGCCAGGTCGGCGACCCGGCCGACCGGCACCCCGGCCTCGCCCAGGACCGCGAGCCAGTGCTCGGTCCCCCGGCCGGCGAGGCCCGCGGCGACCGCCGCCTCCAGCTCATCACGGTTCTCCAGCCGCCCCGCCTGGTCGGCGAAGCGCTCCTCGTCGAGCGGCGGGCCGAGCACCTCGGCGAGCCGGGCGAAAGCGTGGTCGGTGGCGGCGCCGATGACGATGTGGCCGTCGGCGGTCGGGAAGGCGCCGTGCGGAGTCGTCGTCGCGGTCCGCGAGCCGAGCCGCCGCGGCGCGACCCCGGTCGCCAGGAAGGCGCTGACCTTCTCGTTCAGCAGGCCGCCGGCGACGTCCAGCATCGAAACCCGCACCGTCGCCCGCTCGCGCTCCCCCTGCAGCTCGGCGAGGATCCCGAGCGCCAGCCAGAGGCCGCTCGCATAGTCGATCGCGGCCGCGCCGACCCGCGAGGGCGGCATGTCCGGCTCGCCCGTCTGGTCCATCAGCCCGGACTCGCCCTGGACCAGCAGGTCGTACCCGGGCCGATCGCCGTCGGCGGGGTGGAAGGCGGCGATCGAGGCGTGGACGAGGCGCGGGTTGGCGGCGTGACAGGCGGCCGCGTCGAGCCCGAGCTTGGCCTCGTGGCCCGGGCGCAGGTTCTGGATCAGCACGTCACAACCGCCGAGGCAACGGTGGAGGACCGCGCGGCCGCGCTCCTCGCGGAGGTCGAGCGCCAGGTAACGCTTGTCGTGGTTGACCGCCGCGTACTGGGTCTGGACGCCGTCGACGAACGGCGGGTAGGCCCGCATCATGTCTCCCTTCAGCGGCTCCACCTTGATCACCTCGGCGCCGAGGTCGGCGAGGATCGAGCCCGCCCACGGCCCGGCGATGTTGGTTGCCGCGTCGATCACCCGCAGCCCGGCCAGCGTCCCGCTCATGCTCGACCCGTCACCGGGGGCGCCACCATCGGCTCGCAGACGTAGGCGAGATAGCGCCGCACCCGCCCGTCCGGCGCCAGCGAGGCGCTCGACATGAACGACTCGGTGCGCCCGTCCTCGGTCCCGTCGACCCAGACGTGCCCTTCGAAGAGCAGGTGCGGGCCACGCTGGATCGAGACCGGGACGAAGTGGCGTTTCGGCTGGGTGCCGCGGTGGTCGAGGCCGGCCTTCAGCTCCGCGTGACCACGGAACTCGACCCGCGGCAGACCCTTGCCGTAGGGCGGGTGGGCGTAGAGGCAGTCCTCGGTGAAGCACTGCATGGCAGCCTCCATGTCGCCCAGCTCAAGCTCGTGGAAGTACCGGCCGATCTGCTCGGCGGCGTCGACTCCGGGGTCCTCGATGTCGGTGCCGGCGGCATCCTCGGTCGGGGCACAGCGGAAGGTGATGCAGCGGCGGATCGCGCCCGCCTCGTCGAGCCGGCAGGCGGCGACGAAGCTGTGGGACGGCTCGCCACCCGCGCCCAGGACCCAGCCCTCCAGCAGGCACTCGCCGCCCTCGTGGGCGGCGACGCGGATCCGGTGCGGGGCGCCGAAGGTAGGGTCGGCGGCGATCGCCGCGGCGAGCCCGTCCCCTTCGCCGAGCGCCCGCGGGTCGGTCTCGTCGTCGGGGTTGGAGGGGAAGGCGTAGAGCCCGTCGACGGCAAACGCGGCGGCTGCGGCGGCGGCGTCGCCGGCGGCGAACGCGGCGTAGAAATCGGCGACGCGGGGGGCGAGCGGATCGCCCGCCGCGCCCGCGGTATCGAGGCCCCTGGCGTCGCCGGTGTCGATGCTCATCTCACCCTCCTCCGTTGGCGGCGACGGCCGTTTCCGCCGCGCGCATTCCGAACACCAGGGCGGGGGCGAGACCGCCCGCGTAGGCACGCTTGTAGAGGCCGCCCGCGTCGGCGCCGGCGGCGAGGAGGCCGGGGATCGGCGCCCCAGCGGCGTCGAGGGCACGCGCGTCGGCGTCGGTCCGCACGCCACCCATCGTGAAGGTGATCCCGGTGGTCACCTCGACCACGTAGTAGGGCGGGTCGACCAGGGGCTGCGCGTCACGGACGCGGGTGGGCAGCGGGTCACCCGCCTCGCACCGGCGGTTGAACTCGACCAGCGCCTCGCGCACCTTCGCGCCGGGATAGCCCCACTCGGGCGGCAGCGCCTCGAATTCGTCGAGGTCCGCGGCCGTCGCGCAGCGGGCTCCACGGCGGTAGGCGAGCTGGAACTTGTCGACCGGCTCGAGCCCCTTGACGTAGGGCCTCAGCATCCACTCGTCGTGGACGCGCCGGTCGGTGATCAGGAGGGCACGGGCCTCGGGCTGCTCGACCAGGGCGATCGCGTTCAGCTGGTCGCCCACCGTCTCGTCGTGGAAGCGCTCGCCCTCCAGGTTGACGAGGACACCGTGCTCGGAGTGGAAGAAGGTGTTGACCGCGATCTCGCTGCCGTCGGGCATGGCCAGGCCGCGGGCCATCAGGTGGCCGTAGAAGCAGGCGTCCTCGAGGCCGAAGGCGGCCCCCGCTTCCTCGCCGAGCCGCAGCCCGGCGCCGGCCGAGTACCGGTTCGCGCGCAGCGGCAGGTCGGCGGCGTTGGGGTGGATATGGCGGGCGCGCAGCTCCCGGTCGCCGGCGTAACCGCCGGTCGCCAACAGGGTCGCGGGCGCCCGCAGCTCGCGCGCCTCGCCGCCCGCGAGGCGGACCTCCGCCCCCCGCACCGCACCGTCCTCGACCAGCAGGCGCAGCGGCTCGGCCTCGGTGAGGATCACCCCGCCCGCTCCTTCGACCGCCGCCCGGTAGGCGCGGAAGAGCGCCGCCATGTCGGTCTGGTGGCCGACCCCGTAGCCGAGCAGCTCGACCGGTTCACCCACCGTCACCCCGAGCGAGCGGACCCAGTCGATCGCCGGAGCGAAACCCTCGACCGCCGCGCGCGCCAGCGCCGGGTCGCCTTCGGGGTTGACCTCCCGCATCACCGTGACGCTCGGCGCCGTCCAGATGAACTCGGCGAAGACCGCGGAGCCGCCCGGCTCCGGGGCGCGCTCGACCACCGCCACGCGGGCCCCCGCCTGCGCCGCCCGGGCCGCCGCCGACATGCCGGCCATGCCGGCGCCGAGGACGAGGAAGTCGAGGTCGGGGCCGGCCGCGCTCACGTCGTGAAGGGATCCTTGACCCTGCCGGTGTAGTCGAGCCAGACCGTCTTCTGCCGGGTGAAGTGGCGCATCGACTCCTTGCCGTTCTCGAAGCCGACGCCGGAGTCCTTAAACCCGGCGAGCGGCGTCTGCGCCGAGGCGAGGCGATAGTTGTTGACGTAGATCGTCCCCGCCTCGAGCCGCGCGGTCAACCGGTGGGCGCGGTTCAGATCCGCCGTCCAGACCCCGGCGCCGAGACCGAAGCGGCTGTCGTTGGCAAGCGCCACCCCTTCCTCCTCGTCGGCGAACCGGGTCAGCCCGAGGACCGGCCCGAACACCTCGTCGCGCATCAGCTCCATCTCGTTGTCGACGTCGGCGATGATTGTCGGCTCGAAGAAGAGACCATCGGGCAGGCCGTCGACGTTGCCGCGGGTGCCGCCGGTGAGCAGCGTGCCGCCCGCCCCGACTGCCCGCTCGGTCCGTCCCATGATCGATTCGAGATGCGCCTCGAAGGCGATCGGGCCAACCTCGGTGGCGGCATCGAGCGGGTCGCCGAGGCGCACCTCGCCGAAGCGCCTGACCAGCCGTTCGGCGACCTCGTCGTATACCGACTCGTGGACGAAGGCGCGCGAGCCCGCGATGCAGGTCTGCCCGGAGGCACAACAGATGCCGGCGAAGATGCCGATCACCGCCTGGTCGAGATCGGCATCGCCGAAGAGCAGCTGCGGTGACTTGCCGCCCAGCTCGAGCACCGCGTCGGCCAGCGCGGCGCCGGCCGCGGAGCCGACCTTGCGGCCGACCGCGTCGCTGCCGGTGAAGACGACGAGGTCGACATCGGGGTGGCCGCTCAACGCCGCGCCCGCCTCGGCGCCGCCGGTGACGACGTTGAAGACGCCCGGCGGGATGCCCGCCTTCTCGAACAGGCGCGCCGTCTCCAGGGTGGCGACCGGCGTGTGCTCGGAGGGCTTCAGCACCATCGTGTTGCCGGCCGCCAGCGCCGGGGCGGCCTTGAACGCGACCTGCAGGCCGGGCGAGTTCCAGGGGGTGATCGCGCCGACCACGCCGACCGGTTCGACCAGCGTGTAGGCGAGGGTGTCGGGACGCTCGCGCGGCAGGACGGTGCCGTCGACCTTGTCCGCCATCTCGGCGAAGAACCGGTACCACTCCGGCACGATCCGGTACTGGGCGCCGACCTCGGTCACGGTTTTCCCGTTGTCGCGGACCTCGACCCCGACCAGCCGGGCCGCGTCGGCCTCGATCTCGTCGGCGAGGCGGCGCAGCAGTCGGCCCCGTTCGCGCGGGGTGTACTCGGCCCAGGGACCCTGCAGCGCCGCGCGGGCCGCCCCCACCGCGCGGTCGACGTCGCCGGCATCCGCCTCGCCGACGGTCGCCCAAGGGCGGCCGGTGGCCGGGTCGATCGACTCGCGCTCGCCGCCGCTCGCGACCACCTCCGCGCCGCCGATCGGTAGGTCGTAGCGGCGCGGCTCCTCCTCGGTGCGGAGCGCGGTCGCCATCAGACCAGGCTCCTGCCGCCGTCGACCACGTAGGCGAGCAACCCGTCGGTGAATCTCATCCGCGCTCCCTTCCGCCGGCGCGCGCCGGCCGGTTCCCAATTCAGGGTGATGTTTAGCAGGATTGTGTCGCGGGCGGGTTAAACCCACCGCGGACCATCCGCCGGAGCGGTTCAGCCCTGGCGCTTCTCGTGGGCGGCGCGGACCTTGGCGAAGGTCGCCAGCGCGTGCAGGGCGGTGGGGAAGCCGCAATAGACGACCAGCATCTTCAGCGCCTCGTGGAGCTTCTCCGCCGGGATGCCTTCCTGCAGGGCACCATGGAGGTAGTTGCGCAGCTGCTCCTGGTGGTCGCCCGCCGCGAGCGCGGTGATCGCCACCAGCATCCGCTCCTCGAAGGCGATGCCCTCGCCGCTCCAGAGGCGGCCGAAGATGAAGTCGTCGGCGATCTCGGCGAGCTCCGGGTCGAGCGAGCCGAGCGCCTCCTGCAGCCGCGGCGCCATCTCGCCCTGCGCCCGCTCGCGCAGCTCGCGGCCGACCTCGGCTCGATCGAGGTCGCCCGCCATCGGCGCTAACCCCAGTCGACGAGCTCGTCCATCAGGCCCGGGTACCGGGCGCTGAAGTAATCGGCGTAGTTGGCCATGTGATCGTGCATCAGCTTCTGCGCGGTCTGGCCGTCGCCTTTCTCGATCGCTTTCACGATTTTCTCGTGCGTTTTGCGCACGTTGTCGTGTTTCTCCTCCGGGAAGACGAGCCCCGAGACGCGCGCCGTGTAGATGTCCTTCAGCGAGCGGGCGAGGATGTCGAGCAGCGGGTTCCCCGACATCGAGCAGATCAGCCCATGGAAGTTGTCGGTGACGTCGCGCCACTCCTCCTCCGACATCTCCCCGTAGTGCGCTTTCATCGACTCGCGCAGCTCCTCGTTCATGCTCGGGTCGCGACGGGTCGCGGCCAGCCGCGCCATCACCGGCTCGAGCGCCAGCCGCGCCTCGATCACGTCACCGAGTTTGGCCCGCATCACCTGGTAGAAGAGCGTCGCCATGCGGCCGAAGTCACGGCTGTCCATTTCGGCGACCGAGGGGCCGCCGCCGGGGCCGGGCCGGATCGTGATCAGGCCCTGGGTCTCGAGGATGCGCAGCGCCTCGCGCAGCGACGCGCGGCTGACACCGAAGTTCTCCAGCATGTCCGCCTCGGGGGCGAGCGGGGCGCCCGGCGGCAGATCACGGTCGATGATTTCGCGCACGATCTCCCGGGCGACGACCGAGGCGACCTTCTCGGTACGCGGCCGACGTTCGCGCAACGCGGTCTTGGCTCCCCTGCTTTGTGGACTCATGCACTAACCATTTAAACCTAATGATCGGAAGGAAACTACCCCCGATCGAGGCTCCCCAGACGTAGACAGCTCTTCGCGTTGTCCCGCAGCAGGCGCTCGGCGACCTCGGGTGGAAGCCCTTCCAGCCTGCCGCGGACTCCCTGATCATCATATGGAGCGTCGGAGCCGTAGAGCAGCATCCCCTCCGGCAACATCGCGGCGACCGAAGAGAATTCCGGGTGGAGTTCGGCGGCCGCGTCGACTACGAGCTTCACGTGCTCGGCGGCGTAGGTGGAGGGCGGGTCGGCGACCCAGGGCACCTCGACCCGCAGGCCGCGCCACTCGGTGTCGGCCCGCCAGAGGACCGGCGGCGCCCAGGCGAAGCCGAAGCCGGCGAAGATCACCTGTAGGTCGGGGAAGCGGCTGAAGATGCCGTCGAAGAGCAGGCTCGAAAGGTTGGCCTGGGCGACCTGCGGCAAGAGCGAGAAGGTCTCCTCCGGCGTACGTGGCCCGACCCCGCCGAGCACCGGCGGGCCGACCACGTTGCCCTCGCTGCCGCCCGGGTGGACCATCACCGGCAGGCCGAGCTCCGCGGCCGCCTCGTAGATCGGGTGGTAGTGGACCTGGCCCATGTTGATCGCCATCAGCGGCATGCAGACCGCGGCGGCCGCCGGGTTGTCGCCGAGCCGGCGGATCTCCGCCGCCGCCTGGCCGGGATCGTGGGGCGCGACGACGATCGCGAAGCGGAAGCGCGGGTCGGCGTGCAGCCACTCGGCGACCACGTGGTCGTTGACCGCGCGCACGAAGGTCGTCGCGGTGGCGATGTTGAGCCAGCCCGAGGTGACGATCCCCTGGGCCGGGATCAGGACGACCTCGCCGTCGTCGGGATCAAGCGACGCGGCGACCTCGGCCGGGTCCGTCCCGCCGACCACCGGCGCCCCCTCCACCTGTACCCCGGCGTGCGGGCCGGCGGGCGGCAGGCGGAATTCGCTCTCGGTCATCCGCGTCACCCAGGCGGGGTCGAGCCGCGCTGTCACCTGGTCGAGCGAGGTCAGCAGGATGTGCCGCTCACAATCGATCACGCCCTTCACGATCCCGCCCCCTTGCGGCCGCGCATCAGCACCGCGACCCTGCCGTCCTCGTCGACCTCGACCGCGTAGGTGACCAGCCGCTTCTTGGTGATCCCCTGGATGCCCTCGCCATCACGCAGGTCGAACTCCCAGCGGTGCCAGGGGCAGGCGACGATGCAACGATCGGCCGAGTAGACGTACTGCATCGGCTGCGACGGGACCATCGTGCCGACCGAGACGGCGCCGGCGCAGATGTCGGCGCCCTGGTGCGGACAGCGGTTGCGGCAGGCGAAGAAGCCGGCGGCGGTGCGGACGACGCCGACCGGCCGGCCCTCGATCTCGAAGGTGCGGAAGCGGTCGGGCTCGAACTCCTCGACGGTGCCGACGTAGTGGCGGACGAGCGGGCGGCCCCGCGCGGCGGTCGAGGTCGCGCCCGCGCTCACAGCCCCAGCCGATCGCCGAAGCACTCGACCGCGTTGTCGTGGGCGACCCGCGCGCGCAGCCGCTCCGGCAGCCGCGAGGTGAGGATCGTGGTCGGGTCGTCGGTGTCCCAGTGGGGGTAGTCGGAGCTGAACATCAGGGTCCGCTCGGCCTGCATCAGGTCGAGCATCTTCCACAGCATCTCCCGCTCCGGCGGCTCGTCCAGCGGCTGCGTGGTGAAGCGGATGTTGTCGGCGAGGTAATCGGTCGGCTTGCGCCGCAGGCCCGAAAGCTCGCCGTCGCCCTGTTCGTAGGCGCGGTCCATCCGCCACAGCAGCGGCGCCGCCCAGGTGACCCCGTACTCGACCAGACAGAGCTTCAGGCCGGGGAAGCGGTCGAAGGCGCCGCCGAAGATCATGCTGGTGAAGATCTGCTGGCCCGGCTGGGCGAGCATCGCGTGCCGCTCCGGGTAGGTGTCGGGGGAGCCGCCGGCGATCCGCGGCGCCTCGGCGAAGTTGGCCTCCGCCCCGGTCGGGTGCAGGATGATCGGCAGGCCGTGGTGCTCGGCGGCCTCGTAGATGGGGAACATCTGGCTGCGGCCGAGGGCGACCGCGCCGTGCGGGATGAAGATCCCGCAGATGCCCTCGACGCCGGCCAGGCGCTCGATCTCGGCGACCGCGCCGCGGGCGTCGTAGGGGGAGATCGAGATCACCGAACGATAACGCGAGTCGAGCCCGGTCCACTCCTCCAGCAGGTGGGTGTTGAAGGCGGCGAGGAACTCCGAGCCCGCCGCCTCGTCGCCCCAGGGGATGACCAGGCCTGCCTGCACCGGGACCAGCACCGCGGCGGCGATGGCGCAGGGGTCGATCCACTGTTCCAGGGCGAACTGTGGATCGGACCCGGGCGGGCCACCTGACGGGGTCTTGGCGTCGAGGCGCAGGCCGCTGGAGGGGTGCGGGATCCGGTTCGGATCGCGTGAGTAGACCGGCACGTCGGCGCCGAAGGCGCGGCGGGCGGCGCGCGCCGACATGTTCGGCCGCAGCACGCTGACGTCGGCGACGATCGGGTGGACATCGCAGTCGATCAGCGCCGGCAGGCGTTCGGCCTCGGCCGTCATCGCGCCCTGGTCGCGCTCGATCGTCGTCGGATTCATCTACACGTCCTCCTCGTGTCGCGCTGTCCGGTCCCGCGTGGACAGCCTCCGTAATCCATGCTAACTATAACAATGGTAATGCCACTTGCGGGGAGAGCGTGGATTCCACAGGCCCGCAACTAGCCGGAAAAGGACCTATGCGACCCCTAGACGGAATAAAAGTTCTCGATTTCACCCGCCACATGGCCGGGCCGTACGCGACGCTCGGCCTCGGCGACTACGGCGCCGACGTGATCAAGGTCGAGTCGCTGGAAGGGGATCCGTCGCGCCGCACGGGGGTCGACTTCATCGGCGACGAGAGCGCGCTCTTCCTGATCTGGAACCGCGGCAAGCGCTCGATCGCGCTCGACCTGCGCAGCGAGAAGGGCAAGGAGGCCGTGCAACGCCTGGCGCGCGAGGCCGACGTGCTGATCGAGAACTACAAGCCGGGGCAGGCCGACCGGATCGGGATCGGTTACGAGCGCCTCGCGGCGGAGAACCCGCGGCTGATCCACGTCTCGATCTCGGCCTTCGGCCCGACCGGCCCGCTGATCTCCAAACCGGGGACCGACCCGGTGATCCAGGCGGCCGCCGGGGTGATGTCGGTGACCGGCGAGCCCGACCGCGGCCCGTCGCTGGTCGGCGTCCCGATCGCCGACTTCACCGGCGCGATGCTCGGCATCCAGGCGGTCCTCTACGGCCTGCTCGCCCGCGAGCGCACCGGCCGGGGGCAGAAGGTCGACATCTCGATGCTCTACGGGCTGATGTCCAGCCTCACCACCCGCCTCGCCTCGCACTGGACGACCGGCGAGGACCCACAACGGTTCGGCAGCGCCCACAGCATCGTCATGCCCTACGAGGCCTTCGAGACGGCCGACGGTTATGCGGTCGCCGGGGTCTGGGGCGGCAACGACGGCTGGGGCCCGTTCTGCGAGGTGATCGGCCTGCCGGAGCTGGGCCGGGACCCGCGCTACGAGTCCAACCCTCAGCGGGTCGCCGGGCGCCACGAGCTGCGCGAGACGATCCAGGTGGAGATGCGCAAGCGGACCAACGACGAATGGGCGCCGCTGTTCGGCGAGCGCAACGTCCTCTTCTCCCCCGTCTACACCTTCTCCGAGATCCTCAACCACCCGCAGGTGGTCGAGGCCGGGCTGATCCAGTCGGTCGAGCACCCGACCCTGGGCGAGATCCCGCAGATGGGGCCGGTTATCCAGATGTCGGAGACCCCGGGTGAGATCACCACCCCGCCGCCGCTGCTCGGCGAACACACCGAGGAGATCCTGCGCGAGGCCGGCTACGACGACGACGAGGTGGCCGAGTTCATCGCCGCCGGGATCGCCCGCAAGGGCGGCGCGGTGAAGGCCGCCGAGCCCTCCACCCCGGAGTAACCCTCCCCCGCGGTCGTCCTTTGGCCCGCCGCCGGGCCTTGGGTCGACCGCGCTCAGGTGAGCGGCCACTGGATGTGCTTGACCTCGAAGTATTCGCGGAAGCCCTCGTCGCCGGACTCGCGGCCGATGCCGCTGCGGCCATAACCGCCCCACGGGGCCTCCGGGCGGATCCGGCCGCCGCCGTTGATCGTCACGTTGCCGGAGCGGATCCGGCGGGCGACGGCAAGCGCGTCGGGGAGCGGGCCGAAGACGTTCGCGTTGAGGCCGTAGAGCGAGTCGTTGGCGATCGCGATCGCCTCCTCGACGTCGTCGTAGGGGAGCACCGAGCCGACCGGGCCGAACTGCTCTTCCTGGGCGAAGGCGTCCGCATTGGTGAGCGACCCGAGCAGCGCCGGGCGCATAAAGGCGCCGTCGGGGAACTCGGCCGGGGGCGCACCACCGCCGGCGACGATCTCCGCCCCGCCGGCCAGCGCCCGCTCGACGTGGCCCGCGACGAACTCGAGGTGGGCCTTGTCGACCAGCGGGCCGACCACGGTGGCCGGGTCACGCGGATCGCCGACCGCGACCTGGTCGAGGAACTCGGCGGCGGCGGCGCAGAAGCGTGCGTAGTCGGCGCGCGGCACGAGCATCCGCGAGGTGGCGCCGCAGCGTTGGCCCGCGTTGGTGATCAGCCGCAGCATGCTCGGCGCGATCGCCGCCTCGACGTCGGTCCCCGGCAGAAGGATGTTCGGCGACTTGCCGCCGAGCTCGAGGATCACCTTCTTGATCGTCGGCGCGGCCTGCACCATGATCCGCGATCCGACCGCCTCGGAGCCGGTGAAGGAGACGAGGTCGACGCGCGGGTCGCCGGTCAGCGCCTGGCCCACCTCGGCCTCGCCGAGCACCAGGTTGACGACGCCCGGCGGCAGCTCCAGCTGCTCGATCAGGCTCCACAGCGCCAGGGTCGAGATCGTCGCCCGGGCCGAGGGCTGGAGGACGACGGTGCAACCGGCCGCGAGCGCCGCGCCGAGCTTCCAGCCGAGCAGGTTGTAGGGGAAGTTGTAGGCGGTGATCGCGGCGGCCACGCCGGCCGGCTCGCGCACGATCACGCCGTGGCTGGTCAGGCCCGGGTGGGTGCCGCCGCTCGGCGCGTCCACGGTGGTGCCGCGTTCGTACCAGCCGTCCGGCCCGAGCGGCGCCGCGTCGGCGAACCAACGCAGGTTGAACAGCGCACCTTCGAGCTGCAGGGGCACCGCCAGGGAGACCGGCGAGCCGACCTCGGCGCCGACGATCTCCACCAGGGCATCAAGGTTCGCCTCCATCAGGTCGACGAGCCGGTGCAGGATCGCGCCGCGACGGGCGCCGTCGTACTCCCGCCAGGGCCCGGAGTCGAAGGCGCGGCGGGCGGCGCCGACGGCGCGCTCGACCTGGGCCGCGTCGGCGGCGGCGAAGCGGCCGAGCTCGGTCCCCGAGGTCGGGTTGACCTTGACGATCGTCGCGCCCGCGCCCTCCTCGCGGGCACCGTCGACGTAGCAGCGGCGCTCGCGGATCAGCGCGAGGGCGCCCGCGCCGAGCTGATAATCGGTCTCCGCTGTGGGCAAACTATGCTTATGATAACAACGGTTGGGTAGAGATCCCGGGAACCCCTCGGGAACGGGACAAGGCGAGGAGGACGAGATGGCGGAAGCGGATCCCGGAGCGACGCTCGCGGCGATGGAGAAGCGGCTGCGGGCACTCGAGGATCGCGAGGCGATCCGGGAGCTGGTCTGCCGCTACAACGCGGTGATGGACAACCGCGAAATCGACAACGCGCCGGACCTCTTCACCGCCGACGCCGAGGTCAGCTCCCACGACGGCGCGCTCTCCTCGGTCGGCCGCGATGCCGTGGTCGAGATGTACCAGGACCGCTGGCGCGTCCTCGGCCCGAGCCTCCACTGGGGCCACGACCACCGCATCTTCATCGACCCCGCCGACCCCGACCGGGCCACCGGCCAGGTAGGCCTGCACGCCGAGATGTCCCGCTTCGGCGTCGCCGCGATGTCAGCGATCCGTTACGACGACGAGTACCTCCGCGAGGCCGACGGCCGGTGGCGCTTCAAATCCCGCCGCCTCTCCTTCTTCTACTTCATGGACCCCCGCGAATTCGCCGCGGTCATGGAGTCCGACCTCCGCGTCCGCTCCGGCGAGGAGGCGGTCGCCGCCGGCTTCCCGGAGACGCTCGACTCCTGGCGGGACTACTACGGGCGCTTCCCCCGCCCCGGGCCTGCCGACGCTCGCTGAGTTGAGGGCGCCATAGTGCCCTCAACTCAGCGAGCGAGCGCCGGATCAGTCCCTCAACCACCCTCCGCCGGCGAGGCGTCCCAGTCGTAGGTCGCGGCGCGGAAGGGGGGCCAGTTGTCCTCGACCGCCGGGCGCTGGACCTCGAGGGAGTGATAGCAGCGCTGGCACTTGACCACCATGCGCGGGCCGCGGACCCAGCCGATCGGGTAGCGGGCGATGTCGTCGGAGCCGCACTCGGGGCAGGTTCGACCCTCGACCGGGGTCTTGGTCACGTACATCTCGTCCTTCCCCGGGGTGAGGAAGATCATGCGGTCGTTGATGCCCATCGTCTAGACCTCCACCGCGGTCGGGGCGCCGAGCGCCCGCTTCCGCATCGCTTCGAATTCCGCCTGCGTGCGCGGCCACTCGCGCGGGTGCGCCAGGGCCGGCTCGTAGCCCTCGCCGCGCTCGGCGGCAAGGCGCTCGCGCAGGGACGCCGTGGCCGCCTCGTCGAGGGTGAGCCGGTCGGGGTCGATCTTTACCCCGTAGATCTCCGCCGCCTGCGCGACCGTGGTGAAGTCGTTGCGGACGTCGTAGAGGACCGTCTCGGCGGGGCGCTTCAGCGGATCGCCGTAGCCGCCCCCGGAGGCGGAGAAGACGCGCATCAGTTCCCCCGCCTTCAGCACGTAGGCGGTCGGCTTCGAGGTCTGCAGCAGCGTGCCGTTGCCCCAGGTGCCGTCGACCTGGTCGGGCACGCCCTCGTCGTCGTAGGCGCCGAAGAGCGGCGTCATCCGCTCCAGGGGCAGGAGTCCCTTGAACGAGTGGACCTGGCCGCGGTCGTCCTTGCGGACCAGGGCGGCGAAGGACATCGAGGCCGGACCGCCGCCGGCGAGGCCGCCGGCCGGGAACTTGGAGGAGTCCATGATCGGCGTGATGAACGCGTCGGCGAGCGCCTCGTAGGTATAGGAGGCGGCGAAGCCACCGCGGTACTCGCCGGCGCCGGCCGCGTCGACCAGCACGCCGTGCTCCCAGATCACCACCGGCATCGCCTTCTCGCTGTACTCGATGATCATCGAGCGACAGTTGAAGAGCGAGGACTGGCAGAAGCTGATCCCGTCGGAGGTCTCGGTCGCCCCCCAGGCGCCGCCCATCAGCAGCACGCCGCCGTAGGGGGTGCCCTCGAGGCCGGGGCGGCTGTCGACGCCGCCCATGATCACGCACCCGCTGGTGCCGGAGTCGTCGGCGACCGCGTGCTCGGGGAACGCCTGCGACATCACCCGGGTCATCAGGCGGGCGATCTTCGCCCCCTGCTCGACGTGGTTGGACTGCGAGGCGGGCGGCAGCGAGAGAACCATCGAGCCCGGCGGCATCAGCACCTGAAAGGGCCGCATGGCGCCGCCGTTCATCGGGTGGCGCGGGTCGAGCACGACCTTCGGGCCGACCACCGCGCGGGCCGCCTCCTGCCAGCCGGTCTTGACCGAGCCGAGCGACTGCGGGTCGGTGCCGGAGAAGTCGATCTCCGCCTCGGCGCCGCGGATCCGCACCTCGACCTTGATCTTCAGCGGGTCGGTGGAGAGCCCGTCGTCGTCGAGGAAGATCTCATCCGAGTAATCGCCGTCGGGGGTGTTGAGGAGGGCCTGGCGCATACGCCGCTCCGAGAGGCCGAGCGCGTAGCGGGCGGAGCCCTTGACCGTCTCGATGCCATAGCGGTCGATCAGCGCCCGCACCCGGTCCTCGCCCGCCCGCAGGGTGCCGAGCAGCGCCCGCACGTCGCCCAGCATGTGCAGCGGGCTGCGGGTGTTCTCCAGCAGCAGGTTGAACATCGAGCGGACCGGCTTGTCGCGCGAGGTGATCAGGGTCGGCGAGATCCGCAGCCCCTCCTCGTACATCGATTCGGCGGCGGTGTTGAAGCCGCCCGCCACCGGGCCGCCGATGTCGAAGACGTGGGCGGCGTCGGAGACGACGAAGGCGGGCTTCCCGTCGGCGTCGTGGATCACCCGGAACAGGTTGAGGTCGCCGAAGTGGATGCCGCCGCGCCACTCGTCATTGCAGATCACCGTGTCGCCCTGGCCGAGGTTCTCCAGCCCGTACTCGTCGAGCACCATGTTCGTCATGTGCTGGTGGGTGAAGGCGAACTGGGTGCAGCCCTCGGTGATCGCGACCATGTCGGTGGTGCCGTCGTCGTTGACCAGGTGGACGCAGACGCCGAAGTCCATCCCGTCGCGGATGATGTTGGAGAAGGAGCTGCGTAGCAGCGTCCCGTGCATGTGACGGGTCGCCTCGATGAACCCGTTGCGCAGCGTCTCGGCGGTGATCAGGTCGACGCCGTAGTCGGCCTGCACGTCCTCCGCCGTCATGAAGAACTGGTTCTTGTCCATGTTCAGACCTCGATCCTGAGAGTGCCGTGGCTGACCACCCGGGCGGTGGCGCCGGGGTTGACGACGATCGTCCCGAGGTGGTCGTCGATGATCGCGGGGCCCTGCACCTCGTCCCCGTCGCGTAGGAGGTTGCGGTCGTAGAAAGCGCTGTCGGGGTGCGAGCCGCCGTCGACGTGGAGCGTCTCGCGCATGATCACCGCCCGCTCGACCCCGCTGCCGTCACCGTTCTCGGCGGCGGTCGACGGGAGCGTCATCGGGCGCTGCCTGCCGTACCCGACGGCCGAGACCGAGGAGACGAAGATCGGGATCTCCGGCGCCCGGTAGCCGAAGCGGCGGTCGTAGAAGGCGTGGAAGTCCTCGACGATCCGCGGGATGTCCTCGTCGGTGAGGTCGAGGCCCGGGAGCGGCAGGCGGTTGTCTTCCCCCTGCCCGGTGTACATGCCGTAGTAGGCGCACTCGATCGCGATCTCCCCCTCCGGGACGCCCTGCGCCAGCAGGTCCTCGCGACAACGGGCGGCCTGGCGGCGGAGCGCCTCGTTCAGCGCCTCGGCGCCGAGCCCCTCCAGCGAGCTCATCGTCGCCTCCGAGTACTCGACCCGCGAGCGGCTGGCGACCATCCCGTAGGCGGAGAAGCCACCCGGGAAGTAGGGGATGACGACCTCGTCGATGCCGAGCTCGCGGGCGACGGCGACCGCGTGCACCGGCCCCGCCGCGCCGTAGCCGAGCAGCGAGAACTCGCGCGGGTCGTACCCGCGGTGGGTGGTCATCCGGGCGAGCGCCGCGGCGATCGTCACGTTGGCGATCGAGTAGGCGCCCTGGGCGAGCTCGATCGGGTCCATCTTCAGCGGCTCGGCGACCGTGCCGAGCGCGGCCAACGCCGCCTCGCGATCGAGCTTCATCTCGCCGCCGAGGAAGAGGTCGGGCTGCAACAAGCCCATCGCCACGTAGGCGTCGGTCATCGCCGGGCGGGTGCCGCCGCGGCCGTAACAGGCGGGGCCCGGTTCGGAGCCCGCCGATTCGGGGCCGACCTTGAGCGAGCCGACCTCGTCGAGGCCGATGATGCTGCCGCCCCCGGCGCCGATCGAGCGCACGTCGAGGGTGGTGATCGCGAGCGGGATCGCGTGTTCGAGTTCCCACTCGTTGGTCACCTCGGCGGCGCCGTCGATGATCACCCCGAGGTCGGAGCTGGTGCCGCCGATGTCGAGGCAGACGAGGTTGCGGCCGTCGAGCAGCTCGCGCGAGTAGCCCTCGGCACCGAGCAGGCCGGCGACCGGGCCGGACTGCAGCGTGTAGACGGGCGCCTGGCGGACCGACGGACTGGTGCGCAGACCGCCGTCCATCTGCATGATCTCCACCCGGGAGTCGAAGCCCGCCTCCTCGAGCCGCTTCTCCAGCCGCTCCAGGTAACGGACGACCGGCGGGCCCGTGTAGGCGTCGAGGGCGACGACGAAGGTGCGCTCGAACTCGCGCGCCAGCGGCCAGATGTCGGAGGTCTGGACGTAGGCGTCGGGCAGGACTTCGGCGACGATCTCGCGGACCCGCTTCTCGTGGGCGGGGTGCTCGTAGGCGTTGATCAGGCAGACGCCGACCGCCTCGACCCCTTCGCGCTTGAGGAACTCGAGCTCTTCCCGGGTCGCCTCCTCGTCGAGCTCCAGCAGCACCTCG
Organism: Actinomycetota bacterium; assembly: GCA_018268415.1. Classification (GTDB taxonomy): domain Bacteria; phylum Actinomycetota; class Thermoleophilia; order Solirubrobacterales; family 70-9; genus VAYN01. The sequence continues at coordinate 19,055 of JAFDWO010000028.1, read as the reverse complement.
CCGTTCTCGCGCATCCGCTCCGGCACCTCGCGGCGCAGGCGCCGTTCGACCATCGGCCGCTCCTGGTGGGGGCGGCGCCAGGACGGGTCGTAGAGGTTCTCGTCGAAGGGACGCCAGACGCGGCCGTGATCCATCGTGTCGCGGTGCCCGGCGGTGACCAGCATTCCGGTGCGCGCGCCGGTCCGGGTGAGCGCCGCGTTCAGCCCCACCGTGTAGCCGTGGTGGAAGGCACCGACGTCGGCGGGATCGTCGACCAGCCGCTGCAGCGCGGCCATCGTCCCCTCCGACTGATCGTGGGCGGTGGTCAGGACCTTGGCCCGGGTGATCTCCCCGGTCTCGTCGTCGATCCGCACCGCGTCGGTGAAGGTCCCTCCTACGTCGATTCCGACTCGAACCGTCACGCCACTCTCCTCCGTTGTCTGGGCAGCCGGGTCACGCCGCGGCGCCGGGTTGAGCTGGAACGGCGGCCGCTGCCGTGCGACCGGCCAGGTAGCCGAAGACGACCGCCGGCCCCACCGTGCCGCCGGCGGCCCAGTAGGCCTTGCCGGCGGGTGAGGCGACGCAGTTGCCCGCCCCGAAGAGGCCGGGGATCGGGGTGCCGTCGGCGCGCAGGACGCGCGAGTCGCGGTCGATCGGCGGGCCGCCCTTGGTGTCGAGGGCGGCGGGGACGATGATCGTCGCGTAGTACGGCCCCTCGTCGCGCAGCGGGAACATCAGCGGGTTGCGCTCGTCGCGGATGCCGCCGGTGAACATCTCGTTGAAGAAGACTTCGATCGCCGACTCGCCGCGTTCGAAGTCGAGATCGCGGCCCTGGCGGGCGCCGTCGTTGAAGCGCTCGACCGCCGCCTTCAGGTTGGCGCCGAAATCCGCCTCTATATATAGACCGGGCACGTGGTCGGCGAGCTCGGCGACGCGTTGGGTCAGCGCCGCGGCGAGATCGTCGAGGGTGTCGCCCTTGACCACGTGCGGGGCCGGGTGGCCGGTCGGGCGGATCGGGTTGGCGGGCCGCTCGTTGGAGTGGAGGTCCTGGGTGCCCTGGTCCCAGACCATGAACTGGAAGAGCTCCGGATAGCGGGCGCCGCGCGGGTCCCAGCGCTGGAACATCTGGGCCATCTCGTTGTAGGGCCCCTTCTCGTTCATCGTCCGCCGGCCGGCGCCGTTGACGAAGAGCATGCTGTCGCCGGGTGGGTGAAAGAGGCTCTTCACCTCGGGGTCGTGGTCGAGCGCCCACTCCAGCGGGAGCAGCGTCATCCAGGGGTAGGTCATGTTGCGCAGCGGGGCGCCCAGAGCTTCGGCGATGTCGAGGAAATCGCCGGTGTTGCCGATCGCCGCACAGGTGCCGATGATCGGCGCCGCCATGTGGTCGGCGAGGCGGTGCTGGTTCTGGGCGAAGCCGCCGGAGCCGAAGACGACGCCGCCGCGGGCGCCGATCGCCACCAGCCCCTGGGGCGTGCGGGCGAGGACGCCCACGACGCGGCCGTCGTCGTCGGTGACGACGCTCTCGACCGCGTGCTCGGTGAGGATCTCGCCGCCGCGCGCCGCGACCGCCTCGGCGCCCTGCTCGACGAACTCGACCCCGGTGCCGGGCTCGCCGTCGCGGGTCCTGGGGCGCAGCGTGCGGCCGCGCGGGGTCTTGTTCTCGGGCAGCTCGGCGAAATAATCCGACATCTCGGTGAGGTGGATCGACTCGACGTCGGCTTCGTGCAGCGCCTCGGCAGCGACGGCGGCGTTCTCGTAGAAGGCGTCGAGCAGCTCGTAGCGCCAGGGCTCGAGGCCGAGGGTGGGGCCGGCCGGGTCGTAGGCGTCAGGCTGGGAGAGGCGCGCCATGTAGCGCAACGCGTCGTCCTTCTCGTCGACGTAGCCGTCGACCTGGAGGCCGAAATGGTTGGGGTACCAGGCGAACGCCGAGGACTTGCGGGTGGTGCCGCCGAGCGTCGCCGACTTCTCCAGCAGGATCACCGTGGCGCCGTCGGCGAGGGCGGCGAGGGCGGCCGAGAGGCCGGCCGCGCCGGAGCCGACGACGACCACGTCCGTCTCGCGGTCGAAGTTGACGTCGCCGCTGCCCACCACGGGGCTATGCGCACCGTTCTCCATCTGAAGCTCCTTCCCGTTCCCAACGTCAGCGGCGGTTTCGCGGCCGCGGCAGCGGTTCCAACCACCTGCTGATGATCATCATAACGATTCCCTGAAAGGCGATGTTAACTGGTCGCGGACCCCATCACCCCCGCCCGGCAGCTCAGTCGTTCGCTGGAGTCGGCGAGCCGCGGTGGGCACCGATCAGGTGCGCCGGCTCGTCGCCGATCTGGGTGCGACCACCGTCGACGTCGACGATCTGGCCGGTCGTCCACCCGGCATCCGGCGAGGCCAGCCAGGCGATCGCGGCGGCGATGTCGGCGGGCTTCCCGAGCCGCCCGAGCGGCAGCAGCTCCGCCTCCGCGGTCGCCTGGTCGCCTTCCCAGAGGATCTGCGACATGTCGGTTTCGACCAGCCCGGGAGCCACCGCGTTGACGCGGATGCCGCGCGGGCCGAGCTCACGGGCAAGCGTGCGGACCAGCAGGTCGAGCGCCGCCTTGCTGGCGCAGTAGGGGGCGACCAGCGGCTGGATCGAGTGGCTGCCGATGGTCGAGACGGCGACGATCGCGCCGCCCTCGCCGAGCCCGTGGGCGACGGCCGCCTGGGCCAGCGCGACGAGCGGCCAGGTGTTCCGCTCCATCGTCGCCAGGAAGGCCTCGCGCTCGGTCTCGAGCAGCGGTCCGTAGGTGGTGTTGACGCCGACCGCGCTGACGACGACGTCGATCTTGCCGAAGCGCTCGACCGTCGCCGCGACCAGCGCCTCGGGCCCCTCCGGCCGGGTGACGCTGCCCGCCACCGGATGCACGGCCAGCCCCGCGGCGGCGAGCCGGTCGGTGAGCTCGCGCAGGGCGTCCTCGTTGCGCGCGTTGACCGCGACGCTCGCGCCTTCGCGGGCCAGCCGCTCCGCCGTTGCCGCGCCGATTCCCTTCGAGGCGCCCGTGACGAGCGCCACCCGTCCCTCGAATCTCTCCATCCCGGCAGCCTAGCGCGAAACTGGCATGATGGTCATCATGAATTCGTTAGCCGCCGATTCGGAGCTCGCCGAGCAGATCCGCGGTGCCCTCGGGCGCGCGGCCGCGGGGGACCCGGCCGGCGCGGCCGCGCTGATCGAGCTCTCGCGGATGTCGGGCGGCCACTCCGGCGTCACCCACCTCGCGGTCCTGCGGGACGCCGACAGGCGCGAGCGGCGCCTGGTGGTCAAGTCCGCCCCGGTCGGCCGCCCCGCCCGCGGTCGCCACGACGTCCTGCGCCAGGCGCGGGTCGTCGAAGCCCTGGGCGCCGACGGCAGCGTCCCGGTGGCCGGGGTGCGGCTGCGCGGCGACGGCGACCCTCCCTTCTACGCCGCCGACCTGTTGCCGGGCGTGGCAACCGAGCCCCTGATCGAGCCGCCCCAGGCGGAGGAGAGCGGCGCGCTGATCGCCGCCCGCTGGCAGGCGGCGCTGGACGTGATCGCGCGCCTCCACGCGCTCGATTCGGCGGCGATCGGCCTCGCCGGCGAGCCGGTGCGCACCCCCGCCGCGGAGCTCGCGATCTGGACCAGGACGATGGAGGCCGCCCGGTTCGACCACCCGGCGGCGACCGAGCTGCCCGCCCTCATGCTCGCCGCCGCCCCACCGGCGCCCGCCCGCCCCGCGATCGTCCACGGCGACTTCCGCCTCGGCAACATCCTCTTCGTCGGCGCCGAGCCCCAGGGCCTGATCGACTGGGAGATCTGGAGTGTCGGCGATCCCCTGGTCGACCTCGGCTGGTTCTACTCCTTCACCGACCCGGCCAACTACCCGGGCCTCGGCCGTGACGTCCCCGGCACCCCGACCGCCGACGACCTGGTCGCCGCCTACCTCGAGGTGACCGACCAGACCGACCGCGACCCGTCCTGGTTCCTCGCCCTCGGCTGCTTCAAGCTCGCCGCGATCCAGGCGCACAACCGGAAGCGAAGCCTCGATGGCCGTCACGTCGACGCCGCGAACGAGGCCCTCGGCCCGAGCATCGAACGCCTCCTCGATCGCGCCCTCGCCACGCTCGCGTAGGGGCCGCCGGCCCTGACTTTGACGCCGTCGAGTTCCTTATGATAATTATTTTCTTCTGTGGACTTCGCACCTGACGTACAGACGGCGGGCCTGCGGGAGGAGGTGGAGCGTTTCTTCGCCGAGCGCATCCTCCCGGCAGAGCACATCTTCGAGGAGCAGATCGCAGCGGGGGACGATCCCTGGGCGACGCCGCCGATCATGGAGGAGCTGAAGGCGCAGGCCCGCGAGGCGGGGCTGTGGAACCTCTTCCTCCCCGACGAGAACGGCGCCGGGCTGACGAACCTCCAGTACGCGCCGCTCTGCGAGATCATGGGCCGCAGCCCGTTCCTCGCCCCCGAGGTCTTCAACTGCTCCGCGCCCGACACCGGCAATATGGAGCTGCTGTCCCAGTTCGGCACCGCGGAGCAGAAGGAACGCTGGCTGGCGCCGCTGCTGGACGGCAGGACCCGCTCGGCCTTCTCGATGACCGAGCCCCACGTCGCCTCCTCCGACGCGACCAACATCGCCACCCGGATCCGCCGCGACGGCGACGAGTACGCGATCGACGGGATCAAGTGGTTCACCTCCGGGGCGATGTCGCCGCGCTGCGAGCTCCTGATCGTGATGGGGGTCACCGACCCCGAGGCCGACCGCCACCGACAGCAGAGCATGATCCTCGTCCCCGTCGACACCCCGGGCGTCGACGTCCGCCGCTCGATGCACGTGCTCGGCTACCTCGACGGCCCCCACGGCGGGCACGCCGAAGTGGTCTACGAGGACGCCCGGGTCCCCGCCTCCTACATCCTCGGCGGCGAGGGCGAGGGCTTCGCGATCGCCCAGGCGCGCCTCGGCCCGGGCCGCATCCACCACGCGATGCGGGCGATCGGCGTCGCCGAGCGCGCCCTCGCGATGATGGTCGAGCGGGTCCAGGGCCGCAGCACCTTCGGCTCGCCGCTGGTCGACAAGGGCGTGATCCGCCAGTGGATCGCCGACGCACGGATGGAGATCGAGCAGGCCCGCCTGCTCGTCCTGAAGACCGCCTGGCTGATGGACACGGTCGGCAAGAAGGGCGCCCGGATCGAGATCTCGGCGATCAAGGTGGTCACCGCCGAGCTCGCCTCGCGAGTGGTCGACCACGCCGTGCAGGCCTTCGGCGCGGCGGGCGTCACCCAGGACTTCATCCTCGCCGAGCTGACCGCGCACGCGCGCATCCTGCGCATCGTCGACGGCCCCGACGAGGTGCACCGCGAGACCGTCGCCCGGCGCGAGGTCGCGGCGAGCCGTGATGCGGCCACCACCTACGCGGTGGCGCCCCGATGAAGCTGGCGCTCGACGACGGCGAGCTGGCGCTGCGCGAAGAGGCGCGCGCCTTCCTCGCGGCGAACGTCCCCGACCCCGCCCAGATCCCGCACGATTTCGACGCCAAGGTCGAGTTCCTGCGCGCCTGGCAGGCCCGCCTTCACGGGGCCGGGCTGGTCGGCCTCTCCTGGCCGGAGGCCTACGGCGGCCGCGGCGCCTCGCTGACCGAGCAGATCGTCGTCAACGCCGAGATGGCCCGGGCGGGCGCGCCGATCGTGATCGGCAACGTCGGCCTCGACGTCGTCGGCCCCTCGCTGGTCGAGCAGGGCACCGACGCGCAGAAGGCGCGCTTCCTCGACCGCATCCTCTCCGGCGCCGACATCTGGTGCCAGGGTTTCTCCGAGGTCGGCGCCGGCTCCGACCTCGCCGCGCTGCGGACCAAGGCGCGGATCACCGACGACGGCGGCTTCGTCATCGACGGCCACAAGATCTGGACCTCTTACGCGCAGCACGCACAATGGTGCGCGGTGCTCGCCCGCACCGACGCCAACGCCCCCGCCCACCGCGGCATCTCCTACATCCTCGTCGACATGTCCTCGGCAGGGATCGAGATCCGGCCGCTGGTGCAGGTGACCGGTGATGCCGAGTTCTCCGAGGTCTACTTCGACGCCGTCGAGGTACCGGCCGAGAACCTGCTCGGCGAGCTGAACGGCGGCTGGGCGATCGCGATGCACACCCTCTCTCACGAGCGGGGCTGGTACGGCGTCGGCCGCCAGGCGGTGCTGCGGGTGCTGCTCGACGGCATGGTCGAGGAAGCGCGCGCGCTCCGCCGCGGCGGCCGCCCGGCGCTGGAGGACGAGGACGTGCGCGCGACCCTCGCCCGTGCCCACATCGGCCTCGAGGTGCTGAAGCACCAGGGCCTGCGCAGCGTCGGCCAGATGATCGCCGACGGGCACCCGGGCCTGGAGAGCTCGGTCGACAAGGTGGTCCTTGGCCGGGTCGAGCAGGAGATGGCGGCGGCCGGGCTCGACGCGCTCGGGGCCCACGCCGCGCTCGGCGCCGGGGCCCCGGCGGGGGTCGACCCGGAGGCCTGGCAGCACGTGTACCTCTACGCCCGTGCCGGCTCCGTCTACGGCGGCTCTGCCCAGATCCAGAAGAACATCATCGCCGAGCGCATCCTCGGTCTGCCGCGGGGCGCGCGATGAAGCTGACGATCTCCGAGGACCAGCGCGAGCTCCAATCGGTGGCGCGGGAGATGCTCGCCGACCTGGCGCCGCTCTCCCTCGCCCGCGCCTTCCTCGAGGGGAAGGGCGACGCGACGACCCTAGACCAGCAGCTGGGCTACCTCGGCTGGTACGCCGTCGGCCTCGAGGACGATGGCTTCGGCGTCCAGGGACTGTGCATGCTGGCCGAGCGCTGCGGCGCCCAGGCGGCGCCGACGGCGCTGGTCGACACCGCGGTGGCGGCGCGAATCGCCGCGGCGATCGGGGGTGACGACGAGCTGACCGCGCGGGTCGCCGTGGGCGAGGCGGCGACCGCCCTCGCCGTGGTCGAGGCGGGTGCCGACTGGACCCTGGCCGGGGTCGAGGCGACGCTCCGCGCCGCCGGCGACGACCTCGTCCTCGACGGGGTGAAGGTCGGCGTCCAGGCCGCCCCCCGGGTCGACGCCCTCCTCGTCCTCGCCGAGCACGCCGGGGAGCCCGCCTGGGCGCTGGTCCCGGCGGAGGCGGCCGGCGTCACGCTCCTCGACGGCCACGCTCTCGACCCGGCCGCCGACTGCCGCGTGGTCGAGCTGAGTGGCGTCACCGTCCCCGCCGCGCGCGCCCTGGTCGGCGACGATGCGGGCGCAGTGGAGCGCGCGCTCCGGGTCGGCGCGGTCGCCACCGCCGCCGAAGGGGTGGGCGCGGCGAGCGCGGCGCTCGACCTGGCGATCGAGTACGCGCGCGAGCGCGAACAGTTCGGCGCCCCGATCGGCAGCTTCCAGGCGCTGAAGCACCTGATGGCCGACGCCCACGTCGACCGCGAGTCGGCCTGGTCCTCGGTCCTCTACGCGGCGGCGGCCCTCGACGAGGGCGACGCCGAGGCCGCCGAGGCGGTCGCCGTCGCCAAGGCCTGGTCGGCGCGCGCGAGCCGCGCCGTGGTCGAGGCGGCGCTGCAGGTCTTCGGCGGCATCGCCTTCACCTGGGAGCACGACGCCCACCTGCTGCAGCGGCGGGTGCTCGCCGCGGAGCGCCGCTTCGGCGACGCGATCCAGCACGAGCGCGCGCTCGGCGCGCGGCTCGCCGCGCGCCGAGTCGGGGCGCCGACGTGAGCGAGGTCGCCCAGGGCGGCGCGACGCCGGTCCGCGAGGGCCTCTTCCGCGAGGACCCGCCGGCCCTGCTCGGCGCCCGCTGCGAGAACTGCGGCGCGCTGCGCTTCCCGGCGCTCGCCGTCTGCGCCCGCTGTCAGCACGAGGGCGCGAGCGAGGTCGCGCTTCCCGACCAGGGCCGCGTCTTCACCTACACGATCGTCCACGCGCCGCCGCCCGGCTACGCGGGCGAGGTGCCCTACGCGCTCGGGGTGGTCGAGCTCGGCGACGGCCTGCGGGTCGCCGCGACGCTGCTCGCCGAGGACCTCGCGGCGGTGAGGATCAGCGCCCCCTGCCGGCTCGAGCTGTTCGACCTCGCGGGCGAGGACGGCGCGGCGCTGCGGACCTACGGCTTCCGGATCGGAGAGGAGTAACGCCATGGCCATGGAGCCGACGGTCGTCAGCGGGGTGGGCATGCACCCCTTCGGTCGCTTCGGCGACAAGTCGCCGATCGAGATGGGGGTCGAGGCGCTGCGCGAGGCGCTTGCCGACGCCGGCATCGCGTGGGGCGAGGTCGACGCCCTCTTCTGCGCCCACATGTACGCCGGAACCGGCGCCGGACACAAGATCGCGACCGCGATCGGCCGCACCGGCATCCCGATCGTCAACGTCGAGAACGCCTGCTCCTCCGGCGGCGCCGCGGTCAGCGTCGCGCGCCAGGCGATCGCCTCGGGCGAGCACGGCGTGGTCGCCGCGGTGGGGATCGAGAAGATGCCGCGCGGCTTCATGAAGATGGACTACTTCGAGCCCTGGCGCGAGCCGATCGGGCACGCCGTCAACCCGGTCCAGTTCGCTTACGCGATCCAGCGCCACATGTACGAGTACGGGACCACCGAGCGCCAGCTCGCCCTGGTCGCGGAGAAGAACCACCGCCACTCGGTCCACAACCCGCGGGCGATGTACCAGAAGGAGATCTCGGCGGAGGAGGTGCTGGCGAGCCGGATGGTCGTCGACCCGCTGCGCCTGCTGATGCTCTGCACGCCCGACGAGGGCGCCGCGGCGGCGATCCTGCGGGCGGGCGACGCGCGCCCCGGCGACGTCAGCGTGGTCGGCCAGGGGATGGCGACGGCGATGCGCAGCCAGGCGATCGGCGAGCACATGCCCACCGACTCGACCATCGAGCCCGACGTGCCGGTCTCCCGCCGCGCCGCCCAGAAGGCCTACGAGCAGGCGGGTCTCGGCCCCGACGACCTCGACGTGATCGAGCTCCAGGACACCGACGCCGGCACCGAGATCATCGCCACCGAGGAACTCGGCCTCTGCGCGCCCGGCGAGGGCGGCCCCCTGGTCGAATCCGGCGCCACCACGATCGGCGGCCGCATCCCGGTCAACCCCTCCGGCGGCCTCCTCTCCAAGGGCGAGCCGGTCGGCGCCTCGGCCCTCGGCCAGGTCTTCGAGGTCGTCACCCAACTCCGCGGCCGCGCCGGCGCCCGCCAGGTAGAGGGCGCCCGCACCGGCCTCACCCACGCCCTCGGCGCCGGCGGCAACTGCTCCGTGATCGTGCTCCAGCGGAGCTAGCTGGTCGATCCCACGGGGCTGGTCCCCCTAAAGCACGGTGCTGCGTGGATCCTTCGCCGGGCGGGGCTCCAGCTCCATGCGGGCGCGGCGGTCCATCATCGCCGGGAGGGAGGCCATCAGGGCCTGGTAGCGCTCGGTGCCGCGGTGGACTTCCAGGGCGTCGTAGGACTCGTAGGCCTCGATCACGGCGAAGTGGGTCGGGTCTTCGCGATCGCGGTGGACGGCGAAGAGGAGGACGCCGGGCTCTTCGAGGGTGCGGTCGGTGTGCTCGCGCAGGACCTCCTCGAGGTGGTCGGCCTCCTCCGGTTTGGCCCAGACCTCGGCGATGATCACGGTGTCGTAGCCGGCCATCAGGCGATCGCGATCGGGTTGAGGGTCTGCATCGTCCCGGCCCTCCTAGCCCTCGAACGCGTGCGGGTACTTCTCCCGCGCGCGCTCCTCGCTCAGATAACCGGCGGCGAGGTCGGCGCGCACCTGCTCGGGCGTTCGCTCCGCCGCCGGGCCGACCCCGGCGCCGCCGCTCAACTTCATCTCGATCCGCGAGCCCGCCGGCAGCTTGGTGCCGGTGACCTTGGCGTACTCCTCGACGCTGCCGTCGGGCCGGTGCACCAGCACCTCGTTGCGGCGCCCCTTCTCGGCCCCCGCCAGCGCGAACGGCGGCACCTGGGAGCGCTCGTTGACGATCGTCAGTTCCATCTCGCGGTCGGCGCGCAGCATCACCGTCCAGCCGGGCCCGCCGCGGTGCTTGCCGACCCCGTGGCTGTCGATCGCGTACTCGGTCGACTCGATCGTCATCGGCGTCTTCGCCTCGAAGACCTCCCAGGAGACCCCGCGCACGCCGCTGCAGGCGATCGGCATCAGCGGCCCGCCGCCGTCACCGTAGGGAGCCGCGGCCGGGGCGCCGCCGGTGATGTTGACCGAGTCGATCCACACCTGGTCATTCTCGTCCTGCCCCCACATGAACAGGGTGACGACCATGTCGTAGCCCGCCGGGCGGCGGTCGGGCATCGCGCTCGCGATCGCCTCGTTCAGCCCCTCGATCAGGATGTAGAGCGGGTAGCTGGCCAGCGCCACCGGCGCCGGACTCTTCGCGTCGATCATCGAGCCTTCCCGCGAGCGCAGCTGCAACGGCCGGAAGTACCCCTCGTTGGCGCGGCCGCCGTCCTGGATCGCCAGCGCCATCATCGCGCAGCGGATCGCCGAGATGACCCCGATCACCGGCGCGTTGACCGGGCCGGGCTGCGGGTCCGGCGCGTCGGTGAGGTCGATCACGATGCCGTCGTCGACGAACTCGACCGCGACCTCGTAGGGGATCATCACCTCCTCGAAGCCGTTGTGCTCGTGGACCACGGTGCCGGTGAAGCGCCCCTGCGGGAACTCGGCGAGCTTTTCGCGCATCGTCGCCTCGCCCGCGTCGAGGATCACCTCGACCGCCGCCTCGAACTGCTCGAGCCCGTAACGCCCGATCAGCTCCAGCACCGCCCGCATGCCGGTGTGACAGGCGCCCGCCTGGGCGTTCATGTCGCCGGCGGCGGAGTCCGGCAGCCGCGTATTGCGGGTGAACAGCCGGTAGAGGTCGTCGTCGCGCCTGCCCGCGCGCCAGAGCTTCACCCCGGGCCAGATGATCCCCTCCTGGAAGACGTCGGTCGACTGGGTGACAAACGGTGCCAGCGCGGCGACGTCGAGGTGGTGGGCCTTGATCGCCGCATAGGCGACGATCTCACCGTCGAGGAAGCCGGGCACGATCACCGCGACGTCCCACTGGTGCGTGCCGGTGACGAAGGGGTCGTTGACGACCAGCACGTCACCCTCCTGGATCCCCTCCCCGGTTGCTTCGTAGTGCTTGACCACGCTCTCGACCGCGAGGCCGAGGCTGCCGGTGAACATCGGCAGCGCGGTCATCTGGGAGATCATCCGGAACTGCCGGTCGTAGAACGCCCCGGCGCCGTCCATCACCTCGTAGATGATCGGCGAGAAGGCGGTGCGCTTCAGCGTCACCAGCATCTGGTCGGCGGCGGCGTCGAGGCCGTGGCGGATGATCGAGGCGGTGACCGGGTCGACCTTGGGGCCGGCCCCCGCCGCCCCGCCGGCGGTCGCGGTGTCGGTGTTCAGGGTGTCGGTGCTCATCGTCTTCTCCTCGCGGTGGCGGACGTCAGGCGGACGGGGTGGTCACGACGAGGGCTCCCGTCGCGTGGACGACGCCGCGCTCGCCGACGTCGAAGTAGGAGGTGGTGGTCGGCTCGAGGACGATCGCCGGGCCCTGGAACTCCTCGCCCGGGCGCAGCGCCTCCCGGTCGATGACCTCGAAGTCGAGCCAATCCTCGGTAACGAAGGAGTAGGCGCGGGCCTTCTCGCCGGAGCGCGCGGCGCCCGCCTCGGCCTCGAAGCCCTGGCTCGAGGGACGCGGCAGCAGCGTCCGCTCGACCGCCCGCACCGAGACGATCGTCACGCCGACGTCGAAGCGGTGCCCGTAGTTGCGCTCGTAGGCGGCGCCGAAGCGCTCGGCGATCGCCGCCGGCGCCTCGGTGAGCCTGCCGTCCTCCAGCTCGACCCCGAGCGCGAGCGAGTACTCCTGCCCGATGAAGCGCAGGTCGAACTCGGCCTCCTTGACCACCTCCCCCTCGACCTTGGTCGCGGCCCGCTCGTCGAGCTGGGCGAAGAGCCCGGCGAGCGTCGACTCCGCCTGGGCGAGCCCGCCCCGGTCGAGCGGCTCGACGATGGTCAGGGCGGCGGAGCGCACCATGTCCTGCTCCAGCAGGCCCCAGGCGGAGAAGTTGCCCGCGTGGTTGGGGACGACGACGGTGCCGATCTGCAGCTCGCGGGCGAGCAGCGAGGAGAAGAGCGGACCGGCGCCGCCGTAGGCGATCAGTGCACCGTCACGGGGGTCCTCGCCGACCTCGATCGAGACCGCGCGGATCGCGCCCGCCATGCTCGCGCCGGCGATCCGCAGGATGCCGACGGCGACCTGGTCGACGTCGATGCCGAGCTCCCGGCTCAGCGGCTCGAGCGAGTGGCGGGCGCCCTCGACGTCCAGCTCCAGCCCGCTCGCCAGCGTCGGCCGGGCGAGCATGCCGAGGGTGACGGCGGCGTCGGTGACGGTCGGCTCGGTGCCGCCGCGGCCGTAGGCGACCGGGCCGGGGACGGCGCCCGCGCTACGCGGGCCGACCGCCAGCAGGCCGTTCTCGATGTAGGCGATCGAGCCGCCGCCGGCGCCGACCGAGCGCACGTCGACCCACGGGGTCTGCAGCGGCATGCCGACCACTTCGCCCTCGTATTTGAGCGTCGCGCGGCCGTCGACCAGGAGGCAGGTGTCGAAGCTGGTGCCGCCGACGTCGGCGGTCACCGCCAGCGGCAGGCCGAGCTCGCGGCAGAGCACGCCGGAGCCGACCGCGCCCGCGACCGGCCCCGACATCACCGTCTCGAACGGCCGCGAGCGGGCCTCGGAGAAGGCGATGCAGCCGCCCGCCGAGGTGGTGATCAGGCACTCGCCGTCGACGCTCTCCTCCTTCAGGCCCGACTCCAGCCGTTCGAGGTAGCCGGAGACGGCGGGCCGCACGTAGGCGTCGATGACCGTGGTCGAGGTGCGCTCGTACTCGCGGTACTGGCCGGTGATCTGGTGGGAGAGGGAGACCGGGCCGTCGAAGCCGGCCTCGCGCAGGATCCGCTCCGCGGCCAGCTCGTGGTCGGCGGCGGCGTGGGAGTTGATGAAGACGATCGCGACGCATTCGACGCCCGCCGCCGCGAAGGCCGCCGCTGCGGCGCGGACGGCGTCGGCGTCGAGCTCCTTCTCGACGCTGCCGTCGGGCAGCACGCGCTCCGGGATGCCGACCCGTAGTGGCCGGTCGACCAGCGGCGGCGGGGTGCGGAAGAGGTGGTCCCAGACCCGCGGGCCGCGCTCGTCGAGGCGCTCCTCGCGGGCCTGCTCGAGGATGTCGCGGAAGCCCTCGGTGGTCAGCACCCCGACCTTGGCGCCGCGGCGCTCGAGCAGGGCATTCAGGCCGACCGTCGTGCCGTGCAGGAAGTACCGGGCCTCGGCGGCGCGCTCCGGCGCCAGCGTCGAGGACACGACGCCGCGCACCGCCGCGTCGACCGCGGTCGGGTCGGAGGGCCCCTTCCCCACCGTCACCCTGCCGCTCTTCTCGTCGAAGAAGATGAGGTCGGTGAAGGTCCCGCCGACGTCGACCCCGATACGCGATGACATGTGACTCCTTCCTGTCCCGGCGAGCCTGCGCCGACCCTTATGTCTCCTTGCGCGGCGTTCCCCGTCGCCGTTGGATAAAGCTTAATACAGTTATGAGGAATCGATGCGCCAGCGTCGGCAATCCACCGGAGGGGAAGCCCTGATGCGTTATACGAAGCTCGGCCGGACCGGCCTCGATGTCTCCGTCCTCTGCCTCGGCTGCATGGGGTTGGCCGACGGCTCACGGGGCATGCACTCCTGGGCGGTCGGCGAGGAGCGGAGCCGGGAGATCGTGCGCCGCGCCCTCGACGCCGGGATCAACTTCTTCGACACCGCCAACTTCTACTCGGGCGGCTCCAGCGAGGAGTACATCGGCCGCTTCCTCGGCGAGATGGCCGACCGCGACGAGATCGTCCTGGCGACCAAGGTGTGCATGCCGATGCGCGAAGGACCGAACGGCGGTGGCCTGTCGCGCAAGGCGGTGATGACCGAGATCGACCACAGCCTGCGCCGCCTCGGCACCGATTACGTCGACCTCTACCAGATCCACCGCTGGGACCACGGCACTCCGATCGAGGAGACGATGGAGGCGCTGCACGACGTCGTCAAGGCCGGCAAGGCGCGCTACATCGGCGCCTCCTCGATGTTCGCCTGGCAGTTCGCCAAGGCCCTCCACGTCGCCGAGCGCGAGGGTTGGACGCGCTTCGTCTCGATGCAGAACCACTACAACCTGCTCTACCGCGAGGAGGAGCGGGAGATGCTGCCGCTCTGCCTCGACGAGGGGGTCGGCGTGGTGCCGTGGAGCCCGCTCGCCCGCGGGCGCCTCGGGCGGGGGCCCGGCGTGGAGACCGCGCGCTCGGGCTCCGACGAGACCGGCGACGCCCTCTACGACGCGCCGGGCGACCGCGCGGTGATCGAACGCAACGCCGAGGTGGCGGCGCGGCTCGGCGTCCCCCCGGCCCAGGTGGCCCTCGCCTGGCTGCTGCGGAGCCCGGCGGTGACCGCGCCGATCGTCGGCGCGACCAAGGTCGGGCACCTCGACGACGCCATCGCCGCCGTCGACCTGGAGCTGGCCGATGACGACGTGGCGCTGCTGGAGGAGCCCTACGTGCCCCACGCCATCGCCGGGCACAGCTGAAGCTCCACACCTACGTGGAGCCGTGCTCCTGCGGGTCAGACGGTCGGTGCCGATTGACAACGCTCGCCCGAGTCGGGTGGGCGGGTCCGTTATAAGGAGGGACGGTGGCTGGATCCGGAGCTGAGCGATCGGGCGGGAGCCTCGTCCTCGAGGGCGAGATGGAGCGGCTGCGCCCGCGACTGACCGGTTACTGCTACCGGATGCTCGGCAGCGGGTTCGAGGCCGAGGACGCGACCCAGGAGACCCTGCTGCGCGCCTGGCGGCGCTCCGACACCCTGGCTGAGCCCGCGGCGCTCAAGTCCTGGCTCTTCACCATCGCCACCAACGTCTGCCTCGACCAGATCGACGCCCGCAAGCGCCGCGCCCGGCCGGTCGACCTCGCCGACTCCGGCACCGCCGAGACCCCCGTCGGCGCGCCGCTGCCGGAGACCGCCTGGGTCCTCCCGATCGCGACCGGACAGGTCGCCGACCCCGGCGCCGACCCGGAGGCCCAGGCCGCCGAGCGCGACACCCTTCGCCTCGCCTTCGTCGCCGCCCTCCAGCACCTGCCGGCCCGCCAGCGCGTCGTCCTCGTCCTGCGCGAGGTGCTCCGCTGGAGCGCCAAGGAGGTCGCCGACGTGCTGGAGACCTCGGTGGCCTCGGTCAACAGCGCCCTGCAGCGCGCCCGCGCCACCCTCGAGGAGCTCGACCTCGCCGACTCCGACGCCCCGGCCCGCCCCTCGACCGAGGACGAGCAGCGGCTCCTCGAGCAGTACCTCGACGCCTTCGCCGAGTACGACATCGACCGCATCGTCGCCCTGCTCCGTTACGACGTCGTCTTCGACATGCCCCCGCTCCCCCTCTGGGTCCGCGGCCCCGCAGACGCCGGCGCGTTCATGCTCGGCCCGGGCGCCGCCTGCCGCGGCTCGAAGCTGATCCCCGTCTCCGCCAACGGCGTCCCCGCCTACGCCGGCTACAAACCGGACCGCGAGTCCGGCACCTGGCTCCCCTGGTCGGTGACGCTGCTGGAGATCTCGGCGGGCCCGGGCGGTGGCGCCCCGACCGTCACCGGCATCCACAACTTCCTCGCCCCCTTCATGCCGAACCTCTTCGCCTCGTTCGGCCTGCCGGAGCGCCTGGAGGAGGCGGATCCGGTGATCGGCGCGTCTCTGTAAAATTAAGTAGTGATGGGGAGGAAGCTGAAGGCAGCGCTCGGGGCGACGACCATCGTCGCGATGCTCGCCGCGAGCCTCGGACCGGCCGACGCCGCCCGCCAACCGACCGCGCCCGAGGCCAAGGCGATCAAGCGCGCCGCATTGCGCGCCTGCCACGGACACGGCCCGCCCGGCTCGTCGTGCCGATTCCACGGCGCCCGCGTCTCCACCCGCGACCCCCACTACGCCTGGGCGGACGTGACCGTCGACGGCTTCTCCGCCGCCCTGCTGAAGCGCCCGACCAAGCGCTCGACCCACTTCCACGTCGTCGCCATCCAGGGCGGCGGCATCGAACTGTGCTCCAAGTGGCGCAAGAAGGCCCCGGAGCGCGTCCTCGCCGACCTGCACGTGGTCGGCCTCTACGCCAACGGCAGCACCGGTAGCTGCGGCTAGGGGACGGCGGCCGGAAGGCACGGGGCGCCACGGATCCCGGCCTTTCCCATCGCTCAAGAAGCTCCGTGTTTAGTTTCCGTTGCACAGCAACGGAAAGTCGACGCGCGTCCCACGGATCCCCCGATTCCGGCCTCCTAGCCCCCGCTTGGCGTATATATTGGTTTCCAATATAATCGTTCGGAGTGCCTGCCTCGCCGTCCTCCTCCACGCTCCGAGACGATGCCGTCGGCCGCCCGTTCGTCGCGGTGCTGGTCGGCATCACGCTGGTGGTATCGATCATCAGCAGCCTCGGGGCGCCGTTGTTGCCGGACGTCGCCAAGGACCTCGACGTCTCGCTGCCGAACGCCCAGTGGTCGCTCACGGCGGCGCTGATCGCGGGGGCGATCGCGGCGCCGGTGCTCGGACGGCTCGGCGACGGGCGCCACCGGCGGCGGTCGATCCTGGGAGCGCTCTTGATCGTCACCGCGGGCGGCGTCGTCGCCGGCCTCGCCGGCTCCCTGCCGGTGCTGGTCGTCGGGCGGGTGATGCAGGGCATCGGCCTGGGGCTCGCGCCGATCGCGATGGCCGCTGCGCGCGACCACCTCGCGGGCGAGCACGCCCGCCGTACCATCGCCTTGCTCTCGGTCAGTGGCGCCACCGGACTCGGCGCCGGGTACCCGATCAGCGGCCTGATCGCGGAGCAGCTGAACCTCCACGCCGCCTTCTTCTTCGGCGCGATCCTGAGCGCCGCCGCGCTGGTCGCCGCCTACCTGGAGATCCCGTCGAACCGCGATGGGCCCGCAGTCAACCTCGACGTCGCCGGCGCCGCGCTCGGCAGCATCGCGGTGGTCGCGCTGATGGTCGGCATCGGCCAGGGGCACGAATGGGGCTGGACCTCGGCCGCGACCGTCGGCTGCTTCGCCGTCGCCGCGGTCACCCTGATGCTCTGGATCCGACACCAGCTGCGCATCCCCGAACCGCTCGTCGACCTCACCCAGCTCCGCCACCGCGCCGTCCTCGGCGCCGATGTCTCGGCAGGCCTCCTCGGCGTCGCGATGTACATGTTCCTCACCGTCATCACCGAGTTCGTCCAGACGCCGAGCGCGGAGGGCTTCGGCTTCGGCGCCTCGACCCTGATCGCGGGCCTCTGCCTGGTGCCGTTCTCGATCACCAGCCTCCTCGGCAGCCGCCTGATGACCGCCACGCTGCGCCGCTCCGGCTTCCGGGCGGCGCTCGGCATCGGCGGCCTGGCGATCACCGCGGCCGGCGTCTTCTTCGCCCTCGTCCACGGCGCCCTCTGGCAGGCGTGCGTGATGATGGCCCTGCTCGGCATCGGCTTCGGCTTCACCTTCGCCGCGATCCCGGGCCTGATCTCCCGCTCCGTCCCGCAGCGGGAGCTGGGCAGCGCGATGGGCTTCTACCAGGTGGTCCGCTCGATCGGCTTCTCCGCCGGCAGCGCCCTGGTCGCCTCGATCCTCGCCTCCCACGCGGTGGCCGGGTCGAGCTTCCCAGGGGTGGACGGCTACACGACCTCCCTCTGGGCCGGCGCCGGGATCGCCGTCTTCGCGACCCTGGTCGCGGTGCTCCTGGCCCCGCGCGAGGCACGGGCGACGCACCCGGCCGACGCACAGGAGCTCGCGACCTGGCGCGACGACGCCGAGCTGGCAAGCGCCGGCCTGATCGACGGGGAGGCCGAGGTGCGGGCGGGACAGTGAGGTGCGGCCAGTGAAGTAGGTGGTCGGGCGGGGCGGTGCGAGGGCGGGTGCTATTCGGAGCGGTGCCGCCGGCCGAAGTGCGTCCCGGTCCCAACTCCCGCGGTCGCCCTTTTGGCCCGGCTACCGGACGTTAGGACGACCGGGACGGTGGGACACCGGGACGGTGGGGGTTCGAGGCCGAAGTGGCCGTCCGGGTTGGTGGGGGTTCGAGGCCGAAGTGGCCGTCCGGGTTGCGCCGCGGGGTGCGGTGCGGTGCGATTCCGGCCGGGGTGGCCGGCCGAGGGGCGGGACGGGCCTGGCCTTTGCGGCCGTCCGAGGTGCGGCGCGACCCGGTCACCCCGACCGTCCGAGATGCGCGCGGCCCCGGGCCGCCGCGCATCCCCGGGATCGCTCCGCTGTTCCTTATGCGCCTCATAGGCGCATAAGGAACAGCGGAAGGCGGGGCCGTCGAGGAAGGGACGGGTGTGGTTTGTGGCCCCCGCGGCCGTCCGGGTCGCGGCGCGGGAGGCGCGTGGCGGCCCGACCCCGACCCCCACACCCGTCCGAGTTGCGTCCCGGGCGCCTCACGGCGCTCCTGGCAGGCTGTGAGCGCCATGAGGCGCCCGGGACGGGAGGGGTCGTGGGGAAGACGGGCACAGGGACAGGGGAAGACGCAGGGACGGGGGAAGGTCGTGAAAAAGACGACACAGGGACTGGGGAGGTCGGACTTCCGTGACGGGTCCGTGCGGGAGGGGCCACACCCCGCCCCGATCGGTCACGAAGACGCCGGTAACGTCACCCTTTCCGCAACCTTCGGTCCCTTTCCGGGCCGGAGAAGAGGGCCCGGGAACGCGTTCCGTACTTTGACCCTGCCATGGCAGGGTCAAAGTACGGAACGTGTCCGTGAGCGTTGGACAACACTGAAGGGAGCGTGGCGTTCCCTACGTCTCCGTGACAAGGTCCCTCTTCGGTGACGGTCCCGTGACGGAACGGTCGCACTCTCCGGCCCCCCGGGGCCGGGATCGGGGGGGGGATCCGTGGCACCTTCCGGCCCCCGGACGCCGGGATCGGGGGGATCCGTGGGAGACCCGTGAGGGATCCGCCTCACTCGCCCGCATCCTCCCGCGGGGGCCTTCCGTGCTTCCCCCGCCCGCTCCCCGCACCCCCGGCCGTCTCGGCCACGGCCACAGCCTGCCAGGGCCGTGGACGAGACGGCCGCATCCCTTTCCCCTGCG
>JAFDWO010000027.1 GCA_018268415.1 Actinomycetota bacterium | reverse complement strand
CGTGAGGAAGGTCGGACTCCCGTGAAGGTCTGGTGTGGGAGAGGCCGCGATCCGGAGGGTCGGGGATCTGCGTGGTCGGAAACTTCGGCCATGCGCAGGTGACCAACCGGGGAGATCCCGACCGGGCCCCTACGCGGGCGGAGGCCGGGGACCAGGGCCGGGGACGAGGGCCCGGGAACGCCCTGCGTGGATCACCCGTGCCATGGGCCGGGTGATCCACGCAGGGCTCCGTGAGCCCTGCATGAGTTGACCGTGCCAGGGCACGGTCAACTCATGCAGCACGTCCGTGACTGTTGGACAACACGGGAGGAAGCGTGGAGTTCCCGACGTCTCCGTCACGAGGTCGGACCTCGGTGACGGAGCCGTGGCACTCCCGTGAGCCTCCGTGGTACTCCCGTGACGGACCTATGGCGCTCTCCCGAGTCTCCCGCGGGCCTTCCTCCGTCGCCTCCATACCCGGCCGTCCCGGCCACGGCCACAGCCTGCCCGGGCCGTGGACGGGACGGCCGCATCCCTCGCGCCTCGGGGTGACAGCTTGAGGGGGCCCCATCCCTTCCCGGGCGCCGCGGGACGGGGGCGGGCACCCGACGCCGGCGCTTGCCGCGCGGCGCCCCGAGTCGGTACGGTTGGCCGATGTCGCCGTCTGCCTCGGGCCGTCCGGTCCTCATCGCCTACGACGGATCGGATCAGGCCAAGCGCGCGATCGCCGAGGCGGGTCGGGTGCTCGGTGGGCGCCGGCGGGCCGTCGTCCTCATCGTCCGTGAGCCGATCGAGCACTTCGAGTACGTCGGGCTCGGGGGCGCCCGCACCCTTGACCCGGCGACCGTCTCGGCGATGCAGGAGGCCGCGCAGAACGAGGCCACCGTCGTCGCCGAGGAGGGCGCGGCGCTGGCGCGCGAGGCGGGGTTCGACGCCGAGGCGCGGGTCGAGTCCGCCCCCAGTGCGTGGCAGGAGATCGTCGCGGTGGCCGAGGAGCTCGACGCCGACGTGATCGCGATCGGCTCCCGCGGCCGGACCGGCCTCACCAAAGTGCTGCTCGGCAGCGTCGCCTCGGCGGTCGCCCAGCACAGCGGGCGCAGCGTCCTGATCGTCCATCCGAAGACGGTGGGCGAGGCCTAGGCGCGGCGATCCCGACGAGGATCCCGACAGGGGGCTCAGGCCCCCCTCGGGAGGGGAGGCCGGCCCCTCGTAATCCGGCAGGTGGACCGCGACGATCCCGGGCGTGCGGACGAAGGTGATTGTCACGGTCTCGATCGCGGTCCTGGCGCTGCTGTTGCTCGCGGGGACCGCGAGCGCGCGCACCCGCGGGTTCACGGTCTACAACCTCTCCAGCGCGGAACTGAAGCTCACCGACATCACCACGCTGGCGACGCCGGCGGGCGAACCGGTCTTCGAAAGCGGCTCGGTCAAGCCGCAGAAGGGGATGGTGCTGCAGCCGGGCGAATCGCTGCACTTCGAGCTCGAAAACCCGTTCAGCTATACGCGTCGGGCGTCGCTGCAGTTCCAGGGCGGCGGCACGACGTACTACCTGACCGCCGACAACTACTTCGAAACCCGCTGCAGCGCCGGCGGCGCCGGCCGCCAGTGCAAGATCGACGATGGCGGCAATCGGATCACCTTTCTCGACCCACCGGGGACCGTCAACGTACTCAAGTCGAACGACATCCAGGGCCAGGCGAGGGCGCTGAAAGCGCTCTGCACCAAGGCCAACGAATGCACCTTCGAGCCGAAGGAACCGGTCAAGACCTACACGCCGGGCAAAGTCTTCGGCTCGACCGTGACCAACTGCTCGGAGGCCGAGGTCGACACCACCATCGCCGCCGAGGAGACGGCCGGCGTCACCAACACGGTCGGTATCGAGAGCGAGACCGAGTTCAACCTCTTCGAGGTCGTGAAGGAGAAAGTCACGGCCAAGTACGAGATCGAGTTCCACAACGAGCACAAATTCAGCCAGGACGTCAAGGTCAACGTCAAGCCGGACAACGTCGCCTGGGTGAGCATCAGTGTCCCGGTGATCCGCGCCCTCGGGGACTGGACCCTGCGCGTCGGCAACACCGAGTGGCGGCTCGAAGGGGTCGCCTTCGACAGCCCCGACCCGTCGCGCTCGGGGCACTACATCGCGGATCAGGAAAAGCTCTCGAAAGCGAAGCTCGAAGCCGAATGCAGCCACACCCGTCCGGAAGACAACCTGGTGCGTTCCTCCGCCGCGCTGGTCAAGACCCTCCACCACGGGACCGCCGGGGCCGACCTGCTGGTCGGTGGCCCGGAAAGCAACACCATCCGCGGCAAGGGCGGCCCCGACGTGATCCGCGGCGGTGGGGGGCATGACGTCCTCTATGGCGGCGCCGGCAACGACTTCATCAAGGGCGGGCCCGGGGCGGACGTCCTCTACGGCGGTCCCGGTGCCGACCGGATCGACGACGTCAGCGGCCCGACCGTCGTCCACACCGGGGGCGATGCCGGGCCTACCTGGGACCGGGTCGACGTGGCCGACGGGCGCGCCGACGACGTCGTCACCTGCGAAACCCCGCTCAGCACGGTCTACGCCGATCCCGGCGACACGGTGCGCGGCGAGTGCGGCCGGGTGATCCGCGCGGCTCCCGACTCCGGCGGCGCCTGAGCCGTCCCGCGCGCCGGAGCCCGACGCCGCCGCGGGGTCGGTTGATTAGGGTTCTCCCACCTTTCCGCCGGAGGTTGGAGCCCGTGAGATTCGAAGACCAAGCGCGATCGGTGCGACGCGCCGCCAGGATGTGGTTGCGCCCCGGCGATGCGGTGATCGCGCCGGCGATGGCCGGGCTCGCCGGTGCCGCCGTGCTGCTGGCGGGGATCGAGGTCGTGCTGATGGTCGACGGGCCACTGGCGGCGATCTGGCAGGTCTACCTCTTACCGGCCGTGGGCCTCCTCTATGTAGGCACCGGGATCTTCGCCTGGATCCGGCGGCCGGGCAACGGGATGGGGGCGCTGATCGTGGCCGGGGGCTTCGTCTGGATGGCGGCCGGGCTCGCCAACACCGGGCTGCCGGCGCTGATCGCGATCGGGCTCGTCGTGACCACGGTGCCGTTGGCGATCGTCGTGCACCTCCTCCATGCCTTCCCGTTGGGCCGCCTCCGCGGTCGCGCCGGCCGGGTCACGGTGGCGGTCGCCTATTTCGTCGTCCTCGTGCTGCAGGCGCCGGTGTACCTCTTCGACCAGGGGGAAGGCGGGCCGACCACGGTTCTGCAGATCGTCGACAACGGCGACCTCGGGCGGGTCGGCCACTGGGTACAGGACGCGGTCGGCCTCGCCGTGATGGTCGCCACCGCGATGATCCTCGGTGGTCGCCTGCGCCGGGCCGAGCCGGCGCGGCGGCGCGTCCTCGCGCCGCTCGCGGGCTACGGGGTCCTGGCCGTGCTCTTCGTCCCGGTCAGCGGCATCGTCGTCAGCGCCTGGTTCCCGGAGGTGAGCCTCGAGCTTGCCGTCGCCCAGCTCGCGGTGATGGCGGGCATCCCGATCGCCTTCGTCGCCGCCGGGCTCAGCGGCGGCTTCGCCCGGACCGAGGACGTGCAGGAGCTCGGCGCCCTGCTCAGCGCCGAGGAGGACCGGCCGGCACTCGGACCGGCGCTGCGCGAGGTGCTCGGCGACCCGTCGCTCGAGCTCCTTTTCCGGGTCGCCGAGCCGCCGCGCTACGTCGACCGCGACGGGGTCGAGGTGGAGCTGCCGGAGCCGGACTCCGAGCGCTCGGTGGCCGAGGTGCGGCTCGGCGGGCGCCTGGTCGGGGCGATCGTCTACGACGGGACCCTGATCGCCGACCGCGAGCTGGTCGACGATGCCGCCCGGGTGACCGCGCTGGCGATCGACCACGAGCGGCTCGCCGCCGACCTCCTCGCCAGCCGCGAAAGCCTGCGGATCTCGCGCGCCCGGCTGCTCGAGGCGGGCGACGCGGAGCGGCGGCGGATCGCCCGTGATCTCCACGACGGCCTGCAGACGCGGCTGGTCCTGCTGGCGATGCTGGCCGGGCGCTCCGGCGCCGGGGGCGAGGGCGCGGCGGAGCTGAGCGCGGGCCTGCAGGAGGCGATCACCGAGCTGCGCGAGCTGGTCCAGGGCGTGGTCCCGGCGACCCTCACCGAGCGCGGCCTCTACGCGGCGGCGGAAGAGCTGACCGATCGGATGCCGGTGCCGGTGGCGATCGAGTTCGACCCGAAGGGCGGGGAGCTGCCGCTCGGCGTCGAGACGGCGGGGTACTTCGTCGTCTCGGAGGCCTTCTCGAACGCGGTCAAGCACTCCGGGGCGGAGGAGATGCAGCTCAGTATCGGCAGGCGCAACGGCAGCCTGCGGATCGAGGTCGTCGACGACGGCGTCGGCGGCGCCCGGTTCGGCAGCGGCCTGCGCGGCCTGGCCGATCGCGTCGACGCGCTCAGTGGCGAGCTGACGATCGAGAGCCCGCCCGGCGGTGGGACCCGGATCCTGATGGAGGTCCCGTGCGCGTAGTGATCGGCGAGGACCAGGCGCTGATGCGCGAGGGGCTGGCGCTCTTGATCGAGCAGGGCGGCGCTGAGGTGGTCGGTCGCGCCGCCGATGCTCCCGAGCTGCTGCGCAAGGTCGGCGCCCACCGCCCGGACCTGGTCGTCGCCGACATCCGCATGCCGCCCCGTGATGCCGACGACGGACTCCGCGCCGCGCTCCAGATCCGCGCCGAGCACCCCGAGATGGCGGTCCTCCTGCTGTCCCAGCACGTCCAGCGCAGCTACGCCACCGAACTGGTCGAGCAGGGGACGGTCGGGATCGGGTACCTCCTCAAGCAGCGGGTCGCCGACGTCGACTCCTTCACCACCGACCTCCGCCGCGTCGCCGCCGGCGGTTGTGTGCTCGACCCGGAAGTGGTCGCCGCGATGATGGCCCGCCCGCGCCGTGACGACCTCCTGGACCGCCTCACCCCGCGCCAGCTCGAAGTCCTGGCGCTGATGGCGGAGGGCCGCAGCAACAGCGCCATCGCCGAGCGCCTCACCCTCACCACGAAGGCGGTGGCCCGCCACGTCTCCCACGTCTACGACACCCTCAACCTGGAGCTGGCCGAGGAGGACCACCGCCGGGTTCTGGCCGTCGTGCGGTATCTGTCGCGGTAGCGCCCGATGAGTTCGCACTTTGCCTTAACCGGCACGGCAGAGTGCGAACGCGTCGTGACGGCCCAACCGACCGGGACGACCCGTTGTCCTGGCGGGGCCGGGATGCCGGCCCCCCGAGGCGGCGTGGGCCAGCCTCGCAAGGACGCAGGGAAGCGAAGCGAGGGGAGCGCGCTCACAGTGCCTGACTCGAGCCGAGCGACCGAGGAACTCGCGCTTCGCACTCGCACCGCTCCCTTCGGTCGCTGGAGGCGCCCCACACCGCCTCAGGGGCGGGGCTTGGGATGGTGGGGTGGAGGGAGGAGCTTCGTCGAGCGGGCCAGGCCCATCATCTGTTCGTTGGTGAGGCCCTGCTCGAGGCTGTTGTAGATCCAGTAGGTGTCTTCGCCGTGGTGCCAGGCGACGTAGGTGATGTTGCCGCCGCTGGTGTAGATGTCGTATTCGCGGCCGCCGACCGTCTTGGTCAGGCTCGGGTGGTCGAGGAGGGGTGGGTCGGACCAGCCACGGACCGCCTGGAGGCCGAAGTAGCTGATGCCTTCCGGGCGTTCCCACTGGACCACCATGCAGTAGGCCTCATGGCGCTTGCCGTCGGTTCCGGGCAGGTGGTACACGAAGGGGTTGTGGACGTGTTCTTCGCTGTCGCTTTCCTGGAACGCGGCGCCGGCGGGGAGGTGGGTCAGGTAGTAGACCGGGAAGCGGCCCGCGTGCCGGCGGACCGCGTCGGCCTGCTGCTTGCCGGCTTCGCCGACCGGGAAGAGACCGTCGCTATGGGCCTGGACGTGGTGGTGTGGGGGAGGGCTTGACTGCGGCTTGGGTGCCCGGTGTTGCCCGCCCTTGCGCGGCGCCGGCGCCGCGCCGCCTGCTGCGGCGGCGCTGCCCGATTCGCCGGCGAGGAGTTCCCGGACCGCTTCGTGGATCTTCGGCTCGGAGGAGTAGACGTAGCTCGGTCCGAGGACGGCGGGGAAATGCACCTCCCGCACCGACGCGCCGCGCAGGGAGATCAGCAGGTTCACGATTTCGAGCAGTTCCGTGGTGGTCCGGATGTCGGAGGTCGTGTACTTGGTGAAGATTTCGAGCAGGTTGTCCTGGCCGAAGACGAGTTCGCCGATCGAGATCTGCTGGCGGGCGGCGGAGAGGAACTGCTGCTGGCGGGCGGAGCGGACGATGTCGGTGTCGGTGTGCCGGTAACGGACGTAGGCCAGTGCTTCCTTGCCGCAGAGTCGCTGGTAGCCCGGCTGGATGTTGATTTCCGAATACTGTTCTTCCGGCGGCACGCCGACGTTGGAGTGGTAGTAGCGACGGTCGACCTGTACGTAGACACAACCGAGCGCGTTGACCGCCCGCGCGAAGCCGAGGAAGTCGACGTTGACGATATGGCTGATCGGCAGGCCGGTCAGTCGCTTGACCATCTCCAGCGTCAGCTGCGGGCCGCCGAAGCTGTAGGCGGCGTTGAACTTGTTCACTCCGTATCCCGGGATTTCGACCTTGAGGTCGCGGGGGATCGAGAGCATCGAGATCGTGCCTTCTTCGGGATCGAGGTGGACGACGATCGTCGTGTCGGAACGGCCCCGCGTTTCGCCCAGGTTCGCGCGCGCGTCGGACCCGAGCAGGAGGATGTTCTCGGGCGTCCCGGCTTCCACCGAGGCGAGGTCGCGCTGCAGCTTGTTGCCGTAGGCGTTGTTGTGGGACAGGGCGTGGGCGATGCTGCCGACGTAGAGGAGGATCGCGGTGGCGGTCGCGGCCGCGGTGACCCCGACGATCAGCGAGGAGCCGACCAGGAAGCGCCACCAGTACCGCTTGCGCTTCGGCGGCGGTTCATGGTCTCCCCAGGGAGGCGGCTTCTGGCATCCCCGGCCGATCCGCGGCGGGTCTCTCTTCGCCATCTCGCGAGACTAGCTCCCGCTGATGTGATCGCCTTTAAGTTGCGCGCGCCGTCGATTTTTAGGCTCCTCCAATGCGCTTTACCGCCTCATAACAAGGCGCTGCTTCGCCTCCAACAGTCTGCCGCGGCACTGGACGCGTACGAGATGGAGGTCGGACTTGAAGGCTCGTGGAACGATGTTGGGACTCGCCGCGGCGGTGGCCGCGGCGGTGATGGCGGTGGGGTCGGTCGGCGGTGCTTCGGCAGGCGTCGGCGGTAACGCGGGGCCGAGCAGAAGCGGGGTGCCTCTCCAGCCGGGGAACCTGCTGGTCAGCCGCACCGTCTACAACGGCGAATCAACCAACCTGGAAGCCGGAAAGACCCAGCTGCCACCCGGCTGCACGAGCGAATGCGTGACGGCGAGCGACGGGGCCACCTACCCCGAGGTCTGGAACAACGACGGCGTCGACGCCAACTTCGGCATCACCTCGCCGATGTATCTCGACCAGGTCACCCCGTCCGGATCGCTGGTCGGCACGATCGAAGTTCCGAACAGCACCCAGAACGGCGTGCCGGCCACGAAGGATCAGATGGTGACCAGCTTCAGCTCGAAGTCGGAGGGCGCCCTCAACCTCTCCACCGACGGCAGCGCGGTGACCTTCATGGGCTACCTCGCCCCGGTGGGTGCGCTCGACGTCTCGAACGCCAATACGCCGGGCGTGATCGATCCGACCAACCCGGACACCGGGGCCGCCTACCGGGTGATCGCCGAACTGGGCGCGAACGGCAAGTTCCACTTCACCAAGACCAACGCCTTCAGCGGCGACAACGGGCGCGGCGCGATCCTGAACCGCGAAGAAGGCGCGAACGTCCTCTACATGGCGGGCAACGCCGGCAACGGGGCGAGTCCACAGCCGGACGGCATCATCACCGGTGGCGGCGCCCAGATCGCCACCCCGCAGACCAAGGCGTTGGTCGCCCAGGAACCGGGTCTGCCGACCCCGGTCGGGGCCTTCAACATCACCCAGCTGGGCCAGAAACAGGACAAAATCGGCAAGGACACGAACTTCCGCGGCGTGACCATCTACGACAACGTCCTCTACTACACCAAGGGCAGCGGCTCCAATGGTGTCAACGCCGTCTACTTCGTCGACACCACCGGCCGCGCCTGCCCGAACGGGGTCGGCCTGCCTGAACCCGGAGCGAAGCTACCGACCGAACCGCTTGCCTACGAAGCGGAAAAGCTGCAGGAAAGCGGCATAACGCCCCAGAACATGTGCATCCTCAAGGGCTTCCCGACCGCCTTGAAGTCGAAGGCCTCGTTCCCCTTCGGCATCTGGTTCGCCAACTCGACGACGCTCTACGTCGCCGATGAAGGGAGCGGCAGCAACGAATACTCGACTGCGACCGGTACCTACACCAAGGCCGCGGCGCAGAAGACGGCGGGCCTGCAGAAGTGGGTCCTGGAAGGCGGCAGCTGGAGGCTGGCCTACACGCTCCAGAACGGCCTGGAGCTCGGCAAGCCCTACACGGTGGCCGGCTACCCGACCGGCAACAACGAAGCGACGGGGCTGCCGTGGTCGCCGGCGACGGACGGCCTGCGCAACATCACCGGGCGCGTCAACCCGGACGGCACCGCGACGATCTGGGGCATCACCTCGACCGTCAGCGGCAACGGCGACCAGGGGGCCGATCCGAACAAGATGGTCGGGATCACCGATCAGCTGAGCGCCACCTCGCAGCCCGCCGGCGAGGGCTTCCAGACGACCCGGGCCGCCGGCTTCGGCGAAGTCCTGCGGGGCGTGTCGCTCACCCCGACCCGGTAGGCGGCGAAAGAGGGTCCGGGCGGCGGCGCATCGGCCGCCGCCGCGCGCCCGGCCGCCGCGCGCCCGGCCCCGCGCGGTCGCCACCGCCCTACGCCCTACGCCCCCACGCCCACGCCCACGCCCACGTCCACGTCCCACGCCCACGTCCCACGCGCACGCCCCCACGCCCCACGCCCCGCCGTCCCGCGCCGCCGTCCCACGCCTACGCGCACGCCCCACGCCCACGCCCACGCCCCACGCCCCACGCCTGCCGTCCCACGCCTACGCGCACGCCCCACGCCCCACGCCCCACGCGCACGCCCACGCCCCACGGCCGGTCGGGGGCGCGGTGCCCCGGCGTGGTCGGTCTCAAGATCTTCACTTCGTCAAAACGCTTTCGCCACATAAGCGTTCCGGGTCGCCCCTAGCTTGCCGACATCGTCCCGAGTCTCTCGTCCGAGGCTCGTAAACCACATCTGAAATGGGGAATAGATGAAAGGCAAGCGCCTTACGGCGACGGTCGCCGCGGCACTCGCGCTGACCGCGGCCGGTGCCGGTACCGCCGCTGTAAGCGGTGCGTTCTCACCGCACAAGTCCGACACCGAACGAGCGGTCGCGGCCGCGCTGAAGGGCAAGGATCCGAAGAACGTGATCCTGCTGATCGGTGATGGCATGGGTGCCCAGGAGATCACCGCCGCCCGCTATTACCAGGGCGTCGACAAGCCGCTCAACGTCGACCGGATGCCGTTCACCGGTTTCGACACGACCTGGTCGGTGAAGCCGGGTGCCGCAGTGCCGTAC
This sequence comes from Actinomycetota bacterium, assembly GCA_018268415.1. Lineage (GTDB taxonomy): Bacteria > Actinomycetota > Thermoleophilia > Solirubrobacterales > 70-9 > VAYN01. The sequence continues at coordinate 36,383 of JAFDWO010000027.1, read as the reverse complement.
CTGCCCGATTACGACCCGGACTCGGCCTCCACCGGGACCGCCTGGGCCACCGGGCAGAAAACGATCGACGAGCGCATCTCCCAGGGCCCGAGTAGCGGCGAAAAAGTCCCCGGTGAAGACCTGACCACGATGCTCGAGGTGGCGCAGGCACGGGGCATGAAGGTCGGCGACGTCTCGACCGCCGAGATCACCGATGCGACCCCGGCGGTGCAGGCCTCGCACATGTCCCTGCGTGGTTGCCAGGGCCCGGCCAACATGGGCAACTGCCCGACCGAGACGAAGGGCGCAGGCGGCTTGGGCTCGATCGCCGAGCAGGAGGTCGACCACAAGGTCGACGTGCTCCTGGGTGGCGGCCGGTCCCGCTTCGAGCAGACCATCGGGAGCGGCCCGTACGTCGGCAAGACGGTGGTCCAGTCGGCGCTGGAACAGGGTTACCGGTACGTCACCGACGCGGCCGGGCTGAGCGCGGCGGGGTCCGACAAGCCGGTGCTGGGGCTGTTCAACGCCTCCAACATGTCGCTCGAGTGGAGCGGTCCGGCGGCTTCGCTGGGCAAGGGCAATGCCCCCGTGCCGTGCCAGGAGGGGGTCCGCCCGGCCAACGAGCCGAGCCTGGCGGCGATGACCCAGAAGGCGATCGAACTGCTCGACGTCGGCAGGAAGAACAACGGCAGGAAGTCCACCGGGTTCTTCCTCCAGGTCGAGGGCGCCTCGATCGACAAGCAGGACCACGCCACGAACGCCTGTGGCCAGCTCGGTGAGACGGTCGCCTTCGACCAGGCGATCGGGGTCGCGCTCGACTATCAGCAGACGCATCCCGACACCCTGGTCGTCGTCACCGCCGACCACTCGCACACCAGCGAGATCGTCAGCGAGGACGCGAGCGGCAGCGGTCTGCCGAGCGGCTACTCGACCAATGTGACCACCAAGGACGGCCAGACGATGTCGCTGACCTACGGCACCGCCGGCTACGGCGGCGAAGGCAAAGCCCCGGTTGCGGCAGCGCCGAGCCAGCAGCACACCGGTGCCGCCGTCCCCGTCTGGGCAGCCGGCCCGGGCGGGCTCGCGGTGCTCGGCACCAACGATCACACCGACCTGTTCCAGATCCTCGGACACTAGGTGCAGAAGCGGCGCGGCGGCAAGACACCGCCGCGCCGCCCCGACCGGGCCTGGCGATTGACGCCACGGGCTCCGGGGCCGGGGTCGGGCGCCCGGCCCGTGAAGCCGGCGCCCGTTGGGGATAAGCCCCCGGCCCACTGAAGCTGTCGTCGCCCGGGGAGGGATGGAGCCTGGTGAAGCCGGCGCCCGGGGGAGGGATGCGGCCTGGTGAAGCTGGCGCCCCGGGAAAGCCCCGGCCCCCTCAAGCTGCCGCCCGCAGGGGAAAGGGCCCGACCCCCTCGAGCTGTCGCCCGGCGGGAAAAGGATGGGGCCCCCTCGAGCTGTCGCCCACAGCGGAAAGGGATGCGCCCGTCTCGTCCACGGCCCTGGCAGGCTGTGGCCGTGGCCGAGACGGCCGGGTATGAAAGCGGTGGAGGAAGGCCCACGGGAAACCCACGGGAGCACCACGGATCCCTCACGGGTCCGTCACCGAAGAGAGACCCCGTCACGAAGACGTAGGGAACTCCACCCTTCCTCCCGTGTTGTCCAACGCTCACGGACACGTTCCGTACTTTGACCCTGCCATGGCAGGGTCAAAGTACGGAACGTGTCCCCGGGCCCTCTTTCCGGGCCCGGGAACGGACCGAAGGTTGCGGAAAGGGTGACGTTCCCGGCGTCTTCGTCACTTACCGTCCGCTCTGGATCCCTCTTCCATACGGGACCGTGACGGGAGTCCGACCTCCTCCGGTCCCCGGGCCTTCTCCCGGACCGGATGATCACGGGAGCCCGACCTTCCTCCCGTCCCCGTGCCGGCTCTCTCACGACCCCCTACCGTCCCCGTGCCCTTCTTCCCTCGCACCCCTACCGTCCCGGGCGCCTCATGGCGCTCACAGCCTGCCAGGAGCGCCATGAGGCGCCCGGGACGCATCTCGGACGGGCGGGGCGGTTGGGGTCGCGCCGGCACCTCGGCCGGACACGACGGCCCCGTCCCTTCCGCTGTTCCTTATGGTCCCAAGGGGACCATAAGGAACAGCGGAGCGATCCCGGGAGGGTGCCGCGGCACCGCCCAGCATCTCGGACGGCCGCCACGGCCCGGCCACGTCCGTCTTCCGTCACACCCCCATGTTGATGGGCCGAAAACTCAAGCAGGGCTTGAGTTTTCGGCCCATCAACACCTCGGACGGGCGCACGGGCCGGGGTCGCGCCCGCCCCGCCTCGACGGTCCCGCCCCTTCCGCTGTTCCTTATGGCGCCCTGGGCGCCATAAGGAACAGCGGAGCGATCCCGGGAACGCCGGGACGGCCGGGACCGCGCCGCAACTCGGACGGCCGTCCCGATCGCGAATCGCGGCCCTCGGCCGTCGTCCCCGCCCAGGCCCGGGAGGCACTTCCTGGCGGCCACTCCCCTCCGGGATGGTGGAATCAACCAACCGATCCGCGCGCGCGGGGCGCGAGCTTCAGCGTCAGCTTCACCGTGGCGGTGCTGGGGGCGCCGCCGGTCGGGGTGAAGGTCACCTTGGCCGCGAGCGCGACCGACCCGGCCGTCGCCAGGGTCCGTTTGGCCTTACCCGTGGCCCTCACCGCCAGGCTCACCGCGCCGGCGCCCGCCGCTCGCTTCGACACCTTCTGGATCCCCGCTCCGCCGAGGACGAGGGCGCCGGGGCCGGGCACGGTCGCGGTCAGCGTCGCGGTCCCCTTCCGCGACTTCAGCTTCCGGGTGAGCCGGAAGGCGTTGTCGGGCTTCGCCGGTGCAGGTGGCGGGGGCGCGGGCGCCGCGCCCGGGTCGGTTGACGGACCGGTGCCGGGGGGAGTCACGGGCGGGACGCCCGGAGGAGGTGGCGGGGCGAGGGCGTCGGCGGCCAACGCGATCGGTTCGCCGAGGCCGGCGATGAAGTTCGGTTCGATCCCGGTGCCGTCGAGGTTGGCGCGGCCGATCCCGTCGGCGTTGAGCTCCGTCCAGTACAGGTGCGAGCCGTCGATCGCGATCCCGTAGTCGTCGTTCTGCGCGGTCATGAAGAGGGGGTCCGCTTCGGAGCCGTCGACCCGGATCCGGCTGATCGCGCTGTACTGGGGGGCGACCCAGTAGAGGTAGGTGCCGTTGGAGGCGAGGCCGCTGGGGATGCCGGCTTCGTGGATGAAGTTCTGGTTGACGCCGGTGCCGTCGAGGTTGGCACGCCCGATGTTGCCGTTGGGGAAGGTGAAGCGTGCCCAGAAGATGTGGTTGGCGTCCACGGCGAGACTGCGTATGCCTGGTTCGGCGGTGATGAACGACTGGTTGACGCCGGTGCCGTTCAGGTTGGCGCGGCCGATCTTGCTGCCGGTGTTGTTGACCCAGTAGATGTGCGCGGAGTCGACCGCCACCGCCGACGGGAGGCTGGCGCCGCTGATGAATTCCGGCAGTGGGTCGGAGCCGTCGAGCCCGACTCGTCCGATCGAGTTCGTGCCGCGGTCGGCCCAGTACAGGTAGCCGCCTCCCACGGCGACCGCCTGCGGCCGGCTCGGCACGTCGAGGTAGCCGACGTTGACGTCCGTACCGGCGAGCGTCGCCCGCCCGATGCTCCCGGTGGCCCCGTTCGCCCAGTACAGATATGCGTCGGCGGCGGCCGGGATCGCCAGCGTCCCGGCGAGGCATACGGTGAGCAGGCAGGCCACCCGGACCAGCCTCCCCCTGCGGTCGTTGCGTGCGGAGACGTTCACCCGCGCAGCCTCAACGTCCAGTGCACGGTGCGCAATGGGGAATCCTGCCTATGCTGAGACCCATGACTTCGGCGGGAGCGCTCGCGGCAACCGAGGTGCGCGCCGCGCTCGCGGTCGCCGCCGACCTCGCGGGCTGCGGGAGCCCCGCCGACCTGGAGGCGGTTCTGCTCGGGATGCCGGACCTGATCGGGGCCGAGTACCTCGGTGCCGGCGAACTGCGTCGGGGCGGCGACGAGGAGGCGATCGGGGTATTGCCGCAGATCACCTACCCCTACGCGTTCGACGCCGACGCCCTGGCCGACTGGGCGACCCACTGGCACCAGCACCCGGTCTTCTCGCGCCGGCTGGTCCGTCCCGACCAGCAGGTGCTGAGCTACGCGGACTTCCTCTCCGCGCGCGAGTGGCGCAAGCTCGGGATCTACTCCGCCTACCGGCGCCTCGGGTTGCGCGGCGAGCTCTCGCTGCAGCTGGCCGGGGACGGTCGGCGGACCGCGGTCCTCACCGTGCACCGGGTGGACCGCGCCTTCGGCGAGCGCGAACGGGAGCTGCTGGAGGTGCTGGCGCCGCACCTGCGGGCCGCCTACGCGCGCCTGGAGCAGGGCCAGGAGGCCGACCGCCGGCGCGCGGCGCTCGAACGCGGGCTGGAGCACGTCGGGGCGTGCGTGGTGATGGTGGGCTCCGATGGCCGCATCGCCGCCGCCGATCCGCGCGCCGAGGAGGTTATGCGCCGCTGGTTCGGGTCGCGCCCCGGGGCGGAGCTCCTGCCCGTCGAGCTCAGCGAGTGGGTCGAGGCGTCCCGCACCGCCGTCGGCGCCCCGCGGCTCGTCCGTGATCGTGCCGATCGCCACCTCGAGGTCCTCCTGGCAGGCGCCTCCGCCGGCGAGCGGCTCTTGGTGCTGCGGGAGCGGCACACGGGGCCACCCACGCCGGCGCAGCTGATGGACGCGCTGCCGGTCACGCGCCGCCAGGCCGAGGTCCTCGCGCTGCTCGGCGAGGGGCGGTCGGACGCCGAGATCGCCCACCGGCTCGGGATCAGCGTGCGCACCGTCGGCCACCACGTCGAGCACATCCTCGAGCGGCTCGGGGTGAGCAACCGGACGGCCGCCGCCGCACTCGTCCACACCGTCGCGTAGGCAAGATTCCCCATTGTGGGCGGGGCCGGGGCACAGCAGCATGCGCGGCGATGCGTCGATCCTCGATCACGGCCGTGGCCGCACCTCTGGCGATGATGCTCCTGCTGATGGGCGTCTCGGCCGGGGCGCTCGCCGCGACCCCGATCGACCTCGGCCTCGCCGACAGCGCCGGTCCCGGCCTCGCGCTCACTGCGGCCGGCAGCGCCGCGCTCACCTTCGCCGCCGAAGAAGCGCCCGGGGTCGACACGCTCCACTACTGCCGGGTCGACCCCGGCGCCGGCGGCTGCTCGGCCGCGGCGGTACTGACCAATCCGGCGCCGGAATTCAAAGCCGACGTCGCCAACCAGCCCCTGGTCGAAGGCAACGTGGTCCGCATCCTCCAGACCCGCGCCAAAGGCGCCGCCGCCGAAGGCCACTTCCTCTGGAGTGGCGAGCCGTTCGGCGCGGCGACGACGTTGGGGACGACCGAAGGCATCCCCGGTGCCCAGCTCGACTTCGGCCAGGCGGTCCTCGCGCCGCCCGGGACGGTCAACCCGAGCGTTGCCGTGATCGTCACGGTGGGCACCGGCCCCTCGGTCGCCCCGGCCCTCGCCGCCACCGGCCTGACCGCGGCGAGCGGGCCCGGCTCGACCTTCCACCTCACCACCGACTCGACCAGCGACGCGACGATCTCGGTCCAGGGCTCGCTCCTCTCGCTCGCCTACATCGACCAGTCGCAGGAAGACGCGGTGCTCTGGCGCCGCTATGTCGGCGGCAGCGGCACGCCCGCCTCGATCCAGTCGCCCGCCGGTTGGTCGGCGCCGCTGAAGATCGGCGAAGCGGTCGGCGGCGGTGACCAGGTGCGGATGGCGACCGGCCCGAACGGCCTCTACGTCGCCTACGTCCGTCCCGGCGACGGCGCCGTGGTCGCGCAGCACTTCAACGGCATCGGCTTCGAAGCGCCGACCCCGATCAGCCCGCCCGGGGTCGAAAGGTTCGCCCTCTCCGAGGACTCTGCCGGCCTCCTCCACCTCGCCTACGGGGGCTTCGACGGCTTCCATTACCGCTACGCCACCGACGCCTCCAACATGAGCTTCAGCAACCCCCAGACCCTGCCCGAACACGCCTACCGCGAAATGCGCATCGCCACCACCGCAGCCGGAGACGGCTGGCTTTCCTACTGGGACAACGACAACGGGCACGACTTCGTCCTGCCGCTGGCTCCCGGCGAACCGGCGCCGCCGGGTCCGCCCTCGTCCGGTGGGGGAGGCAGCAGCGGGGGAGGGGGCCCGTCGGCCGGTGCGAGCACGACCCCGAAGGCGCCGAGAAGGGGCGGTAGCGGAACGCCGGCGGCGGTCACCGGCCCGCTTGGCCACGGCCTCGTCGGCGAACTCACCACGCCCAAGGACTGCGTCCCCGGCGGCCAGGTCTTCAAAGCCAAGGTGGCGGTGAAGCGCAAGGGCTCACAAGCCCACAAAGCGAGCTACACGGTGAAGGAAGTGATCTTCTTCCTCGGCAGGAAGAAGATCACGACCGACAGGCGCAAGCCGTTCGAAGCCGCCTTCGCGACCAGGGGCCTCGGGAAGGGCGCCGCCCTGTCGCTCTCCGCCAGGATCAGTGTCAACCTCCACCTGGGCCACCGCCGCAGCACCATCGCGAAGACGCTGAAGACGACGGTCACCACCTGTAAGTAGGGGCGCCGGACGCTCGCTGAGTTGAGGGCGCCATGGCGCCCTCAACTCAGCGAGCGCCGGATCCGCCATGGGGATGAAGGATCAGGCCGCGGCGAGGCAGGCTCTGGTCTGGCGGGCGATCTCGACGTCCTCGCGGGCGCGGATCAGGAGGACGGGGGCGGGGCCGGTGGAGAGGATCGTGTCGCTCCCGGGGACGGGGTCCGAGTCGGGCTCCGGGAGGATCCCGAGGAAGCCGAGGCGGGCGCAGGCGTCGCGGCGCACGCGGGCGGAGCCCTCGCCGACGCCGCCGGCGAAGGTGAGGGCGTCGAGGCCGTTCATCGCGGCGGCCATCGCCGCGATGCCGGCGGCCAGGCGGTGCAGATAGACGTCGAGGGCGGTGCGACAGCCCTCCTCGCCCTGGTGGGCCAGCTCGACCACGTCGCGCATGTCGGCATGGCCGCAGAGGCCGAGCATCCCGGCCTCGCCGTCGAGCTCCCGCTCCAGGGCGGCCGCGTCGTGCCCGCCCGCCCGCTGCATCCAGAGCAGCAAGCCGGGATCGAGCGAGCCCGAGCGGGTCGCCATCACCAGCCCCTCGAGCGGCGTGAAGCCCATCGTCGTGTCGACTGAGCGCCCGCCCGCGACGGCGGCCAGGGAGGCGCCCGCGCCGAGGTGGGCGGTGACGACGCGCAAGGACTCGACCGGGCGACCGAGGAGCTCGGCCGCCCGCCGGCTCGCGTAGGCGTGCGAAAGACCATGGAAGCCGTAGCGGCGCAGCGCGTACGGGGAAGACCAGGTCGCGGGGATGGCGTAGGTCGCGGCCTCCGCGGGCAGCCCGGCGTGGAAGGCGGTGTCGAAGCAGGCGACGGCGGGGAGGTCCGGCCGCAGGGCGCGGAGCGCCCGGATCGCCGCCAGCGCCCGCGGGTTGTGGAGGGGCGCCAGGTCGGCGAGCGCCTCGATCGCGCCCTCGACCTCCGCGTCGATGGTTGCCGGGCCGGTGAAGCGGTCGGCGCCGTGGACCACGCGGTGGCCGCCGGCGAGGAGGCCCGGCGCCGCGGCGAGCGCCTCCTCCAGCTCCGCCGTCGGCAGCGCCTCGCCCTCGGCCCAGTCGAGGGCGCGCGCCCATACGGTCGCGTCCGCGGTGTCGAGCACGGAGAGCTTCAGGCTCGAGGAGCCGACGTTGACGGTGAGGATCGGCCCGTCCGCGGGACCCATCGGCTCAACCCTGCCAGGTCCAGCCGCTGATCTCCGGCATGTCCTCGAGGTGCTCGCGCACATAGTCGTGGTGGCGCGCGAGCATCTCCGCGCAGTGATCGCGCAGCGCGCCCGCGCCCTCGACCGCCCGCGGCGCGCGGTCGAGGGCGTCGAGCACCAGGTGATAACGGCTCATCCGGTTCAGCACGACCATGTCGAAGGGGGTCGTCGTCGTCCCCTGCTCGTTGAAGCCGTGGACGTGGAAGCGGGCCGGATCGGGGCGGCCGTGCAGCAGTTGGTGGAGCGCCCGGGCGTACCCGTGGAACGCCATCACGACCTCGGTCTCGGTGCCGAAGAGCGCGGCGAAATCAGACCCCGAGAGCCCGTGGGGATGGACGTCGGGCGGGAACAGCGCCATCAGGTCGACGACGTTGACGACCCTGACCCGCAGCTCCGGCGCCCGCTCGCGGATCAGCGCGGCGGCGGCCAGGGTCTCCATCGTCGGCACGTCGCCGGCGCAGCCGAGGACGACGTCGGGGTCGCCGCCGTCGTCGGTGCTCGCCCAGTCCCAGCGCGAGGCGCCCTTGGCGCAGTGGGCGAAGGCCTCCTCGTACCCCAGGTACTGGAGCTGGGGTTGCTTGTCGATCACGATCAGGTTGACGTAGTCGCGGCTGCGCAGGCAGTGGTTGGCGACCGAGAGCAGGCAGTTGGCGTCGGGCGGGAAGTAGACGCGGACGACCTCGCCCTTCATCGCGATCATCGTGTCGATCAGCCCCGGGCCCTGGTGGCTGAAGCCGTTGTGGTCGTTGCGCCAGCAGGTCGAGGTGAGGAGGATGTTCAGCGCGGCGACCGGCTCGCGCCAGGGCACCTCGCCGGCCGCCTCCAGCCACTTGGCGTGCTGGATCGCCATCGAGGCAGAGACCATCGCGAAGGCCTCGTAGGTGGCGAACAGGCCATGACGGCCGCTCAGCAGGTAGCCCTCGAGCCAGCCCTGGCAGTTGTGCTCGGAGAGCACCTCCATCACCCGCCCGGCGGGGGAGACGTGCTCGTCGTCGGGACGGGCGTCGAGCAGGCACCGGTCGGTGACCTCGAAGACGGCGCCGAGCCGGTTCGAGTTCGTCTCGTCGGGACAGAAGAGGCGGAAGTTCGCACTCTCCTCGTTGGCCCGGTAGACGTCGCGCAGGAGCGCGCCCAGTTGCCGCGTCGATTCCGCCCGCCCGCTCCCCGGCCCGGCGACCTCGAGCGCGTAGGCCGCCGTGTCGGGGATCTCCAGCGCCCTCAGCAGGCGCCCCCCGTTGCCGTGCGGGGAGGAGCCCATCCGCCGGTCGCCGACCGGTGCCAGGGCCGCGAGCTCCGCGACCAACCGCCCGCCGTCGTCGAAGCGCTCCTCGGGCCGGTAGCCGCGCATCCACTCCTCGAGCTGCGCCAGGTGCGCAGGGTTCTCGCGCACCCCGGGGAGGGGGACCTGGTGGGCGCGGAAGGTGCCCTCGACCGGGACGCCGTCGACCTCCTTCGGCCCGGTCCAGCCCTTCGGCGTCCGCAGGACGATCGCGGGCCAGGTCGGCCGCTCCGACGCGCCCTCCTCGCGCGCCCGGCGCTGGATCTCGAAGATCCGCTCGTGGCAGGCATCGAGGGTGGCGGCGAACTCGGCGTGGACCCGGCGCGGGTCGTCGCCCTCGACGAACCGGGCCTCGTAGCCATGGCCCGCCAGCAGGCTCGCGATCTCCTCCTCGCGCGCCCGACCGAGCACGGTGGGACCGGAGATCTTGTATTCGTTCAGGTGCAGGATCGGCAGCACGGCGCCGTCCCGCGCCGGGTTCAGATAACGGACCCCCTTCCAGGAGCCCTCGAGCGGCGCGGTCTCCGCCTCGCCGTCGCCGACCACGCAGGCGACCAGCAGGTCGGGGTTGTCGAACGCGGCGCCGAAGGCGTGGACGAGGGCATAACCGAGCTCGCCGCCCTCGTGGATCGAGCCCGGCGTCGGCACGCTGACGTGGCTGGGGATCCCGCCCGGCGTCGAGAATTGGCGGACCAGGCGCCGCAGGCCGTCCGCGTCGGCGGTGATCTCCGGGAACGCCTCCGAGTAGGTGCCCTCGAGGTAGACGTTGGCGACGACGGCCGGGCCGCCGTGGCCGGGCCCCGCGACGTAGAGCACCTCGCGGTCGGTCCGCCGGATCAGGCGGTTGAGCTGGGCGTAGACGAGGTTCAGCCCCGGCGAGGTCCCCCAGTGGCCGAGCAACCGTGGCTTGATCTGCTCGGGCCGCAGCGGTTCCCGCAGCAACGGGTTGTCCCGCAGGTAGATCTGGGCGACGGTCAGGTAGTTGGCCGCCTCCCAGTAGGCGAGTAGTCCGTCCAGTTCCTGCTCGCTGATCTCGGACATTCCCCGCGATTGTGCCTCAGCCTCGGTCTCCGTGCGTCCGCGCCGCGGCCCCGGATCCCTGCGGGAAACCCCGGATGGCCGGCCTCGTGACTCCCTTTACCCTCGGACCGATGCAAGCGGCCACGATCGCCGTCACCGGTGCCTCCGGCCAGGTTGGGACCGAGGTCTGTCGTCGCCTCGCCGATTCGGGGCGCGCGGTCGTCCCCCTCTCCCGGGCGACCGACTGGGCGCCGGCGATCGCGGGCGCGAGCGTCGTCCTCCACCTCGCCGGCGCTCTCCGACCGCGCCGCGGGGACACCTACGAGTCGGCGAACGTGGCGACCAGCGAGGTCGTGGCGGCCGCCGTCCGCGCGTCGGGCGCGGGCCGCGTCGTCTTTCTCAGCTATGTCGGCGCCGACCCCGGCTCGCCGAACGCCTACCTGCGCACCAAGGGCCTGGCCGAGCGGGCCCTCGAGGCGACGGGCGTGCCGGTCACGATCTTTCGTTGTGTCCACATCTTCGGGCCGCCCGGGCGCCCCGGGCCGACCGCGACGCCGTTCATCGCCAGGCAGGGCCGTCGCGTCACGGTGCCCGGCAACGGCCGTCAACTGATCGCGCCGCTGCTGCTGCAGGACGTCGTCGAGGCCGTCGTCGCCGCGACGACCCGGCCCGAGCCCCAGCCGGGCACCTTCGAGCTCGCCGGCCCGGAGACGATGTCCCTCGACCAGCTGGTGCGGACCCTCAATGGCGGCGAGGCGTCACTCCGTCATGTCCCCGCCCCGCTCGTCCGCCTCCTGGCGCACCTCAGTCCGGCGCTGACTCCCGAGCTGGTCGACCTCCTGCTCCAGGACAACGTCGCGACGAGCGATCCCCGCGCGACCGCGGAGGCGTTCGGATTCTCGCTGCATGGCCTGGGGGAGGCTTGGAGGGGACGCGCCGACGCGAAGAGACTCCCCTGAGGCGCCCCCACGCCGCGCAGGGTATATTCACTGAATGCAGGCCACCACGGAGGAGGGCTGATGTTCTTGCGCTCGGAGGCGGAAGCGGGGCGGTTGCTGGAGTTGATCGGGCGGCCCTACTTCAACGACGCGCGGATGTTGCAGGCGGAGTGTGAGGCCGATCCGGAGCGGTTGCGGCGGGCGATTCCGGAGGAGTTCGAGCTCGAGGATCCGGCGCGGGTCATGGTCGAGGTCGGGCACTGGGGCGAGAGCCCGGTGGGCCCCTTCGGCGGTGGCGGCCTCTACGTGCCGTGCAGCTTCGGCGCGAGCAGCGGCCTCTACGTGTTGTCGATGTATATGGACACCGCCGCGGCGATCGCCTTCGGCCGCGAGACCTTCGGCGAGCCCAAGCGCCAGGCCGACGTGGTGCTCGAGGAGGCGGGGGAGGAGATCCGCGGTTCGCTGAGCCGGGCGGGGGTGCGGATCATCGCGATCACGATGGCCCGTGAGGTCGCCGAGACGCGGCCCGGGGGCGAGTCGCGCAACTTCAACGTCAGCTTCCGCTGGGCTCCCGACGGGACCGGCATCGAGGGCGACGTGACCGTGAACCAGGCGACCTTCGAGCTCGGCGAGCACCGCCGCGAGGCGGGCGCGGCGTCCGTCACCCTCACCGACGGGCCCCACGACCGGATCAGCGAGCTCGGGATCGGCGCGCCGATCGCGGCCTCCTTCGTGCACGGCGACGTCGCCTCCCGCAACGAGCACGTCGGCACCGTCGACGGCGAGCGCTTCCTGCCCCACGCCTTCGCCCGTTATGACGACTGGCTGTACCTCTCCGGCGCGTCCGCGGAGGTGGGCGCGTGACCGACGCGATCCACAGCCTGCAGCTGACCAGGCGGCCACGCGGGGTCCCGGGCGCCGACGACTTCCGCCTCACCCGGGAGCCTCTGCCCGCGGTCGGCGAGGGCGAGGCGCTGGTCGAGAACCGTTACCTCTCGGTCGACCCCTACATGCGGGGTCGCATGAACGACGCCCCGTCGTACTTCCCGCCCTGGGACCTCGACGCGCCGCTCGACGGCGAGGGCATCGGCATCGTCGTCACCTCGTGCGCGGACGGCCTCCCCGAGGGCAGCTGGGTGTCGAGCGAATTCGGCTTCCAGGACCGCCTCGTCGCCCCCGCCGAGAAGCTGCGGCCGCTCGCCCCGCCGCCCGCCGGGCTCGACTACTCCTGCTATCTCGACATCCTCGGCGGCACCGGGTTCACCGCCTATCTTGGGACGATGGACATCATCGAGCCGGCCCCCGGCAAGACGATCTTCGTCAGCACCGCCGCCGGCTCCGTCGGCAGCATCGCGGGCCAGATCTGCAAGGCCGAGGGAGCCCGGGTGATCGGCAGCACCAGCAGCGCCGCCAAGATCGCGCTCGCCGCGGAGCGTTATGGCTTCGACGCGGTGTTCAACTACCGCGAGGAGGGGGCCGACGAGGCGCTCGCGCGGCTCGCCCCCGAGGGCCTCGACGGCTTCTTCGACAACGTCGGCGGCGAGCAGCTGGAAGCGGCGATCGAGCACATGAAGGTGGGAGGGAGGATCGCCAAGTGCGGGGCGATCGAGGGCTACAACACCACCGACCGCTCGCCGGGGCCGCGCAACCTCCACCTCTTCTTCGGCCGCCGGCTCTCGATGATCGGCTTCCTGGTCACCGACCACGCCGCCCGTCGCCCGCAGTTCGAGGAGCGGATGCGGGGCTGGATCGAGCGGCGCGCGGTGAGCAGCGACCAGCGCGTCTTCCACGGGCTCGAGCAGGTTCCCGCCGCCTTCGAGGACCTCTTCTCCGGCGGCAACGTCGGCAAGACCGTGATCGCGCTCGACCCGGTGCCGGCTCAGGGGTGAGCGGCGTGGACGGGGTGGAGCTGCAGACGCTCGAGCTCCGGCTCGACGGCGGCGTCGCCAGGGTCACCTTCGACCATCCGCCGGTGAACGTCTTCGACGCGGCGCTCCAGGCGGATCTGGAAGCGGCGCTGGAGCAGATCGAGGCCCGCCCCGAGGTCAGGGTCGTCGTCTTCCAGAGCGCCAACCCCGACTTCTTCATCGCCCATTACGACGTCGGCGACATCCTCGCCGAGGAGACCGGCGCGCTGCGCGCCGCCGCGGGCTCCTTCAACCGCCTGATGAGCCGGATCCGCGATGGCGAACGGGTGACGATCGGGAAGGTGCGCGGCGCCGCCCGCGGCGGCGGCTGCGAGTTCCTGCTCGCGCTCGACCTGCGCTTCGCGTCGCTGGAGCGGGCCCGCTTCGGGTTCCCCGAGGTGGCCCTCGGGATCCTCGCCGCCGGCGGCGGCACCCAGCGCCTGCCGGCGACCATCGGCCGCGCCCGCGCGCTCGAGATGCTGCTCGGCGGCGACGACCTCACCGCCGAGGTGGCCGAGCGTTATGGCCTCGTCAACCGGGCGGTGCCGGAGGGTGAGCTGGACGAGCTGGTCAATCGCCTGGCCGGGCGGATCGCCTCCTACCAGCCCGAGGTCGTCGCGATCACCAAGCTCGCCGCGAGCAGCGCCGCGGACGGGCCCGGCCAGACCGGGTTCGCCCTCGAGGCCCTCCTCCTCGACGTCCTCAAGTCGGCACCCGCCGCGCGCCGGCGGATGGCCCGGTTCCTCGACGCCGGCGCGCAGACCGTCGCGGGAGAGCGCCGTTTCCAGGGCCTTCTCGAGGCCCTCGGCGAGGAGCCCGAGGCCTGACCTGGGCCCCCGCGGGCGACGGGTCGGAATCCGCCTTTGTTGTGGTTGCATGCAGTGAGTTCATTTGCTAGGGTCGCCCGGGAACTACTCGACGAGAAGGGAAGATCGTTCGATGGGTGATCGTCTATCTGGGAAAGTCGCACTGATTTCGGGGGCCGCCCGTGGACAGGGCGCAGCACACGCCGAGCGCTTCGCCGAAGAGGGTGCGAGCGTCGTCCTCGGGGACGTCCGTGACGAGCTGGGAGAAGGGGTCGCGAAGGCGATCTCCGATCGCGGGCTGGCGGCCGTCTACACCCACCTCGACGTGACCCGGACCGCCGACTGGCAGGCCGCCGTCGCCCTCGCCGAGGAGCGCTTCGGCAAGCTCGACGTGCTGGTCAACAACGCCGGCATCCTCGGCATGGCCTCGGTCACCGAGGAAACCGAGGAGCACTGGGACAAGGTCATCGCGGTCAACCAGACCGGCGTCTTCCTCGGCATGAAGGCCGCGATTCCGGCGCTGCGCCGGGCCGGCGGCGGTTCGATCATCAACACCTCCTCGATCTGGGGGATGGTCGGCGCCGAGGACTACATCTCCTACCAGGCCTCGAAGGGCGCCGTGACGCTGATGAGCAAGAGCGCCGCGCTGACCTACGCGGGCGACGGGATCCGGGTGAACAGCGTCTGCCCGGGTTGGGTCCTGACCCCGATGAACGACGAAGAGGGTCCGGAGGTGGCCGAGTTCCTGGCCGAGGCGACTCCGCTGAAGCGGGGCGCGCAGCCGGGGGAGATCTCACATGGGCTCGTGTACCTCGCCTCGGACGAAGCGTCGTTCGTGACCGGCACCGAGCTCGTCATCGACGGCGGCTTCATCGCACAGTAATCGAGGGGGATCAGTCATGCGTAAGCACAGTCCGCGAACGGCTTGCATTCAACGAGTGCACCGGATATCGTCGCCGCAAGGCGTCGGTCGGCGCCGGAAGGGTGAGGATCTGGGATGAGTGACCGTCGTGTAGCCGTTGTCACCGGCGCCGGTACCGGGATGGGGGCCGCGTGCGCCCAGGCCCTGGCGGCCTCCGGGCTGGCCGTCGTGCTGGCCGGGCGGCGTGAGGAGAAGCTGAACGAGACCGCCGCGGCGATCCGCGCCGCGCACGACGACGCGGTGCTCGAGGTGCGGCCGACCGACGTCGGCGATCCTGCCGAATGCGAGGGCCTCGTCGCCGACGCCGTCGCCCGGCTCGGGCGGGTCGACGTCGCCGTCACCGCCGCCGCCACCTTCGAGCCGAAGCACATCCTCGAGATGTCCGCCGAGGACTGGGACTCCTGCCTCGACATCGACCTGCGCGGCAGCATGCTGGTCGCGGCGGCCGCGGCGCGGGCGATGCGCGACGGCGGCGAGGGTGGCCGGATCGTCCTCTTCTCCTCGATCAACGGCCGCGTCTCCGAGCCCGAAACGGCGCACTACAGCGCCGCCAAGGCGGCGGTGATGTCGTTGGCCCGGTCGATGGCGGTGGATCTGGCGGGCACCGGGATCGCGGTCAACGCGATCGCGCCCGGTTGGGTCGACACGCCGATGATCGCCGAGTTCGTCGCCGAGGCGACCGAGGAGGACCTGGGCCGGGTAAACCCGCTGCGCCGGCTCGGCCGCAGCGAGGAGCTGGCCAACTTCGTCGTGTACCTGGCGAACGAGGCGCCGGAGTTTCTCACCGGTTCGAGCCTCTTCATGGACGGTGGGCAGACGGCGATCGCGCCGGTGCCCTGAGGAGTCAGTTGTCGGTGGAAGTGAAAGTGCGAGACAAGAGTGCGGTCAACGTGAAGAGGAGAGCCTGATGACCCCTGGTCCCCAGTTCGAGAAGAACAACCGATTCTCACGACGCCACGCGCTCGGCATGGCAGCGGCCGGTGGTGCCGCCCTTGCCCTCAGCGCCTGCGGGTCGAGCTCGTCAGGGCCGTCGTCGGCGTCGGTGGCAACCGTCGGCAAGACCGATCCGGCGTCCTTCAAAGGGGAAACGCTGAACCTGTTCACCTGGGCCAGCTACCACGAAAACGCCTGGCTGAAGGAATACGAACAGCTGCGCGGGGTGACGATCAAGAAACAGCTGTTCGGTTCGGTCTCCGACGGCTTCGCGAAGGTCCAGGCGGACCCGGAAGGGTTCGACCTCGTCCTCGCCACGTCGGGTTGGGTGGAGAACTACGCCGACGCCGGATTGATCGTCCCGCCGGACCAGTCGGCGGTCCCGAACATGAAAAACATCCTTACGGAATTGCCCTGGCGGGACGCCACCGAATACAAAGGTCAGAACTGGGCGATCATCTACAACTGGGGTGACGAGCCGATCTGCTGGCTCCCGGGCAAGACGCCGACGCCGAAGGTCGCCTGGAAATCCCTCTACGACCCGGCCTACACCGGCAAGGTGAGCCTGGTCGACGATCCGACCACGATCATGCCGTTCATCCCGATCATGCTCGGGTACCCGGATCCCTACGACCTTGACGAAAAGCAGATGGAAGGGATGAAGAAGGCCCTTACCGAACTGCGCCCCCAGGTCACCCACCTCTCGGCCTCGATCGAAGATCAGACCAACGACTTCGCCAACGGCGACGTCACGATGGGGATCCTCTACAACATCTCCACCCAGACGGCGCTGCGGGACAACGGGATCAAGATGACCCAGAAACTGCCGCCCGAAGGTGTGCCGACGTGGAGTGACAACTACGTGATGACCAAGGCGGGGGCCAAGAAGGCGGCCCTCTGCTACGACTTCATCAACTACACACTCACGGTTCCGTGGCAGGCACGCTTCGCCGCCGAAAGCAGTAACACCGGCATCCTCCCGCTGAAGCTGGCGGAATCCAAAGAAGCCGTCGAAGCGGGCCTGAACGAACAGGCGCTGAACGCGACGCTGCTCCCCTACACGGCGGAAGGCAAGCCCTTCTTCTCCAAGCTGGCCCTGAACAAGCGCGTTCCGAACCTCGAAGAATGGCTCGAACTGTGGAACGAATTCAAGATCTCACTGTGACGGATCCGGCGCGCACCTCGGAAGTCACCGTGGGCGGGGACGAGTCCTCGTCCCCGGCATCCACCGCGCGCCGTCGTGACCCGGTCCGGTCGGCCGCCGAGGACGTGGTCCGCCTGGAGCAGGTCTCGAAGATCTATCCGGGGACGAAGACCCCGGCGGTGGACAACATCGACCTCGTCATCCAGCCGGGGGAGTTCTACTCGCTGCTCGGCCCGAGCGGCAGCGGCAAGACCACGACCCTGCGGATGATCGCCGGGTTCGAGCGCCCCACCGCCGGGCGCGTCTTCCTCGGCGAGACCGAGATCACCCGGCGCCCCCCGTACAAGCGCCCGATCCACACGGTGTTCCAGAGCTACGCGCTGTTTCCCCACCTCAACGTGCGCCAGAACGTCGGCTATCCGCTGCGGATGGCCGGCGTCGGCAAGGGCGAGATCAAGTCGCGGGTCCAGGAGTTCCTCGAGCGGGTCGCGGTCGCCGACTTCGCCGACCGCATGCCGCACCAGCTGTCCGGCGGCCAGCGCCAGCGCGTCGCGCTGGCCCGGGCCCTGATCGCCGAACCGCAACTGGTCCTCCTCGACGAGCCGCTCGGCGCCCTCGACCTGAAGCTGCGCCAGGAGATGCAGGTGGTCCTGCAGCACATCCAGCGCGAGGTCGGGATCACCTTCGTCTACGTCACCCACGACCAGGGCGAGGCGCTGGCGATGTCGGATCACATCGCGATCATGGCCGACGGTCGGGTGCACCAGATCGGCACCCCGCAGGACGTCTACTCGCGCCCGGCGACCCCCTTCGTGGCGCGGTTCGTCGGCAGCACCAACCTCCTGGACTGCACCGGGACCGGGGCGGGTCGGGCGAGCGCCGGCAGCATCGACCTCGAGGTCGCCGACGTGCCGGACACGCCCACCTACAGCCTCTCGGTGCGCCCCGAGGCGATCCGCCTCGGCGGCGACGCGGACGGCTGCGACAACCGGCTCGAAGGGGTCGTCGAGGAGGCGATCTACCAGGGGTCGGACATCCAGCTGCGGATCCGGGTCGGCGAGCACCTGGTCAAAGCGCGCGGCGACGTCGGCAGCTTCGGTCCGGGCGAGAAGGTCGCCGTCGGCTGGAACCGCGCCGACGCCGTCGGGATCGCCCCGGAAGCCGAGCCGGCCGCGGCGAAGTGATGGGCCGCCCGACCGAAAAGCTGCGCGGCGCGGCCCGGTACCTGCTGGCGCTGCCCGCGATCGTCTGGGTCGGGCTGCTCGTCATCGCCCCCAACCTGGTGCTGGTCCTCTATAGCTTCTGGAAGAACGAACTGTTCGGGGTGAACAAGACCTTCACCCTCGAGAACTACGAAAAAGTGGTGCAGTCCGACGCGGTGCTGACGCTGATGTGGCGCTCGCTGCTGATCGCCGGCGGCGCCGCCACCCTGGCGACCCTGATCGCCTTCCCGCTCGCCTACGTCGTCGTCCGGTACTTCGGCCGGTTCAAGTTCTACGCCGCGCTGCTGGTGATCGTGCCCCTCTGGGTCAGCTTCCTGATGCGGGTCTACTCGTGGAAGATCATCCTCGGTGAAAACGGGATCCTGAACGGCTTCCTCCAGAGCATCGGGGTGATCAGCCACCCCTCGACCGTCTTCCTCTACTCACCCTGGGCGGTGGCGGTGGTGATGACCTACGTCGGCATCCCTTATGTCTTCCTCAGCTCCTACACGCTGCTCGACCGCATCCCGCCGAACCTCTTCGAGGCCGCGGCGGATTGCGGCGCCTCGCCGCTGCGCACCTTCCGGACCGTGATCTGGCCGATCGCCCGGCCCGCCGCGGTGATCGGCTTCATGCTCGTCTTCGTGATCGTCTTCGGCGATTACGTCAGCCCGACCCTGGTCGGCGGCCTCAGCGGCACGATGGTCGGCTCGGTGGTCCTCCAGGCCTTCGGCGCCCTCAACAACTGGCCCTACGGCGCCGCGCTCGCGCTCAGCACGGTGGTGATGACGCTGGTCGTCCTCGGCCTCCTCTCGCTCCTCCTGCGCAAGCGCATCGTCCTCGAAGGAGAGACCGCATGAGCAGTACCGCCGGATCGATCGCGGTCCCCGCGCCCTCGCCGCCGGCCCCGGCGCCGGTCGAGGCGGAGCGGGAATGGAGCTGGGCCCGGGTCGCCGCGTTCCTCTACTGCCTGCTCATCTACTTCTTCCTCTACGCGCCGGTGATCGTGATGGCGATCTTCTCCTTCAACGCCGCCTCGGTCCAGAGCCTGCCGATCCACGCGTTCAGCACCCACTGGTACGACCGCCTCGCCCACGACAGCGAAATGATCGACGCGCTCGTCTTCAGCCTCAAGGTCTCGGTGATCTCGGTGACGATCGCCTGCATCGCCGGGACCTCGTTCGCGATCCTCTTCACCCGGGTGCGGATGCGCGGCCTGGCGATCCTGCAGGGCCTGATCGCGCTGCCGTTCGTGATGCCGGGGATGGTGCTGGGGATCGCCCTGCTGCTGGCGCTCCGTCAGGTCGGGATCCAGCCGGGGATGCTGGCGATCGTGATCGCCCACGTCACCTTCATCACCCCGATCATCCTGTTCATCGTCGCCCAGCGGATGCGGGCGCTCGACCCCTCGCTCGAGCAGGCGTCGATGGACCTCGGCGCGGGCCCGATCAGGACCTTCCTCAACGTCATCTTCCCGTCGATCCGCACCGCCCTGATCGCCGCCGCCCTGCTCGGGTTCACCGTCTCCTTCGACGAGGTGATCGTGACCTTCTTCGTCAGCGGCGCCGAACAGACGCTGCCGGTTCACATCTGGACGCTCCTGCGGCAGGGCTTCTCGCCGGTCGTCAACGCGATCCTGACGATCATCGCGGTGTTCTCGGTCACCTCGATCACGATCGCGACGATCATCATCCAGCGCTCGCGGCGGGCCGACGCCTGATGCCGCCGGCGTCGCTGCCACGCTCCCCACTCGTCCTCTCCGCGGTCCGCACCCCGGTGGGGAGGCACGCCGGCTCGCTCTCGGGGACGCGGCCCGACGATCTGCTCGCGGGGATCCTCCGCGAGGCGGTCGATCGTGCCGCGGTCGACCCCGAGCGGCTCGACGAGGTCTCGGTCGGCATCGTCAACGCCTCCGGCGAGGCGATGGGCAACGTCGCCCGTTACGCGGCGCTGCTGGCGGGCCTGCCGGCGAGCGTCGCGGGCGTCTCGATGAACCGCTTCTGCGGCTCCGGCCTCGCCGCGCTGAACGCGCTCGCCCACGGCATCGCCGCGGGCGGCTACGACGCCGGCGTCGCCGCCGGGGTCGAGACGATGAGCCGCTCCACCTGGCCCGTCCTCAAGCCGCAGGGGGCCAAGTACGTCGGCCCGATCGCCGCCCGTGACTCGATGTTCAGCGGCGCCGGGGGGCCCCAGCACCCGGCGCTCGAGGCGGATGGGACGATGATCGAGATGCCGCAGGCGGCCCAGCTGATCGCCGACGAGCTCGGGATCTCCCGCGCCGCCATGGACGCCTTCGCCGAGCGCAGCCACCACCGCGCCGCCGCCGCCGCCGCCGCGGGCCGCTTCGACGACGAGATCGCCCCCGTCCGCGTCGGCGAGGACTGGTTCGCCGCCGACGAGACGATCCGCGCCGACACCAGCCTCGAGCGGCTGGCGGCGCTGCGGCCCTACGACCCGCTCGCTCCCCAGATCACCGCCGGCAACGCCTCGCCGGTC
This sequence comes from Actinomycetota bacterium, assembly GCA_018268415.1. Lineage (GTDB taxonomy): Bacteria > Actinomycetota > Thermoleophilia > Solirubrobacterales > 70-9 > VAYN01. The sequence goes on along the minus strand of JAFDWO010000027.1, from coordinate 15,910 downwards.
AGCGACGGCGCCAGCGCCCTCGTCCTCGCCGCCGATGACCTCGACCTCCCCGCGGGCACCCGGCCGTTGGCCCGCGTCGTCGGCACCGCGGTGGCGGCGCTGCCGCCGGCGCGCTTCTCGCTGGCCCCGATCGAGGCGATCAAGAAGCTCCTCGCGCGGACCGGCGTGGACCTGGACGAGGTCGAGCTGGTCGAGATCAACGAGGCCTTCGCCGCGCAGATGGTCGCCTGCATCCGCGGGCTCGACCTCGACGAGTCGCGGGTCAACGTCAACGGCGGGGCGATCGCGCTCGGCCACGCCCTGGGCAACTCCGGCACCCGGCTGACCGTCACCCTGCTGCACGAGATGCGGCGCCGCGGTGCCCGTTACGGCATCGCCTCGCTCTGCATCGCCGCCGGGCAGGGGATCGCCACCCTGTTCGAGCGGGTGGAGGAGGAAGGTTGAGCGTCGAGATGGGCAAGCAGAGCCTCGAGTGGCTGGAGCGCGCCGCCGCCGACGGGTCGGTGCACACCGTCCGCGTCTCCTGGTCGGACCGCTTCGGCACCTGGCGCGGCAAGCGGTTGCCGGTCGCCACCTTCCTGGCGAACCCGGGGCGCCGGATCAGCTTCTGCGACGGCATGGCGGTGACCGACGTCAACTGCGACATCTACGAATCGACCCCGTTCTCCAACTTCGAGACCGGCTATCCCGACATGTACCTGGAGCCGCGGCTCGACTCATTGGGTCCGGTCGGCTGGCTCGACGGTGAGGCCTACGTGCTCGGCACCCTGCAGACCCACGGGGGTGAGGTCCTCGGGGTCCCGGCCCGCAACGTCCTGCCGGCGGTGCTGGCGCGGCTTGCCGAGCGCGGCGTGGAGCTCGGGGCGCGCGTCACCCTCGGTGGCCGGCTGATGTGCGGGCGGGGCGCGCCGGCCCTGCTCGGCCCCGGCGGCCGGGCTCGCGGCGAGGTGGGGGCGGGCCTGCTCCGGACCGCCGCGGAGGGCTTGCTGCGCAGCGGCGTCGCGGTGCGCTCGATCGACGCCCGACCGGACGGCGGCTTCGGGCTCGACCTCGCCGTCCTCGACCTCGAGGTCGCCGCCGACCAGGCGATGATCGCTAAGGCGGCGCTGAAGGAGTTGAGCGTGGGCGCCGGGCCCACTGCCGTCTTCATGACGATGCTGCCGGGCTTCGCGGCGCCCGCACTGCTCGACGTCGAGCTGTCGGTGGGCGGTGCCGCGGCACTCGACCCGGCTCGCCTCGCCGCCGCGCTGACGACGCTCCGCGGCCTCCTGCAGCCCTCGGTCACCGCCTTCAAAGCCGGCCCGGCGCAGCCCTCGGTGACCGGCTCCGACGATGCGGACCGGATCCTCGTCCGCGGGCTCGGGGCCGCCGCCGAAGCCGACCCGGCGACCGCGCTGATGGCGATCGCCGCCGCCGTCGGCGCCGCGCTCGACCCGGAGGTGGAGATCCCCGTCGCGCCGGTCGGCGACCTGCGCGCCGCCGCCGACTCCCTCGCCGCGAGCGCCTGGGCGGCCGAATGGCTGGGCACCGACTTCGTCGCCAACGCGGCGCCGCTGATGCGCGAGGAGGCCGACCTCTTCGCCGCCGCGATCACCGATTGGGAGCTCGACCGTTACTGGGCGATCGGCTGATGGAGGCGCGCTGGGTCGACATCGCCTGGACCGACCTGATCGGACGGACCCAGGTCCTCCGCGCCGGCCGCGAGGCGTGTGAGGCAGGCGGCCTGACCGTGCCGCGCTCGCGGGTCGTTTCCGGCTACGACGGCACCCCCGACGGGACGGCGATGCTCGAGCTGCGCCCCGACTGGTCGACCGAGCGGGCCCTGCCCTGGGACCCCGCCGTCGCGGTCTGCGTCGCCGACCTTTACGAGGACGGTGCGCCGAGCCCCTGCTGTACGCGCGGGTTCCTGCGCTCGGTGGTCGAACGCGCGGCGGCGCGCGACCTCGCGGTGGAGGCAGCGGTCGAGCTCGAGTTCTACCTCGTCGATCCGGCGAGCGGTGAACCGGTCTACGAGGAGATCGACAACTACAGTCTCTCGCGGCTGGAGACCGAGCCGACGGTGACCGCCGTGCGCAACGAGCTGCGGGCGATGGCGATCGGCGTCGAGGCCTCGAACCCGGAGTACGGCGGCGGCCAGGTCGAGATCAACATCTCCCACGCGCCGCTCCTCGTCGCCGCCGACCAGGCGACGCTGGCGCGGCTCTACGTTTCCGAGCTGGCCGGGCGCGCCGGGCTCGACGCGGTCTTCCTGCCGAAACCGTGGACCGAGCGCTCCTCCAGCGGCATCCACGTCCACCAGAGCCTCTGGCGGGACGGGGCGAACCTGTTCTTCCGCCCACCGGAGGACCTCAGCGACATCGGCCTTGCCTACCTGGCGGGCATGCTCGAGTCGGTTCCCTCCTTCGCCCTGCTCGGCTCGCCGACCCCGAACGGCTTCCACCGGCGCGCCGACGGATCGTTCGCGCCGACGGTCGCCTCCTGGGCCACCGACAACCGCACCACCGCGGTCCGCGCCGTGCTCGGCGGCGAGGGGGGGACGCGGATCGAGCACCGCGACGGCGCCTCGGACTGCAACCTCTACCTGACGATGGGCGCCCAGGTCCTCGCCGGCCTCGACGGGATCGAGCGCGAGCTGCAGCCGCCGCCGCCGGTGGTCGGCAACGCCTATGCCCAGGACCTGCCGCAGCTGCCGCGCACCTACGTCGAGGCCTACGAGCGCCTGCGGGACTGCGAGCTGGCGGCGCGGATCCTGCCCGGGCCGCTGGTCGGCGCCTACCTCGAGGCCCTCGAGCCGGAGGTCGAGCTGGCGATCCTGTCAGCCGCCGACTGGGAGCGGGCCCGGTACTCACGGGTGGAGCTCGCGTGAGCGGCGGCGGTCCCACCGTCCTGGTCGACTTCGGCAGCACCTTCACCAAGGTGCGGGCGGTCTCCCCCGGTGGTGGACTGATCGCCGCCGCGCAGCACCGGACCACCATCGACACCGACGTGATGGACGGCCTCGGCGCGGCGCTCGACTCGATCGCCGCCGAGCTCGGCGGGCCGGTGCGGACGATCGCCTGCTCGAGCGCCGGTGGCGGGCTGCGGATGGGCGTCGTCGGCCTGATCGCGGACCTCACCGCCGAGGCGGCCCGGCAGGCGGCGCTCGGCGCCGGCGCCCGCGTGCTCGAGGTCCGCAGCGGCGGCCTCGCCGACCCGGCGGCCGCCCACGAGCTGCTCGAGGAGCGTCCCGACATCGTCCTCCTCGCCGGCGGCACCGACGGTGGCGATCGCGAGAACCTGTTGCGCAGCGCGCGGGCGCTCGCCGCCGCCCGGGCCCCGGTCCCGGTGGTGTTGGCGGGCAACGTTGCCGCCGCCGAGGACGCCGCGGCGATCCTGCACGCCGCCGGCACGCCGGTCTTCCCGGCCCCCAACGTGATGCCGGCGGTCGGCGAGGTCGATCCGGAGCCGTGCCGACGGTTGGTCCGCGAGCTCTTCATCGAGCACGTCATCGGCGGCAAGCTCGGCGGCTCGGCGTCGACCCTGAAGGAGCTGGTCCGGATGGCCACGCCCGATGCCGCCCTGCGCGGGGTCGAGGTGCTGGCCGGCGCGCTCGAGGCGGAAGGTGAGCTCGGCGGCGGCGTGATCGCGGTCGACATCGGCGGCGCCACCACCGACGTCCACTCCTGGGCGCCGGCGATCAGGCGGCCCGGCTACAAGCACGAGATGCTCGGCCAGCCGCCGGCGGCGCGGACGGTCGAGGCCGACCTCGGGATGCGCTGGAACGCACCGGGGATCGTCGCGGCAGGGGAGGCCGAGGGCCTGCTCTCCGCCGCCGCGGCCGCGGCGATGCGGCCGGGTGCCGAGCGGCGCGCCGCCGAGCCGGGCCTGATCCCCGCCGACGCGGAGGGCCGCGAGCTCGACCGCGCCCTCGCCCGGACCGCGATCACCGTCGCCCTGCGGCGCCACGCGGGCCTGCGCACCCTGACCCTGACCAACGAAGGGGCGGTGCTGGAGCGCCGTGGGCGTGACCTCGGCGCGGTGCGGATGCTGGTCGGCAGCGGCGGGGTGATGTCGCAGATGTCACCGGCCGAACTCGACGGTTGCCTCGCCGCCGCGCAGGAGGGGCGCGAGGACCGCCTGCTGCCCGGGCGGGTGGAGACCCGGATCGACGCCGGCTCGATCCTCGCCGCCGCCGGGCTGCTCGCGGACGAGGACGAGGAGGCGGCGGAGAACCTGGCGCGCACGGCGATCGGGCCAGGCGCGGCGACCGAGAAGGAGGAGTGCGATGTCGTCTGTCAACGCTGACCTGCACGAACTGATCCCGGCCGACCTGCCCGACGGCCGCGAGGTCGTCCGCGCCGCCAAGGAGAGGGCCGCCTCGATCCCGGTCGGCCGCGCCCGTTACGTCGAGATGCACGGCGCCCGCAGCGACCGCGAGTACAAGGAACGCTGCCGCGAGGACGGCACGATCACCACCTACATCAACCTCGGCTACAAAACCTGGGCCGAGACCCGCGAGGCGCTCGAAGAGATCGTCGACGCCGGCAAGCGCCGGCACTTCACCCTCGACCGGGTCTCGCTGATCCCCGACCGGCGCATGGGCCTGCCGCCCGGGCTGCGCGAGGAAGCGCTGGCGGAGACCGGGATCATGATGTACGGGGAGGAGGACTGGGTGGGTGCGGCCCGCGACACGCCGGTGATGCCGGTGTGGAACGACCACGGCGTCGGTTCGCCGGCGGCGACCACCAACGTCGAGGCGCTGCTCCGCGCCGGCTTCGGCTATATCGGCAGCCTCGCCCAGTTCCAGTACGGCTACCCGCTCTGGGACGACGACGTCCGCCAGATGACCGGTTGCGTGGAAGCGGTGGCGATGATCGCCGCCAAGCGCGAGGACGGGGTCGTCCTCGAGTCCTACGTCGAGGATGGATATTGCGCCTCCTTCCACGATCTCGCGACCTTCCTCGGCTGGTGCATGTTCCACCGCTACGTGGCCGAGGATCTGATCGGCGCCGCCCACTCGCAGAGCTTCGGCTCGACCTTCGCCGACCCGGTCCGCAAGCAGGCGCACGGCCTCGCGATGGACGCGATCAACACCACCCGGACGCCCCCCTCGTTCACCCACGGTGACACCAACTCCTTCGGGCTCGAGGACGACTTCGACCGCAACGCGGTGATCGTCGCGACCGACGTGATGTACACGATCGCCCGCGAGCTGAAGCACCCGACCGGCGGCTCCGTCCACGCGACCCCGGTCTCCGAGGCGAGCCGGATCCCGACCGTCGCGGAGCTGATCGAATCGCTGGTGATCGCCAGCGAGGCCGAGCGACGCGCCCGGGCCTGCCCCGAGATCGTCGACTGGGCGCCGATCTACGCGATGCGCGATCGGATCCTCGCCGGCGGCCGGCGCGTGTTCGAGAACATCCTCAAGGGGCTCGCCGAGATCGGCGTCGACACCAAGGACCCACTGCAGCTGATGCTGGCGACGCGGCGTCTCGGCGCCGCCACGATCGAGGAGCTCTTCAACGCCGGCGAGCCCGATCCGGGCTACCCGCGCGGCTTCGCCCCGGTCGAGCCGACCGACACCCTGGTCCGCCTGATGGGCGCCAAGGAGAAGGTGCTGCGCGGCCTCGGCGGCGAGGGGGCGCTGCCCGATCTCGGCGGCGTCCGCGTCGTCGCCGCCTCCAGCGACGTGCACGAGTACGGCCTCTTCGTGCTGGTCGAGGCGCTCGAAGCCTGCGGGGCCGAGGTGACCTCGCTGGGGACCAGCGTCAACTCGCCGGAGATCGCCAAGGTCAGCGTCGAGACCGCCGCCGACGCGGTGGCGATCTCGACCTACAACGGGATGGCCCTCAGCCTCGGCCGCCAGGTGCGCGAGGAGCTGCACAGCCGCGGGGTCGAGCCGATCGTCTTCCTCGGCGGCCGCCTCAACGAGGACACCGAGGAGGGGGAGGCGACCGACGTGCGGCCGATGTTGCGCGAGGAGGGGCTCAACCCCTGCGATTCGGTCGCCGAGATGACCGATCTGCTGCGGCGCGAGCTGACGGCGAAGGCCTAGCTGACAAGGACCGAGAGACCAAGGAAGGGTGGTGTCGGCAACAGAATGAATACAGAGAACTCAACGCCCAGACCGCGCATCGGACTGACCAGCGGCCGCGCCGGGGTGCCGGTGACCGAGGGCGCCCTGCAGAGCTACTACGTCGGCCGCAACTACGTCCGCGCGGTGATCCTCGCGGGCGGCGCGCCGCTGATCTTCCCGGCGGTCGAGGAAGAGGTGGAGGCGGTGGTCGATGCCGCGCTCGCGGTGATCGACGGCCTGGTCCTGCCGGGCGGCTGCGATCTCTCGCCGGCGCTCTACGGCGGTGACGAGGGGGCCGCGCTCGACGCCGACCCGATCCGTGACGCCTTCGAGCTGGCGATGCTCCGGGGCGCGCTCGAACGCGAGATCCCGGTGCTCGGGGTCTGCCGCGGGATGGAGCTGATCAACGTCTACCGCGGCGGCAGCCTGCGCGACGGCGTCAGCCACCCGGCCGCCCAAGACATCCACGTCGACGCGCTGGGGCGGGTCCGGGTCCACGACGTCAACGTGCTCGAGGGCACGCTCGCCTACCAGGTCTTCGGCCGCAACCGGGTCGAGGCGACCTGCGTCCACCATCAGGCCCCCGGCGCGATCGGCGCCGGGCTGATCGCGTCGGTGCTGGCCGACGACGGCTCGATCGAGGCGGTCGAGGATCCCGAGCACGAGCTGCTCGGGCTGATCTGGCACCCCGAGCTCGGCCTCGAGCGCACCCCGACCCACCAGCTGCCCTACGACTGGGTGGTCGAGCGGGCGCGGATCGCGGGGGCGGTCCGGTGAGCGGCGGGAGCGCCAGGCCGCGGCCGCCGGCCGATCCGGGGGCGCCGGGGCCGCTCGCCGGGATCAAGGTCCTCGACTTCTCGCGGCTGTTCGCCGGGCCGCTGGCCAGCATGACGCTGGCCGACCTCGGCGCCGACGTGATCAAGGTCGAGTCCGCCGGTGGCGACGAGGCGCGCCACTTCGGCCCGCCCTTCCTCGGCGGCGAGGGGATGAACTACATGGCGCTCGGGCGGGGCAAGCGCAGCGTCGTCCTCGACCTCAAGGACGAGGGCGACCGCGAGAAGGCCCAGCGCCTCGCCGCCGACGCCGACGTGGTGATCGAGAACTTCCGCCCCGGAGTGACCAAGCGCCTCGGGATCGACTATGAGACCTTGGGCGCCGACAACCCGGGCCTCGTCTACTGCTCGGTCACCGGCTTCGACCCGCGCGGGCCCTACCGCGATCGCCCCGCCTTCGACCTGATCCTGCAGGGAATGTCCGGGGTGATGGCGCGGCAGGGCGGCGGTGGTCCGCCGGAGCTCCTGATCGTGACGATCGCCGACACCTTCGCCGCCTCGCTGGCGACGCAGGGGATCCTGGCGGCGCTGTACGCGCGCGAGCGGAGCGGGGAGGGCCAGCTGGTCGAGGCCGACCTCTTCCGCGGCATCCTCTACGCCCAGGCCTACCGGATGGTGACCGGCGCCGAGGAGATCGAGATCTCCGCCCAGGGGGACGTCGCTCCCTACGGGGCCTTCGAGGCGGCGGACGGCTGGTTCACCCTGGCGGTCGCCACCGACCGCAACTTCGTCCGCCTCTGCGAGGCGCTCGAGCGGCCCGACCTCGCGGCTGAGGAGCGTTATGCGACCAACCCCAGCCGGGTCGCCCACGTCGAGGAGCTGACCGCCGATCTGACCGCCACCTTTGCGACCCGGCCGGTCGCCCACTGGCTCGAGGTGCTGAGCGAGCGCGGCGTCCCCTGCGGTCCGGTGGTGCGGGTCGAGGATCTCTTCACCGACCCGCACCTGGTCGAGACCGGCGGGATCGTCGAGCTCGAGCACCCGAGCGCCGGCACGATCTGGTCGATCGGGGCGCCGTTCACGCTCTCCAAGACGCCGTTGCGGGTCGGCGGCCCGGCACCGCGGCTGGGCGCGGATACCGAGGAGGTCCTGGGTGAGCTCGAGGTCGGGGAGCGGCGGTGAGCCGCGGGGCCCGATCAGCCCTCGTCGAGGGCGGCGATCGTGTCCTTCTCCGCCTTGCGGATGTGCGCTTCCACCCGCTTGACCGCGAGGTCCCGGTCGCCCTTTTCGAGGGCGGCGAGGATCTGGCGGTGCTCGCCGACGCTGTCGCGCATGGCGACGCCGCTCGAGGCCTGGGCGTGGAACACGCGCAGCGAGGAGGGGAGGGCCCAGAGCTGGGTCAGGGTTCGCACCGCGACCCGGTTCGGGCAGGGCTCGACCAGCACCCGGTGGAAGTCGCCGTTCAGCGCGTAGAGGTCGGAGAGGTCCGCCACGTCGGTCGACTGCATGCGATCGCAGAGGTCGCCGAGCCGGGCGAGGTCCATCCGCGTGTAGCTGGGGAAGGCCTCGCCGACCGCCATCGGTTCGAGCGCGATCCGCACCTGGTAGACGTCGAGCACCTCGCGGGTCGAGAACTCGCTGACGACGAAGCCGCGGAAGGAGACGGCGCGCACGAGACCCTCCTGGGCGAGGCGCTGCAGCGCGTCACGGACCGGGGTCCGGGAGATCCCCAGGTGTTCGGCGAGCGGGATCTGCGGCAGCTTCTGGTTGGAGGCGAGGCGCCCGTCGCAGATCGCGTCGCGCAGGGCGTTGTAGACCGCGTCGACGAGCGGTTCGTCGCTCTCGGACCCGTTGCGGGTGAGCGAAATCTCGGGCAGCCCTGCGCTTACCGCCTCCATCTGAAAACGAAGTGTAACGGATTGAATTTGGTGCATGCACGATTCCGACAGGCGGTCGTCCGAGCACATCGCACACACTGTATTCAATTTGCTAGGCTGCGCCAGGGAAGGCAATCGGAGCTCCGCCGGGCCACCAGACCGGAAGACGGGCGACGCGAGGAAGGAAGAGTCAGATGAACCCAGCCGCGAAATCAGTCCCGCGGGTGATCGCCTACGACGCGGGCGGCACCATGACCGACAGCTTTCTCGTCGACGAAGCCGGAGCGTTCGTCGTCGGCAAGGCCCAGACGACCCCCGACGACGAGTCGCGGGGCCTCTTGGAGTCGACTGCCGACGCGCTCGGCCAGTGGGGCACCACGGCGGAGGAGGCGTTCCCGTCGATCGTCTCCGGTGTCTTCTCCGGCACGGCGATGCTGAACCGCCTGCTCGAGCGCAAGGGCCTGCGGATCGGCTGCATCGTCTCCGGCGGCCTCGAGGACTATCTGCGCCTGGAGCGGGGCCTGCAGACCTGGCTCGGCATGACCTACGCCGACCGCCTGCACGTCACCACCCATTACCACAACGAGCCGCTCGTCCCGCGCGACCGGATGAAGGGCGTGCGCGGCCGGATCGACCTCTTCGGCAAGGAGGCGATGCCGCTGTACGAGGACGAGGTCCGCCAGGCGACGATCGAGCTGCTCGACGACGGGGTGGAGGGGATCGTCGTCTGCCTGCTGCAGAGCTTCGTCAACGACGCCCACGAGCGCCGGGTCGGCGAGATCGTCGCCGAGCTGCAGGCCGAGCGCGGCACCGGCGTGCCGGTCTTCCTCTCCTCGCAGCTCTACCCGCTGCGCGGCGACCTGCCGCGGCTGAACTCGACCCTGATCGAGGCCTACGCCGCCGAGCCCTCGCGCCACCAGCTCGGCCGGCTCGACCGCGCCGTCGACGCCGCCGGCGCGGGCTTCGATCTGCGGGTGATGGCCGCCCACGGGGGGACGATCTCGATCGACTCCTCCGAGCTCGCCCGGACGCTGGTCTCGGGTCCGATCGGCGGCGTCGTCGGCGCCCGCTACCTCGCCGACGCGCTCGACCTCGAGCGCGTCGTCTGCTCCGACATCGGCGGTACCAGCTTCGACCTGGCGCTCGTCAACGAGGGCGAGATGGCGATCCGCCAGACCCCCGATATCGGCCGCTTCCTGCTCAACCTGCCGATGGTCGAGATCGAGTCGATCGGCGCCGGGACGGGCTCCCACGTGCGCATCGACCCGACCTCGAACCGGCCGGAGATCGGGCCGGACTCGGCCGGCGCGCGGATCGGCACGGCCTGGCCCGAGGGCGGGGTGGAGACGGTCACCGTCACCGACCTCAACCTGATCCTCGGCCGCCTCAACGCCGATTACTTCCTCGGCGGCGCCGTGACCCTCGACATGGAGCGCGCCCGTGATGCGGTCAAGCGCCAGGTCGCCGACCCGCTCGGGCTCGGGATCGAGGAGGCGGCCGGCGGCATCGTCGACCTCTTCGAGGAGCAGCTCCGTTACGCGGCGCTGGCGCGCGTGCTGGGCAAGGGCTACTCGGCCTTCGACTACACCCTCTTCTGTTACGGCGGCGGCGGGCCGCTACACGTCGGCGGCTATACCCGCGGCGCCGGCTATGCCGACGTGATCGTGCCGACCTGGGCCGCCGGCTTCTCCGCCTTTGGCTGTGCCTGCGCCGACTTCTCCTACCGCTTCGACCAGACCTACTCGCTCGGCCTGCGGCGCGGCGAGGAGGCAGCGGCGGCGGAGAAGCTGCGGAATGCCTGGGCGACGCTCGCCGAACGCGGGGTGGAGGCCTTCGAGCGGGGCGGCGTCGGCGCCGAGCAGGTCTCGCTGAAGCGGCTGGTGCGGATGCAGTACGCGGGTCAGCTGAACGACATCGAGGTCGCCGCCTCCGAGGAGAGGCCCGACGACGTCGGCGCCCTGATCGACCGCTTCGAGGAGCTCTACGCGAAGATCTACGCCGCCGGGGCCAGCTCCCCCGAGCTCGGTTATGCGATCACCTCGGTGGCGGTCGTCGCCTCGGCCCCGGTCGAGAAGCCGGCGCTGCCGCGCGAAGAGCTGACCGACGCCGAGCCGCAGCCGAAGGGCAGCCGCGCGGTCTGGTGGTCGGAGCTGGGCGATGCCCAGGAGACCCCGATCTTCGAGCAGGACGACGTCCGCGCCGGCCAGTCCATCGTCGGCCCGGCCATCGTCGAGGCACCCTCGACCACCCTGGCGGTGCCGCCGCGGCGGGTCGCCGAGCTCGACACGCACCGCATCTTCCATCTCCACGACGACGCCGGGAAGGACTGAAAATGGCCACCACGATCGGATCCGACATCCGCCGCCCCGACCTCAGCCTCGGTGAGGCGCTGGAGCAGCGTGAACGGCAGTTCCGCGAGACCGGGGCGTACGCCGGCCTCACCGACGAGCTGCAGCTGAAGCAGAACGAGCCGATCCTCTTCGAGAAGGTCTTCTCGCGGCTCCGCGGCGGCCTCGTCACGGCCCGCGAAACGGCGCTCAACATCTCCGCCAGCCCGATCGTCAAGGAGCTCGGCGAGCTCTGCTTCGCGGTCTACACGCCGGAGGGCGACTCGGTGGCGCTCTCGACCGGGGTGATCGTCCACGTCCACACGATGTCGGACGCGATCAAGTACATGATCCGCGAAGGCTACGAGGAGGACCCGGGCATCAACCCGGGTGACGTCTTCTGCAACAACGACTCGCTGATCGGTGACGTCCACAACGCCGACGTGCAGACGATCGTGCCGATCCACGTCGACGGCCGCCTGGTCGGCTGGGTCGCCGGCGTCACCCACGTGATCGAGATCGGCGCCAGCACCCCGGGCAGCCTGCCGCTCGGCCCGATCTCCCGCTTCGAGGACGGGATCGACATCCCGGCGCGGAAGATCGGCGCCAACGACCGCCTCTTCAAGGACCACGTGCAGGCGGCCGCCCGCGGGACCCGTCTGCCCAAGTACTGGACCCTGGACGAGCGCACCCGGCTCTCCGGTTGTCTCCTCGCCCGCCAGCAGGTGCAGGCCCTGATCGCCGACGTCGGCATCGACACCTACCTGCAGTTCTGCGCCGAGCTGATCGAGGACGGCCGGCGCTCCTTCCGCTCCGGCCTCTTCACGATGACCGTCCCCGGCCGCTATCGGGCGCCGGCCTTCTCCGAGATGACGCTCGGCGACGAGCCGCTGATGCCCGAGCGCGCCCGTGTCGACTCGCTGATGCACGCACCGGTGGAGGTCCGGGTCACCCCCGACGCGCGGCTCGAGCTCGATCTCGAGGGTGCCTCGGCCTGGGGTTACCACTCGGCCAACTGCACCACTGCGGCGATGCAGGGCGGGCTCTGGGTGCTCCTGACCCAGACGCTCCTCTCCAACGACAAGATCAACGACGGCGCCTACTACGCGCTGCAGACCAACTTCCCCCCGGGGAGCTGGTCGAACCACCAGAACCCGCAGGCATCGACGGCCTCGCCCTGGCGCTTCCTGGTGCCGAGCTTCACCGGCGTGCTGAAGTCGCTCTCGCTGAGCCTCAACGCGCGCGGCTTCGTCGAGGAGGTGCTGGCGCCGTACGCGATGTCGGCAAACACCTTCCAGGGCGGCGGTATCGACCACTACGGCCAGCAGGCGGCGATCACCAACTTCTCGATCTCCTGCGTCGGCGGCGGCGCCCGGATGTTCACCGACGGGCTCGATTACGCGGCGGCGATGTGGAACCCGCAGGGCGACATGGGCGACTGCGAGGTGTGGGAGATCAACGAGCCGTTCGTCTACCTGGGCGCCTCGGTGAAGCCCTCGACCGCGGGCGCGGGACGCTTCCGCGGCGGCTCTGGTTGGGAGAGCCTGCGCATGTGCTGGGGGACGGACTTCTTCGAGACCCAGAACATCGGCAACAGCAAGATGACGATGCAGTCCGGCCTCTGGGGCGGCTATCCGGGCGCCACCAGCTACCGGCACAACGTCCGCAATACGAACATGTTCGAGCTCGCCGGCGGCGTCCTGCCGTACCCGGTGCGTGATGGCAACCCGGAGGAATCGGAGATCGAGCGGCTCGTCGAGGGCGAGGCCGACTTCGACCAGCGCACGCTGACGATGCCCGACGCGATGCGCGAGGGCGACCTCTACCTCTCGCCGATGCGCGGCGGGGCGGGGATCGGCGACCCGCTCGAGCGCGATCCGGCGGCTGTGGCCGGCGACGTTGCCGAGGGCTACCTGATCCCGCGGCTCGCCGGCTCCGTCTACGGCGTCGTGCTCGACGCCGACGGGGCCCTCGATGCTGCCGCCACCGAGGCCCGCCGGGCGGAGATCCGGCGCGAGCGCGAGGAGAAGTCGGTGCCCTTCGAGGAGTGGTACCGGGAGGAGCGTGACCGGGTCGCCGGGCACGCCGACGGCGCCGAGGGCGAGGGGCGCTTCATCGGCGCGGTGCAGCGGATGTACGCGGAGTCGATGCGCCTCTCGGCGCCGTGGGCGGCGGAGTTCCGCGAGTTCTGGCGGCTCGATCCGGGCTTCACCTTCCCGGCGGAGACCCCGACGGTGGCGATCAGCGAGCGGCTGCTCGCCGGCCGTGATCCGGAAGAGCTGCAGCGCCAGCCCCGCACCGAGGTCCAGGCGGAGCTGCCGGGGCGCGGGCCGACCGGGGTGGAGGACGCCGTCAACGCCGAGACGCTGGCGGCCCTGATCGACGGCGAGCTGCCTAGCTCCCAGGTGCGCCAGATCCAGAGCGGCCACAAGGACGCCGACCGCTTCGACACCTACCTGGCGCTCCTGCAGGAGCGCTGGCCGTTCCCGGAGGACCGGGTGTTGCTGCCGTTCGGGCTGCACCTGCAACTGGTCGAACTTCCCGACGGCCGCCGGGTGGTCAAGTCCGACTCGGGCCACGTCTTCGGCGACTATCGGGAGAACTGGAAGCGCGGCGCCCGGGTCAGGGTGCGCCGCGATCACGCGGCGATGCTCGATATATACCCCGAGAAGATGCATCCGGACGCCGCCTGGAACGAGATCCGCGAGTACTACGACCCGGTCGACATGACGCTGCTCGACGTCGAGTCGGTCCCGCCCGGGTATCCGACGGTGCACGACTTCCTCCCCGATCTCGAGGTCTTCTATCGCGACTGGCTGGGCCGCGAGCTGTGAGCGCCGCGGCCGGAAGCCCGCGCCTCGGCATCCGCTGGGACCCGCGCTGGGATCCGGCCGCGGTTCCGACCGTGGCGCGCCATGTCGAGGAGCTCGGCTACGACGAGCTGTGGATGATCGAGGACTGCTTCTCGGCCGGCGGCCTGACGACGTCGGTGGCGGCGCTGGGCGCCACCGAGCGCCTCGTGGTCGGGGTGGGGGTGCTGCCGACGGTCGCCCGCAACGCGGCGATCGCGGCGATGGAGATCGCGGCGGTCGCGCGGATGTTCCCGGGGCGCTTCGTGCCCTCGTTCGGGCACGGGGTCGATTCCTGGATGAGGCAGATCGACGCCCGTCCGCCGCGCCGGCTGACGCTCCTGCAGGAGACGTTGAGCAGCGTGCGGACCCTGCTCGCCGGCGAGCGGCTCGACGTCGAAGGTGCCTTCGTGAAGCTCCGTGACGTGCAGCTGGAGCACCCGCCGGAGGTCGTGCCGCCGGTGCTGGTGGGGACGACGGGGCCGCGTGGGCTGGAGATCGCGGGTCGCTTCGCCGACGGTGCGGTGATCCCCGAGGTGGCCGCGCCCGGCGCGGTGAGCTGGGCCCGGTCGCTCGTCGACGCCGCGGGCCGGCGCGGTCAGATCGTCGTCTACAGCTACCTCAGCCTCGACGACGATCGCGAGGCGGCGCTCCGCGCGGCGCGGCCGTTGGTGAGCCGCTGGCTGGTCAGCGGCGACTTCCCCGACATGGCCGAGCAGGCCGGCCTCGGGCGCGACGGGGCCGGGGAGATCGACGATGACCTGCTGACCTCGATCGCCACCGCCGGGGCACCGGAGGACGGGATCCGCACCGTCGCCGGGCTGGGCGCCGCCGGTGCCGACAGCGTGGTGCTGCTCCCCCGCGGCGGCGACTGGCAGGAGCAGATCGAGCTCTTCGCCGCGCGCTGCCTTCCCCACTTCAAGGGTTGAGCGGCCGGCAGACCAGCCTTGCCGTCGCCCTGGTGTTCGGGGCGGTCGTCTCGGTGCAGTGCGGGTCGGCGATCGCCACCGAACTCTTCGATCGGTTGGGGCCGGAGGGGTCGGTCTTCCTCCGCAGCGCCCTGGGCGGCGCGGTCTTCCTGCTGCTCTGCCGGCCCTCGGCGCGGATCCTCCGCGGTCCCGGATTCGTCGAGATCCTGAAGTTCGCGTTCGTCCTGTTCGCGATGAACTCCTGCTTCTACGCCGCGATCGACACCATTCCCCTCGGCGCCGCCGTGACGATCGAGTTCGTCGGCCCGCTCGGTCTTGCCATTCTCGGATCGCGGCACCGGCTCGACCTGCTCTGGGCGTTCCTCGCCGCGGCCGGCATCCTGCTCCTCTCCGGCGGGGTGCAGGGCGACCTCGGGATCGGCGTGCTCTTCGCCCTCGGATCGGGGCTCTTCTGGGCCGCCTACATCGTCCAGAGTGCGGTGGTCGGGGCGAAGTTCCCCGGGGTCGAGGCGCTGGCCGTGGCGATCACGATCTCGGCCCTCTTCGGCGCGCCCCTCGGCATCGCCGAAGGCGGCGCCGAGCTCCTCGACCCGAAGGTGATCCTGATCTCCCTTGCCGTCGGCATCCTCAGCACCGTCATCCCCTACGCCTGCGAGATGGAGGCCCTCCGCCGCATCTCCAAAGCCGTCTTCGGGATCCTGATGAGCCTCCAACCCGCGATCGCCGCCCTCGTCGGCCTCCTCCTGCTCTCCCAAGGCCTGAGCGCCCTCGAGGTCTTCGCGATCGCCTTGGTCGTGGTCGCGAGCGCCGGCGCGCTCAGCACCGGCACGTCGCCACCGCCGGTGAACGACTAGGGGGCCCGGGTACCCGGGCCCCGATCACCCGCCGTCGTCGGGCGGGCGTCGAGGAGGGGACGCGTGCGATCCCGCCCCCCGCGCACCCGTCCGAGGTGCGTCCCGGGCGAGCGTGGCGCCGCGACCCCGACCCCCGCACCCGTCCGAGATGCGTCCCGGGCGCCTCATGGCGCTCCTGGCAGGCTGTGAGCGCCATGAGGCGCCCGGGACGGGAGGGGGTCGTGGGGAAGAGGGCACAGGGACGGT
>JAFDWO010000026.1 GCA_018268415.1 Actinomycetota bacterium | reverse complement strand
TGGCCGCGCGACCCCGACCCCCGCACCCGTCCGAGATGGTCCCGGGCGCCTCATGGCGCTCCTGGCAGGCTGTGAGCGCCATGAGGCGCCCGGGACGGGAGGGGGTCGTGGGGAGGGCGGGCACGGGGACGGGAGAGGGTCGTGAAAAGGCGGGACAGGGACGGGGGGGGAGAGACGCAGGGACGGGGGGAGGTCGTGAAAAAGACGACACAGGGACGTCACGAGGTCGGACTTCCGTGACGGGTCCGTGCGGGAGAGGCCACACCTCGCCCCGATCGGTCACGAAGACGCCGGGGACGTCACCCTTTCCTGAACCTTCGGTCCGTTCCCGGGCCCGGAAAGAAGGCCCGGGAACACGTTCCGTACTTTGACCCTGCCATGGCAGGGTCAAAGTACGGAACGTGTCCGTGAGCGTTGGACAACACGGGAGGAGGCGTGGAGTTCCCTACGTCTCCGTGACGAGATCCCTCTTCCGTGACGGTCCCGTCACACCTCCCGGCCCCCGGGGTCGGGATCGGGGGGGTCCGTGGGAGACCCGTGAGGGATCCGCCTCACGCTCGCCCGCACCCTCCCGCGGGGGCCTTCCGTGCTCCCACCGCCCGCTCCCCGCACCCCCGGCCGTCTCGGCCACGGCCACAGCCTGCCAGGGCCGTGGACGAGACGGCCACATCCCTTTCCCCTGGGGGCGACAGCTTCAGACAGCCGGGGCCCTTCCCGGGCGACAGCTTTCCGAGGTCGCATCCCTTTCCGGGCGACAGCTTGAAAGGCGCCGAACCGTGGATCGATCGTCCAGCCCTTGGCGGAACCTACAGGGCCCTCGTTCGAAGTTCGGGGACTCTCCCAATTGCCCCGCGGGGGACCACCGGGCAGGATGGGTCCGGGTAAAGGATCGGCGGTCGACGGCGACCGCGATTTGACCGATTCGCGATCTCGAAAAAGGAGCCGAGATGCCGAGTTCGACCGACGCCGCCGCAGGACCGCTGTTCTCACGACGCGCGACCGGGCTGGTCCGCGAGCTATCCACGTTCGACGCCTTCGTCCTGTGCTTCTCCGCGGTGGCGATCCCGATCGGGATCACCCAGGCGTTCCTGTTCGCGCCCCAGCTGTTCCCAGGCGTCAACATGGCGTGGTCGTTCGCCGTCGCCGCCGTCGTCGCCCTCGTCTTCGGGCTCGTCTACCTCTACTACACGCGGATCATGCCCCAGTCGGGCGGCGACTATGTGTGGGTGAGTCGGGTCCTGCACCCGGCGATCGGGTTCGCCGTGGGTTCGGTTTCGACTTTCACCCCACTGCAGTTCTCGGCCCTCAACCTGGCGGTCCAGACGACGATCTTCGTCCCCGCTTTCGCCGCGATCATGGGTCACTCGAACCTGGTGATGAGCCAGACGACGACGATGATCGTCGCCGCAGTCGCCACCCTGGTGATCGGCGCCGTCCTCCTCAGCGGCGTCCGCTGGGTTGCCCGCATCTCGACCGCCCTCTTCGCCCTCGTCATCGTCGGGATGCTGATCTGGCTCTTCCTGCTCCTCGTGCGCAGTCCCGCACACTTCCAGAGTGCCTGGAACGCGAGTTCGCAGGTCTCCTACGACGCGGTCATCGCGAAGGCTGAAGCGAAAGGCTTCGACACCTCGCCGAACCTCAGCTCGACCCTGCTCGGGGTCGTCTTCGGGTTCCAGTTCTTCGTCGGCTTCCAGTGGATGGCGTTCTTCGCCGGCGAGGTGCGCAAAGCGAGCCGCGTCGCCCGCACCGCGATCCTCGGCACCTGGGCGGTCACCGCCACCGCCTTCATCGCCGGCAGCATCCTCGTCTACCACTATTACGGCTACAAGTTCCTGGCCGCGGCCGGTTTCCTGTTCAGCGAAGAACCGGAAACGTACGCGCTGCCGGTGCCCCCATATGTTTCCTCGCTGGTCCCCTACCTGACCGGTAGCAAGGTGCTGCAGTACGTGATCGTCGCCTCCTTCATCGCGGCGATCGCCTGGTCGAGCCTGACCTTCTTCATGGTCGCCTCGCGCAACATCTTCGCCTGGTCGTTCGACGGGATCGTCCCGGAGGCGCTCTCCAAAGTGAACAAACGGACCCACGTGCCGGTCTGGTCGGTGGTGTTGGTGACCCTACTGGTCCTCCTCGTCGACTACCTCACCATCTACACCGAATTCTTCGGCCTCCTGGTCAACTGGGTGGCGGTGATCTGCTCCGCCGTGGTGGTGGTGGCCACCAGTCTCGTCCTGCTCCCGGTGATCCGACCACGAATCTGGGAGCGCGCCCCCGCCGACCTGAGGCAGAAATGGTTCGGCGTCTACAAAGTGCAGGTGATCGGCGTCCTCGCCGCGGTCAGCCAGGCGGCGATCGTCGTGATCGCGCTGACGACGCCGACGATCGGCGGCAAGGTGACGGTCAAGAGCCTGATCTACGCCTTCGCGGTGCCGGCGATCGCCTTCGCCTGGTACTGGGCGATGCGGGCCTACCGGCGCAGCCGCGGCGTCCAGCTCGAGAACGTGTTCGCCGAAATCCCAGGAGATTGATGTTCTCTCGCAAGAAAAAGAAGAGTGGCAGCTCGCTGAAGGTGTTCTTCGCGACCGACATCCACGGCAGCGACGTCTGCTTCCGTAAGTTCCTCAACGCCGGGGAGTTCTACGGGGCCGACCTGCTGCTCCTCGGCGGCGACATCTGCGGCAAGTGGGTGACTCCGTACTGGCGCGAGAGCGACGGCTGGACGATCCGGGCCGGGCGCGAGCCGGTCACCGGGCTCGACGACGCCGGTCTGGCCGAGGTGCGCGCACAGGTCCGCGATGCCGGCGGCTACCCCCACGAGCTCTCGCCTGAGGAGGTTGCTGAGCTCGACGAGGAGCGGCTCGCGGCCCTCTTCGACGAGCTCGCCTACAAGTGCGTCAGCGAGTGGGTCGAGCTCGCCGACGAACGCCTGCGCGGCAAGGGCGTGCGTTGCATGATCTCCCCGGGCAACGACGATCCGGAAGCGATCGACGCCTTGCTCGACGCCGGCGAGATCGTCGAAAACCCCGAGGGTCGGGCGGCGCCGATCGGCGGGGGCTGGGAGGTGGTCAGCTGCGGGATCGCCAATCGCACCCCCTGGGACAGCCCGCGCGAGGCCGACGAGCCGGAGCTCGAGGCGCGGCTGCGGGCGCTGGTCGCCGAATGCGCCGACCCGACCCGCACCGTCTGCAACTTCCACGTGCCGCCCCAGGGGACCGCGCTCGACGTCGCCCCGCTCCTCGACGAGAACCTGAAGCCGGTGGTCAAGGCGGGCGAGATGGTCACCACCCACGTCGGCAGCTCGGCGGTCCGCACCGTGATCGAGGAGTTCCAGCCGGCGCTGGGCCTGCACGGTCACGTCCATGAGTCGCGCGCCACCTGCAGGTTGGGCGAGTCGCTCTGCCTCAACCCCGGCTCCGAGTACTCGAGCGGCTCGCTGATGGGCGGGCTGGTCGAGCTCGATGCCGACGGCGGCGTCCGCTCCCAACAGCTGACGATCGGATGAGGGGAGAGGCGATGACAACCGATCACGAGGTCGCCCGCGACCCACTCGACGCGCTCCGCGGGTGGCTCGAGGCCGAGGGGCTGGCGGCGGCGCTGGTCACCTCGGAGGCCGGCGTCGGCCACCTCTGCGGATTCCGCTTCCTCTCCGTCGACCGGTTGACCGCGCTGCTGGTGCCGCGGGTCGGCCGGCCGACCCTGCTGGTCCCCGAGTACGAGCGCGAGGCCGCGGCCGCCTCGGTGGCCGGGGAGGAGGTCGCGATCGCTGTCTGGGTCGACGGCGAAGGCCCGGAGCCGGAGCTCGGGCGCCTCCTGGGCGAGCCCGCCCTGGCCGGGCCGGTCGCGTTCGAGCTGGCCCGGCTGCCGGTCGCCCTGCTGGAGCGCATGCGGGGCCTGGTCGGCGGCCTCGACGTGCGTGACTGCTCGGAGTGGCTGCGAGCCGCGCGGGCGAGCAAGACCGGCACGGCGCTGGAGATGGTGCGGCGGGCCTCCGCGGTCTGCGATCGCACGGTCGAACGCTGTGTCGCCGAGGCGCTCCGTCCCGGCGTCCTCGAGACCGAGCTGAGTGCCGAGCTGACCCGCCTCCTGCGCCTCGAGGGCGGTGACTGGACGGCATTTCCCCCCAACGTCACCAGCGGTCCCCGCTCGGCGTTCCCCCACGGGCCCGAGCTGAGCGGGCAGCATGGGGTCGAGGTCGTCGGCGCCCGGATCGAGCTGGGGGCACCGGTGATCCTCGACTTCAGCGTGATCGTCGGCGGCTATTGCGCCGACATCAGCCGCACCTACGCGCTCGACGAGGCCGACCGGCGACTACGCGATATCTTCATGGTGGTCGAGGAGTCGCGCATGACGGCGATTCAGGCCATCGCGCCCGGGGTCATCGCCGGTGAGGTCGACGCCGCCGCCCGCGGGGTCATCGAGCGTCACGGGTATGGCCGCTTCTTCCCCCAGCGCACCGGTCACGGGCTCGGCCTCGAGATCCACGAGACCCCCGACATCGCCGCCGGCTGCGCCGACCGGCTCGAGCCCGGGATGGTGATGGCGATCGAGCCGGCGATCTACATCCCCGGCTACGGCGGGGTGCGCAACGAGGACGTCGTCCTGGTGACGGACGACGGCTGCGAGGTGCTGACCAACTGCAGCCACCAACTGGTGGTCGAATCACCCGACTATGCCCTCGTCCCGGAGGCGACGGGCGGAAAGCGAGGAACGATCTAGATGAGCGAGACGAGCGTGGTCGAGGCCCGACACGGAAAGGCCGTTCGGCTCAAGGCGGGAGAGGCGGTGAAGGTGATCAACACCCACGGGACCCAGGTTGTCGATACCTGGGCGTTGCGTCTGCCCGATTTCCATGACTACATGTCGATGCCGCACACCAGGGTCGCGGTCGAACGGCTGATCCCGCGGCAGGGGGAGTATCTGGTCACCCAGGAGCGCGAGCCGATCCTGCTGCTCGAGGAGGACACGACGCCGGGCATCCACGACACCCTCTGCGCCGCCTGTGACGCGGCGCGCTTCCGCCTGATGGGGTTCGACGATTCCCACCGCAGCTGCGCGCAGAACTTCAACGAGGCGCTGGCGGAGCTGGGCTACGAGTTCCCGTTCGTCCCCGCGCCGATCAACCTCTTCATGAACATCCCCTGGACCGACGACGGCTCGATCTCCTTTGAGCCGACGGTCTCCAAACCGGGCGATTACGTGGTCCTGCGGGCCGAGATGGACGCTGTCGTCGTCTTCTCCGCCTGCCCCCAGGACAACCTGCGGATCAACGGCGAGGAGCGGGTGCCGATGCCGGTCGAAGTCGAGATCCTGCCGCCGGTCGCGGCCTAGCGGCGATGGCTGACTCCGCGGTCGAGCGCTACGACTACCTGGTCGTCGGCGGCGGCAGCGCCGGATGTATCGTCGCCGCCCGCCTCGCCGAGCGACTCGGCGCCGAGGTCTGCCTGCTCGAGGCCGGCCCCTCCGACGAGGGACTCACCGACGTCGAAGTGCTGCCGAACTGGCCGCGGCTGCTCGGCACGGATCTCGACTATGCCTACGAGGTCGAGACCGGCGACGGCTACGAGGGGGAGATGCGGCTGGCGGCGGCGAGGGTGCTCGGCGGCAGCGGGTCGCACAACGGCGGCATCGCCCTGCTGCCCACCGCGGGCGACTTCGAGCGCTGGCTTGCCCGCGGTGCCGCCGGTTGGGACGCCGCCTCGCTGCGGCCGGCGACCGCGGCGATGCTGGAGCGGCTCGAGATCGAGGAGGCGCCCGCCCAGGACGAGTGCGCGCGGGCGATCGTCGCCGCCGCCGAGGCGGCCGGCTTTCCGGCGCTCGACTTCGCCCGTGACGAGGTCGGCCGCGGGGTCGGTTGGCTGCGCTTCACCAAGCGCGGCAGGATGCGGGTCTCGAGCGCGACCGGGTACCTGCACCCGCTGGCCGAGCTGCCCGACAACCTCAGCGTCCGCACCGACAGCCCGGTGGCCCGGGTGCTGTTCGACGACGGCGCCGCCGTCGGGGTCGAGCTGCTCGACGGCACCCGGATCGAGGCGACGGCCGAGGTCGTCCTCAGCGCGGGCGCGATCGGCTCGCCGAAGCTGCTGCTGCAGTCGGGCATCGGCGCCCGGGACCAGCTCGAGTCGCTCGGCGTCGACGTCGTCCACGACGTGCCGGCGGTCGGCGAGCGCCTCGCCGATCATCCCGAGCTGATGGTGGTCTGGAAGGCGAAGCAGGCCGTCGATCCGGTCGACGGCCAGGTGATGGAGGCGGTCGTCTTCGATTGCCCGCCCGCGGGCGGCGAGCCCGACGTCGAGTTCCACACCGCCGTCTTCACCGACGACTTCTACGGGGTCCCCCCGGAGCTGCGCGGGATCGGCGGGATGTTCGCGATCGCGCCCTCGCTGACCCGCCCCCGCAGCCGCGGCCGGGTCAGCCTGCGCGGGTCGGATCCCGGCCTGCCGCCGCGGATCGAGCTACGGCTGTTCAGCGACGGCGGTGGCGACGAACGGGCATTGGTGCGGGCGGTCCGCGAAGCGCGGCGGATCGTGGCGACCGAGCCGTTGGCGCCCTGGCGCGGCGAGGAGCTGCTGCCCGGACCGGGCGTCGCCGAAGATGACGAGGCGCTCGGTGCTTTCGTCCGGCGCGGCACGACGACCAGCTTCCACCCGGCCGGGACCTGCGCGATCGGTGCGCCCGGGGATCGCGATGCGGTGGTCGATCCGTCGCTGCGGGTCCAGGGGGTGGAGGGGCTGCGGGTGGCCGACGCTTCGGTGTTCCCGGAGATCGTCCTCGTCAACCCGGCGCTCAGCTGCATGCTCGTCGGCGAGCGCTGTGCCGAGCTGATCGCGGCGGAACGATGATCCACGCGGACATCGAAGAGGAGGCCCTGGAGCTGGTCGCCGCGGCCGGCGCGGCCGGGGCGACGGCGCGGCTTCTCGGCGGGATCGCGGTGCGTCAGCAGACCCCGTCGGTCGAGCAGGCGCTCCACCGTCGGAGCGGCGACATCGACATCGCGGTCGCCACCCGCGGCGAGGAGGAGGCGGTACTCGAGCTGCTCGGCGCCCGCGGCTACGAGCTCGACGCCCGCTTCAACAGCATGAACAGCGGTAGCCGCGGGATCGCTCACGACCCCGGCAACGATCGCCACGTCGACCTCTTCGTCGGCAGCTTCGAGATGTGCCACACGATCCCGCTCGAGGGGCTCGCGGCCGAGGCGCTGACGATCCCGTTGGCCGAACTGCTGCTGACGAAGCTGCAGATCGTAGAGCTGAACGAGAAGGACCTGATGGACATCTGCGCCCTCCTGGCCGGGAGGGAGGTCGACAGCGGGGACGCGGGCGTGATCGACTGCGACCGGGTAGCCGCTCTCTGCGCCGACGACTGGGGGCTATGGCGTACCGCCGGGCTCAACCTCGAGCGGCTCGACGGGCGACTCGACGAACTCGGGCTTGCCGTGGAGACCACCGTCACGATCGCGGCCCGGCGCGAGAAGCTCGGACGGGCGATCGAAGAGCGGCCGAAGTCCCGCCGCTGGCGGATGCGGGCGCGGATCGGAGATCGCAAGCGCTGGTATCGCGAGGCGGACGAGGTCGACGAAGGTTGAGCGGCCCGACCTGCGAGCCCGACCGGGTGATCGCGGACCTGCTCGCGCTCGAGCAGGCGACCGGTGGTCGCGGCGAAGGCAGCCGCAGGATCGCCTGGGGTGAGGAGTGGAGGAAGGCGCGGGCGCTGCTCGGTGAGGCGCTGGCCGGGCTTCCGGTCGAGACGAGGCAGGATGCCGCGGGCAACCTGTGGACCGTGCTTCCGGGGGAGAGGCCGGAGGCCCTGATCCTCGGCTCCCACCTCGATTCGGTCCCGGCGGGTGGTTGGCTCGACGGCGCCCTCGGCGTCTTCGCCGGGGCAGAGGCCCTGCGCTCGTTCGCCCGCTGTGGGACGCCGCCGGTCACGATCGGGCTCGTCGACTGGGCCGACGAGGAGGGCGCGCGCTTCGGGGCGCCGCTGTTCGGCAGCTCGGCGGCCTGCGGGCACGGGCAGGGAGAGGCGTTGCGCGGGCGTCGCGATGTCGGGCAGGCGGAGGCCGCGGAGGTCCTCGCGGCCAACGGGGTCGAGCTTGCCGGACTCGCGGCGGCGGCGGAGCTGCCGGTCCGCGGACGTGCTTACCTCGAGCTCCACATCGAGCAGGGCCCGCGGCTCGAGTCCCTCGGAGTCCCCGTCGCGGCGGTCACCGGGACCGTCGGCTTCTCCCGCGCGACGGTCACGCTGCGCGGCCGGGCCGCCCACGCGGGGACCACGCCTCTGGACGCCCGCGCCGACGCACTGGTGGCGGCCGCCCGCCTCATCTTGGCGCTGCGCGAGCAGGCCGAGGCGTTCGGCGGCGTCGCCACCGTGGGGACGATCGAGGTGCCGGCGGGCGCGATCAACACGGTGCCGGCCGAGGTGGTCCTGGCGCTCGACCAGCGCCACGGCGACCCGGAGGCCCTGGCTCGGATGGTGACGCCGGCCCGAGACTTCGTCGCCGCCGGGATCGACGTCTCGTGGCGAGAGATCTCGTCCCGCTCGCCCGTCGCCTTCGACGAGTCCCTGACCGAGATCGTCGCGCGCGCCTGCAGGGAGGAGTGCGGAACCGCCGTCAGGCTCGAGAGCGGAGCGCTCCACGACGCGACCGAAATGGCGACGAGGATGCCGACCTCGATGGTCTTCGTCCCGTCGCGGGCAGGGCTCAGCCACAACCCGCTGGAGGACACCGACCCGGAGGACCTGCGGGCCGGGGTGCGCACCTTGTGCCACGCGGCCTGGGCGGCCGCGGCCGCGATCTGATCCGGCGGCCCCGGTCGGGATAATCCCCCCGTGCCTGAGCGCGCCGTCTTCTACTACGACCTCGGCTCCCCCTATGCCTACCTCTCGGCGGAGCGGATCTCGGGGTTGTTCACCGACGCCGGGCTGGAGCAGCCGGAGTGGCAGCCGATCCTGCTCGGTGGGCTCTTCCAGCACTTCGACCGCGGGTCGTGGGCGCGGACCGAGGCGCGCGCGGAAGGGATCGCGGAGGTCGAGCGGCGCGCCGCCGCCTACGGCCTGCCGCCGCTCGTCTGGCCGGACGGGTGGCCGGGGGAAATGCTCACCGCGATGCGGGTCGCGACCTTCGCCAAGCAGACCGGCCGCACCGTCTCCTTCAGCCTCGCCGCCTTCCGCCAGCAGTTCGCGGCGGGCAAGGACCTGACCGATCCCGACAACGTGATGATCGCCGCGGCGGCCTGCGAGCTCCACCCGCGCGCGCTCGCAAGCGCGGTGAAGACCAAGGGCGTCAAAGACGGGCTGCGCGCGGCCACCGACGCCGCCGCGGCCGCCGGCGTCTTCGGCGTCCCCAGCGTGCGGGTCGGCGAGCAGGTCTTCTGGGGGGACGATCGCCTCGAGGAGGCCGTGGACGCCGCCGGGCGGTCGTCCTAAACCACCTATAGCGCCGGTTAGGACGACCGCGGCGCGGCGGGGTTAATCTGGAGCCGTGCCCGGTCTCCCCGACGCCGCGACCTGTTACGAGCTGCTCGCGCGCATGGCGCTGATCCGGCGCTTCGAGGAGGAGGCGGGGCGCCAGTACCAGCGGGCCAAAGCGGGCGGCTTCCTCCACCTGGCGATCGGCGAGGAGGCGACGATCGTCGGCACCACCTCGGTGATGCGCGAGGAAGACTTCCTGATCGGCACCTACCGCACCCACGGCCACGCGATCGCCCGCGGCACCGACCCGAACAAGGTGATGGCGGAGCTCTTCGGCCGCGTCGACGGCACCAGCGGCGGGCGCGGCGGCTCGATGCACATCTTCGACGCCGAGCGGCGTTTCATGGGCGGCTACGGGATCGTCGGCGGCAACCTGCCGATCGCCGCCGGGCTGGCGCTCGCCTCCCAGTACAAGGGCGAAGACGCGGTGACCGTCTGCATGTTCGGCGACGGCGCCTCCAACGCGGGCAACTTCGGCGAGACGATGAACCTGGCGGCGCTCTGGGCACTGCCGGTCCTCTTCCTGGTCGAGAACAACCTCTACGGGATGGGGACGTCGATCGAGCGGCACTCGGCGCAGACCGACCTCTCGAAGAAGGCCGAGGGCTACGGCGTGCCGGGGACGCGGATCGACGGGATGGACGTGATCGCGGTGCGCGAGGCGGTCGCCGAGGGGCTGCGGGCGGCCCGCGAGGAAGACCGGCCGACCCTGATCGAGGTCGTCACCTACCGCTATCGCGGGCACTCGGCCGCCGACCCGGAGGTGTACCGGGAACGCGAGGAGGTCGAGGAGTGGCGGGAGAAAGACCCGATCGAGAGCTTCGGGCGGCGCTGTGTCGAGGCGGGCGTGCTCGGCGAACGTGAGGTCGGGCAGGCCCGCGAGGCGGCCGAGGGAACGGTGCGCGCCGCGGTCGAGTTCGCCGACGCCTCGCCGGAACCGGCGCTCGACACGATGTACGAGAGCCTTTACGCGCTCACCGATTACCCCGGCGGCTGGTACGCGGTCGACGAGCGCAGCCCGGAGCCGCACCGCGGCGAGCAGGAGGCCGACATGCCGGCGCGGGCGCGTGAGCTGGCCGAGGCGGGGGCGGCCTACGCGGAGGTCGAGGAGGAGGGCGAGCGTCCCAACCCGGCGCTCGAGGGTGATGCCCAGGACCACACCGCCTCGCGGACCGGGCCCGACCCGGCGGACCGGGGCGAGGAGCCCGCCCGCGCCCGCGAGACCGACGCCGGAGAGGAGCGCGAGGACTGATGGCCGAGCTGCGGATGCGGGAAGCGTTGCGCGATGCGATGGCGGAGGAGATGCGGCGCGACGAGTCGGTCTTCGTGATGGGCGAGGACGTCGGCGTCTTCCGCGGCGCCTTCAAGGTGACCGACGGCCTGCTCGACGAGTTCGGCGAGCGCCGCGTGCGTGATACGCCGATCTCCGAGAACACGATCGTCGGCGCCGGCGTCGGCGCGGCGATGAACGGGCTGCGGCCGATCGTCGAGCTGATGACGGTCAACTTCAGCCTCCTGGCGCTGGACCAGATCATCAACCACGCCGCCGCGATCCCCTACATGTTCAACGGCCAGGCGAAGGTGCCGATGGTGATCCGCATGCCGGGCGGCGGCGGGCACCAGCTCGGGCCGACCCACTCGCACAGCTTCGAGGCGCTCTACCTGCAGGTGCCGGGGCTGCTGGTCGCCTGCCCGTCGACGCCCGGCGACGCCAAGGGCCTCTTGAAGTCGGCGATCCGGGACGACAACCCGGTCGTCTTCATCGAGCACGAGAGCCTCTACGGGGTCAAGGGCGAGGTCGACGACGGCGAGGAGCTGGTGCCGTTCGGCGAGGCGCGGGTGCGCCGCGAGGGGAGTGACGTGACGATCGTCGGCATCCTCAAGATGGCCAACGTGGCGATGGAAGCGGCGGAGACCCTGGCGCGCGAGCACGGCGTCGAGGCCGAGGTGATCGACCCGCGGACGTTGCGCCCGCTCGATCTCGACACGATCCTCGCCTCCGTCGCGAAGACCAACCACGCGGTGATCGTCGAGGAGGGCTGGCCGCACGGCGGCGTCGGCGCGAACCTCTCGGCGTTGATCACCGAGCAGGCCTTCGACGACCTCGACGCGCCGCCCCAACGGGTGACCGGCGCCGACGTCCACATGCCCTACTCCAAGCGCCTCGAGCAGGCGGCGATCCCCCACCAGGAGCACATCGTCAGCGCCGCGCTCGCGACCCTCGAGGGGGCGATGGCCTGATGGCCGAGATCGTGATGCCGCGCCTCTCCGACTCGATGGAGGAGGGCGTGATCCTCAAGTGGCTCAAGCAGGTCGGCGAGGAGGTCGCGGTCGGCGAGGAGCTGGTCGAAATCGAGACCGACAAGGCGAACATGGCCTACGAGTC
>JAFDWO010000025.1 GCA_018268415.1 Actinomycetota bacterium | reverse complement strand
GAAGTGTTCGCCGAAAACTGCTCGATCTGCCACGGCGCCACCGGCCACGGCGGCAACGGCGGTCCTGACCTGACGACGATGCCGAAAGCCAAAGAACAGGCCGGCGCCGAAGAACAGGTGACCAATGGCGGCGGCGGCATGCCGCCGTTCAAAGGCACGCTGAACGAAGAAGAAATCAAGAACGTCGCCGCCTACGTCGTCGAAGACATCGTCGGCGGTAAGTAAGGCGGAACAAGGAATGAGCACGAGACAAGAGCCCCGCCCCGAGATCGCCGTCGACGGCTTCCCGCGCCGCAACCGCTGGGGCTGGATGGACTTCGCCACCAGCGCCGACCACAAGGACGTCGCCAGGATCCTGATGGTCGGCTCCGGTGGCTTCCTCTTCCTCGCCGCGCTCGAGCTCCTCCTGATGCGCCTGCAGCTGGCGATCCCGGAGAACACCTTCATGGAGCCTTACACCTTCAATCGGGTGCTCTCGCTCTACGGTGGTACCTCGATCTTCTTCTTCGTCCTCCCCTTGATCATGGGGATCTTCCTGTACGTCGCGCCGTTGCAGGTGGGGGCGCGCGGCACCGCCCTGCCGCGCCTCAGCCAGGTCGGCGGCGCCCTCTGGGTCGCCGGTGCCGCCGTCCTCTACTCGGGCTTCCTCTGGACCCCGTCCGAGGCCGGCGTCAACCCCCTGCCCCCCCTCTCCGAGCTCGCCTTCCTCAGCAACAACGGGGTCGATGCCTGGCTCACCGCCTGTGGTTTCGCCACCCTCGGCTTCATTCTGATCTCGATCGACCTCACCACGACCCTGCAGGTCGACCGGGCGCCGGGGATGGCTTGGCGCCGCGCCCCGATCTTCGCCTGGGCCGCCAACGTCGGCGCCTGGCTGATGCTCTTCATCGGCCCCGTCGTCCTCGCCGCCTTCACGATGCTGATGATCGACCGCAACTACGACGGGACCTTCTTCGTCGACGGTGCCGGCGGCGCGCCGCTCCTCTGGCAGCACCTCACCTGGATCTTCTACTCGGGCGCCTACATGCTGGTGCTGATCTTCGCCTTCGCGGCGATCGCCGAGATCTTCGCCGTCTTCTCCGGCAACGAGCTCTTCAACCGCAACGCGGTGATGACGTCGCTGGTCGCGATCGCGGTGATCGGCACGCTCGCCTACATGCAGAACATGTACACGGCCCCGATCGGGATCGGCTGGAAGTACTTCGGCATGCTGATGGCGCTGGCCCTGATCGTCCCGGTCGGCCTCGTCTTCTACAACCTGATCGCGACGCTGAACGGCGGCGCGCTGCGGATGCGGGCACCGGTGCTGTTCTCGATCGGCGCCTTGGTGATGATCTCGCTGGGCCTCGCGGCGGAGATGCAGCAGTCGCTGGTCGGCGCCGCCTTCTACCTCAAAGGCACCACCGACTCGACCGCGGCGACCAGCTTCGCCCTGATCGGCGGCGGCGTCTTCGGCGGCATCGCGGCCCTCCACTACTGGTTCCCCAAGATCACGGGCCGCGCGATGGGCGAGCAGCTCGGTCGGCTCTCCTTCTGGGTCACCGCGGTCGGCACGCTGGTTGCCTTCGTCCCGATGGCGCTGGCCGGCTGGGAACAGAGCCAGGTGGTCGACGCCTACAAGTTCTTCAACCACACCGGCGTGAACTTCTACAACCTGCTCGCTTCGATCGGGGTGCTGATTCTCTTCGTCGGCATCGTCCTGATCCTGATCAACGCGGTGGCGAGCGTCAAAGGCGGCGCCCGCGCCGGCCACGATCCCTGGGGCGGCGACACGCTCGAGTGGTTCACCGTCTCACCGCCCCCGGCTCATAACTTCGACGTCCAGCCGGACGTCCGCAGTGCCCGGCCGCTTCGCGACATTCGCGCCGCGATCGCCGCTCGCTCCCACGAGGCCGAGGAGCGCGCGGCCCGTGAGTCACAGCCGGTAGCCTGACGGCCATGCATTCCGGCGCCGGCGCGGACACCGCGCCATCCCAGGCGGCCGGCGTCGCCCCTCGCTCGGCCGCGCTGACCGTCCTTCGCGACTACGTCACGCTGACGAAGCCGAAAGTCCAGTCGCTACTGCTGCTGACCACGGTCACGACGATGTACGTCGCGGGCAACCCGTCGCTGCGCCTGATCCTGCTCACCTGCCTCGGCGGCAGCCTCTCGTCCGGCGGCGCCGGGGCGATCAATCACGCCGTGGACCGTGACATCGACATCACGATGAAGCGCACCGCCGATCGTCCGGTCGCCTCCGGCCGCGTCTCCCCCGCCGCCGCGATCCTCTTCGGCTGCACCCTCGGCGCCCTCTCCTTCCTGCTGTTGGCCACCCAGGTCAACGTCCTGGCGGCGGCGCTCTGCCTCTCCGGCTTCGTCGGCTACGTCTTCGTCTACACGCTCTGGCTGAAGCGCACCACGCCGCAGAACATCGTCATCGGCGGCGCCGCGGGCGCGGTCCCGCCGCTGGTCGCGTGGGCCGCCACGACGGGCAGCCTCAGCGGAATGGCCTTCTACCTCTTCGCGATCGTCTTCTTCTGGACCCCGCCCCACTTCTGGGCTCTCTCGCTGTTGATGAAGGACGAGTACGCGGCGGCCCGGGTCCCGATGCTCCCGGTCGTCGCGGGTGAGGACGAGACCCGCCGCCAGATCATGCTCTACACCGTCCTCCTCTACGCCGTCACCCAGCTGCCCTTCTGCGCCGGCGGCCTCGGCGTCGCCTACCTGGTCCCCTCGATGGTCCTCGGGGCGATCTTCATCGGCTTCTCCTACATGCTCCTGCGCACCAAAGAGCGCCGCTGGGCCCTCCGCACCTACCTCTTCTCGCTGCTGTACCTGGCACTGCTGTTCGTCTCGATGGCGATCGCCGCGCACGCCTGAGGCCGCTGGGGCCGGAGGGAGCTTCGCGGCCCCCTGAAGCTGTCGCCCGGGCCACGAGGGTCCGTGTGGGGCGCGCGCCGACTTTCCGTTGCTATGCAACGGAAACCAAACACGGAGATCCTTGAGCAACGGGAAGGTCGGGAGAAAGACCCGACCTCCTTGACATCTCTCAGACGGGGGCCCTCGCCCGCTCCCGCACCCGCAGCCGTCCCGGGCGCCGCGAACCCCCGCCCCAAGCCACTCGCCCGTCCCTCAGACCGCCCGGACTGATAGAAATCCGGCTGTGGATCGCGAGACCGCACGCAGGAATATGACCGTCGGCCTGATCGCCGGGGGCTTTTCGGCGCTGGTCTTCGCGCTCTGCTTCATCGTCGCCCTCCTCTACATCGCACACGGATGAGCGAGAACAACAAGATCCCGCGGTCGAGTGAGACGATCCAGACGCCGCGGCCGTCCTGGGGACCGGCCTTCTTCGCGCTCGGCGCCACCGGCGCCGTCGCCGGCATCTACGCCAACGGCTTCGCCTTCTCCGCCTTCGTCTGGTCCTACATCGGGATCATCGTGATGCTCTTCGCCTTCCGCGCCATCGTGCGGTCCTCGGTACGCAGCTACTTCAGCCTGCCGCGCCGCCAGGAGGCCCGTCCGGCCACGCTGCCGGTCGAGCAGATCTACCTTGAGTCCCGGCCCTCCAGCGGCCGTCCTCAGGGCTAGGAACGCCTCTCAGAGCCTCTCGCGCCTCAAGTAGGCAGAGGCATTTCGCTGGTCGCGCCGGCAGACGTCCACACGCGCACGATGTCGCGCATCGAGAGGACGCCGATCACCTCGCCCTCCTCGAAGACGACCAGGTGGCGTACGCCACGTCGGGACATCTCGGCCGCCGCGTGCTCGAGGCTCCAATCGGGAGAGGCAGCGAGCACCGACTCGGTCATGTGACCGCCGACCGTCTCGGCATCCGGGTCCTCCCCGGCCCCCACCGAGAGGAGCAGGTCGCGCTCGGTGACGATCCCCGGCGTCGGCGCTCCGTCGTCGATCACCAACGCCGCCCCGACCTTGCGTTCGACCATCGCTGCCGCCGCCTGGCGCAAGGTGTGCGACGGACCGACCGTCACCGAAACATCCGACATGCCATCCCTGACCTGCATCGCGACCTCCTTCGCGGACGAGATTCACGCTAGTGCGAATCGATGCAAATGTACCCCGTCCCTCGCCGACGAGCAAACGTCGTCTCGGGTGCCTCGACATATAGACTCCGCGGCGCCTCGGCAGTATGCAGAAACTTCCTAAGCCCATTCGCCTGCTCGCCCCGCTCGTCGCCTTGCTCGCGGCGGCTGCCGCGATCTCCGGCTGCGGCACCACCAACCCCGACGTCGCGCGCGGTCGCGTCCTCTTCGAACAGAAGTGCGGGACCTGCCACGTGATGGCCCAGGCGGGTACCTCCGGGACCACCGGACCGAACCTCGACGAGGCTTTCGCCGCGGCGCGTGAAGCCGGCGGCTTCGACGCGGCCACGATCGAAGGCGTGGTCAAGGCGCAGGTCGACAACCCCCGCCCCGGCAACGGCAACCCGATGGCGACGATGCCCGCCCACATCGTCGAAGGCACCGACCTCGACGACGTCGCCGCCTACGTCGGCAAGTACGCGGGCGTGCCCGGAGCGGCGCCGCCGGAAGTCGAAGGCGGCCCCGGCGCCCAGGTCTTCGCCAACAACGGCTGCGGCAGCTGCCACACGCTGGCCGCCGCCAAGTCGGGCGGTACCACCGGCCCAGACCTCGACGAAGTGCTTCCCGGCCAGAGCGACGCGGAAATCGAAGAATCGATCGTCAATCCGAACGCGAAAATCGCCAAGGGCTACCCGGCCAACGTGATGCCGGAGACCTTCAAAGAAACCATCGCCCCAGAAGAAATCAAACAGCTGGTGGAATATCTGAGTGAATCCACCAGCAAAAAATCGGGCGGCTAGCCAGGGCGGCTGAGTGGCCGCGCCGGTGATCATCTGAATATGCTCGCCAGCCTTCGAAATCGCTTCGAGATCTCCCCGCACCGCTACGCGCAGGTGACGACCGTGGCGCTGATCGGGCTGGTGTTGATCGTCCTCACCGGGGCCGCGGTGCGACTGACCGAGTCGGGCCTCGGGTGCCCCAACTGGCCGAAGTGCTACGGCGGACCGATCCCACCGCTGGAAACGCACGCGGTGATCGAGATGAGCAACCGGGTCATCACCGCCCTGCTCGGCATCGCGGTGATCGCCGCCTGCGTCCTCGCCTTCTTCCGCCGCCCCTACCGCCGCCACCTGGCCTGGATCGGCGCCCTCCTCCCCCTCGGCGTCATCGCCCAGGCGATCCTCGGGGCCCTGGTCGTCAAGTACGACCTGCGACCGGAACTCGTGATGGGCCACTTCATCCTCTCGATGATGCTGCTCGACGCCGGGTTCGCGCTGTTCTGGTGCTCGCGCTACGAGCCCTGGGACCGGCGGCGCTCCTGGGACCGCAAGGGGGTCTGGGCGGTGCGCGGACTGGTGCCCTTCGGGCAGCTGACGATCCTCGCCGGAACGATCGCCACCGGCTCCGGCCCACACGCGGGCGAGTTCGAAGGGCAGTTCGTCCAGCGCTTCACCTTCAAAGGCTCCGACACGCTCGAATGGGTAGTCCAGCGCCACGCCGTGCTCGCCGCGATCTACGGCCTCGCCGCGATCGGCGTCTGGTTCTACCTGCGGCGGCCGGGCGGCGATCGGCGGGCACTCAAGCCGCTGACGCTGGTCCTGATCCTGCTCGCGGTGCAGGGCGTGGTCGGTTATATCCAGTGGGAACTCAAACTGCCGACCGAGATCGTCTGGGTCCACGTCGCCCTCGCGACCGGCAACTGGCTGGCGATGCTGTGGACGATCGCCGCGGCGGGGCGGCTCGAGCCGCGCTCGGGAGCGGTACCGGCAGACGAGCGTGACCGCACGCCCTCCGACCGGGCGGCCGCGACGCCAGCCGGCACGGGCGCCGGCGCCGGCGCCGCCTGAGGCTCCGGGGAGCCCGAATGCTCCCCTTCTGGCTCTCGATCGGGTTCCTCAGCCTCGTCCAGGGCGTCCTCGTCGCCCTTCCCGGCCCACCGATCGCGCTTCCCCTGCTGGGTCGCCTACAGGGCCGCTGGTGGGCTCTCGTGCTGCCCCTCTCGATCGTCGTCGTGATCGGCGCGATCGCGCTCGACTCGGCATCCGCCCAATTCCTCACCTGGCTCGCGCTGATCGCGGTGCCCCCCTTGGCGGCGATCGCGCTCGGCTGGATCGTCCACGGCGCCCGCCCCTGGTTCGCCCTCGCCGCAATCCCCCTCTTCGCCGTCGCCTGGGCGGCGAAGAGCGAACTCGGCGGCCAGAGCTGCGCCCTCGCCCTGTCGGCGCTGGCCTGCGTCGCCCTCGGCTGGCTCCTGGTCTGCGTGGTCCCGCCCCGCTGGGTGAAGCTCGGTATCTACGCCATGGCGGCAGTCGACGCCTATCTCGTCTTCACCGAGCTCCTCCAGGAACCGAACACCGTCCTCAACGCCGCCGCCCCCGCCGCCAACCTGCCGAAGCTGCAGCTGGTCAGCTGGGGTTCCGCCCTGATGGGCTTCGGCGACCTCTTCATCGCCGCCGTCCTCGGCGCCCTCCTCGCCCGCGACTCCCGCCTACAGGCCCGCGGCGCCCTCCTCGCCACCGTCCTCTGCTGCGCCTGGGACCTCCTCTTCTTCGCGATCAAGACCACCCCCGCCACCGTCCCCCTTGCCCTCACCCTGCTGACGCTGGAGCTCTGGGGCCGATATCGGGCGCGGGAACCCGCGAGGGCGTAGGGGGTTCAGAGGGGGCGGGTTGACGGGGTCGAGGAGTGGGACGGGCGCGACCCCCCGGGCGGGGCGACCGAGGTGCGGTGCGACCCCGGCCACCCCGCCCGTCCGAGATGGCGCCCGACCCCGACTCCCGCACCCGTCCGAGATGGTCCCGGGCGCCTCATGGCGCTCCTGGCAGGCTGTGAGCGCCATGAGGCGCCCGGGACGGGAGGGGGTCGTGAAAAAGACGACACAGGGACGGGAGGGGGTCGTGAAAAGACGACACAGGGACGAGGGGAGACACAGGGACGCGGGGAGGTCGTGAAAAGGCGGGACAGGGACGTCACGAGGTCGGACCTCCGTGACGGGTCCGTGAGGGAGGGGCCACACGTGGCCCCGATCGGTCACTAAGACGCCGGGAACGTCACCCTTTCCGGACCCTTCGGTCCGTTCCCGGGCCGGAGAAGAGGGCCCGGGAACACGTTCCGTACTTTGACCCTGCCATGGCATGGTCAAAGTACGGAACGTGTCCGTGAGCGTTGGACAACATGGGAGGAGGCGTGGAGTTCCCTACGCCTTCGTCACGGGGTCCCGGATCGGTGAGGGATCCGTCACACTCGCGACCTTCCCGACGTCTCCGTGACCAGATCCCTCCTCCGTGACGGTCCCGTCACACCTTCCGGCCCCCGGGGGCCGGGATCAGGGGGTCCGTGGGACGCGCGTCGAGTTTTGGTTGCTGTGCAACCAAAACTAAACACGGAGACCCTTGAGCAATGGAAGGGTCGGGAGGAAGCGTGAGGTTCCCGACGTCTTCGTGACGGGGTCCCCCTTCGGTGACGGTCCCGTCACGGATCGGTCGCACCCTCCGGCCCCCGGGGCCGGGATCGGGGGTCCGTGGGAGCGCCGTGTCCATCACGTGAGGGATCCGCCTCACTCGCCCGCATCCTCCCGCGAGGGGCCTTTCGTGCTTCCGCCGCCCGCTCCCCGCACCCTCGGCCGTCTCGGCCACGGCCACAG
>JAFDWO010000024.1 GCA_018268415.1 Actinomycetota bacterium | reverse complement strand
TTTTCACGACCCCCTCACGTCCCTGTGCCCGCCTTCCCCACGACCCCCTCCCGTCCCGGGCGCCTCATGGCGCTCACAGCCTGCCAGGAGCGCCATGAGGCGCCCGGGACCATCTCGGACGGGTGGGGTGGTTGGGGTCGGGCGGCAACTCGGACGGGTGCGGGGGCCGGGGTCGGGCAGCCCGGCGCGCCCGCGGCGCAACTCGGACGGGCGGGGGGTTGGGGTCGGGCGGCATCTCGGACGGGCGCGGGGCCAAGACCGGGACGCATCTCGGACGGGCGCACCGGCCGAGGTCGCGCCCGTCCCTGCCCACCCATGACAGGAAGATTCGGTAACGCTTTGCCGGTCGGCGACCAATAGGAGGTGTGGAGACCGATTTGGACCGAGCCGGACGCCCGGCCTCACTCGACCGCCACCTGGCTCTGGTGAGCGTGCGCGACGGTGGCGTCGGTCCGGAGCAGCTGCGCTGGATCGGCACCGACCCGGACATCTTCGAGGCCTTCTATCGCGAGCACGTCGAGAACCTGCAGCGCTTTATCGCCCGGCGGGTGGCGGATCGGGCGCGGGCCGCCGATCTGACCGCGGAGATCTTCCTCGCCGCGATCGAGTCCGTCGACCGCTACCGGCCCGGGGCCGGCACGCCGCGGGCATGGCTCTACGGGATCGCCCGGGTCGTCGTCGCCAACGACACCCGCCGTCGCGCGGCCGAGCGGCGGCGCGAGGAACAATGGCGCGGCAGCGACCTGCTTGATGGCGACGACGTGGCGCGGATCGACGCCCGGATCGACGCCGCCGCCCGCGCCCGCGAGCTGTACGCCGCGATGGACCGACTTCCCGAAAGCGAGCGGGCCGTGCTGGAGCTGGTCGCCCTCGACGATCTCTCGGTCGCCGAGGCCGCGGCCGCGGCCGGCGTGCGACCGGCGACCGCCCGCGTGCGCCTGTTCCGGGCACGGCGCAAGTTGCGCGCCGAGCTCGAGGAGGCCGACCAATCACCCCAGCGAAAGGAGGGGCGCGCATGAGCCGGCAATCGAAGTGGGGTAGTGACTTCGAGGAGCGGCTCCTCGTCCGGCTGAAGGCCGTCGTCGCCAAGCGCGGCGCGGCCACAGCCGATCCCGGGCCGCTCCCGCCCGCCTCACCTGGGTCGCGGCGACGGCGGTCGATGCGCCTGGCGCTCGCCGGGGCGGCGGCGCTGACGATCGCCGTCGTGGTCCTGGTCATCAGCTCCGGCAGCGACGGCACGTCCCGCGCCTTCGCCGTCGAACCGCTGAAGGGCGGTGGCGTGGCAATCAAGATCTACAGCCTCGAAGGCGCCGCCGACCTGGAGGCGGCGCTGGAGCGCGAGGGCATCCCGGCACACGTCGACTGGTTGCAGGCACAGATGACCTGCGGCGAACGTCACCTGACCCCCTCCAGCGTGCAGACCGCGATGGGCGGCAGGACGGGTGGCGTCGAAATCGGCGGGCCGGCACCGGCCCTGACCATCGGGGTGATGACCGCCGACCAGTACCGCGCCGTCTCACGCGCCTACATGCGCGACTTCCGCAAGAAGGGCTCAAGCCATGCCGTACTTCCGAACCTGACCTTCGAACCGCACTCGTTCCGCCCCGGTCAGAGCGTCGTCATCGTCGGCTCCCCGGAACCGCACGGCGGCGATCCCGAAGGCGGCTACCGGGCGCAGGTCGAGGTGGTCGAAGGCCCGGTCCCACCCTGCAAGCCGGTCCCGGAGGCAGCCGGGAGCATCGGCGCGATCGAAGTGTCGCCGGGCGGCGAAGCCGGCGGCGCGGCCGCCGCCGAAGCGGCGGTCCCCGGGCCTGGGCAGTTCCTGTTCACCAAGACCGAGGTAGTACAGCTTCAGTCCTGGGAACCGGACGGTCCCGGGACCGGTCCGAAGGCGCACCCGCGGTACTTCACGTCCCGTGCCCCGGGGAAAAACGGCATGCCGGCACTGGTGCCGACGACGAAGGAAGTATGGACCGCCCCCGACGGTAGGACGCACGTGCGCGAAACGCTCGGCCGGATCAAGTTCCTCTCCCCCGCCGACCAGCAACGGTGGGAAGAGGCCGGCTCGCCGCCACCGTTCGAATACGACCCCGCCGAACACCACATCAAGCAGGACGGCGCCGGCAACCCGATGAAGGAGTACTCGTCCCGCAACTGGCGCGGGCGACACGCCTTCTCGATCGTCCCCAAGCTCTACAAGCTGCCGACCGAACCGGAAGCACTGCGGCTCGCGATCGAACACCAGCCCGCGGGCACCCCGCCCGCCGCGGCGAGCTCACGCGAGGGCGGGACCACCGTCCAGCGACTGCTGGAAATCCTCGCCGAACAGACCGCGAGCCCGGAGCTCCACGCGGCCGCTTTCGGTGCGCTTGCCGAAATCCCGGGCATCGGACGCGAACGCGACGCCACCGATGCCGCCGGCCGGCACGGTGAAGCCCTGACCTGGGACAACGAACGCGGCTTCGGCAGCGAGGTGATCTTCGACCCCGAGACCTCCACGGTCCTCGCCAGGTCGGAAATGGTCTTCGGGCCGCCCTCGA
The DNA here is from genome assembly GCA_018268415.1 of Actinomycetota bacterium. Lineage (GTDB taxonomy): Bacteria > Actinomycetota > Thermoleophilia > Solirubrobacterales > 70-9 > VAYN01. The sequence continues at coordinate 21,417 of JAFDWO010000024.1, read as the reverse complement.
CCAAGGAGCAGGGCGTGCCGCCGAAGACCGTCTTCCGCGAAACCGCCTACCTGAGCGCGAAGATCGTCGACTCCTCACAGTTGCCCGCGGCGAAGCGCGGTGGGAAGGTTCACGGTTGACCGAAGACATGGGCACCGAACCGCGTCTTGGAGGAACCGAAATGACCGTGAAGCTCCATCGCTGCTCGAACGAATGGGTGAAGATCGGCGGCCATCCATGCTGGAAGGTGCAGAAGGCACTGGATGAGCAGGGAATCGACTACGAGGTCGTCAAGGGCCCGCTGCGCCGATCGAAGCGCACCGAGCTCGAGCAACTGACCGGACAGCGCTCCTACCCGGCGATCGAGTTCGAAGACGGCGTCGCCTACCGCGAGGAGTCGAGTCAGATGGCGACCCGAATCCGCGACGGAAAGCTCTTCGAGGCCGACCGGACCGACGGCGCCGAAGGGACCGATCAGGCCCCGGCCTGAGGGATCACCACGATCCGCCACCGCGCCCGACGGGTCAGGCCAGGATGTTCACTGCCCTCGCGACGACGAGGCCGAGGATCGCTACGGAGATCAGCGACTGGACCGCCATCGTGATCTTCGCCCAGGGCACCAGCGGCATCACGTCCGTCGGGCTGAACGCGAGGGCGTTCGTCATCCCGAGGTAGAGATAGTCGACGAACATCGGGCGCCAGTCGGGCGGCGCGAGCTGCGGATTCAGCTGCTGCGGGAACGCGAGGTCGGGGTACTCCGGCCGGCTCAGCGTCCGTGCCACCGACCCGCCGCCGTCGACCTCCCAGTAGAGAAGGGCGAAGACGATGTTGTTCGAGATCCAGACGGCCCCGCCGGCGAGGAGGAGACGCGAGGCGGAGTGGGTCAGTTCGCCGCCGACGACGAGGACGTGGATCAGCAGGGCGGTGCTGACGACGGCCGAGAGGGCCAGCAGCGACAGGAGCAGACGCGAGAGCAGGCGGACGAGGCGCGTCGAGCGGTCGATCCGTCCCGGGTCGGCGACGATCAGCACGAGCAGCACCAGCCCGATGATCGCCAGGAGCCACCGCGACTCGGGGCGGATGCTCGAGGGCAGATAGGCGGTCAGCAGCACCGCGGCGATGACGGCGATGGCCATCGGCCAGCGCCGCTCGCCCCTTGTCAGGCCGGAGTCGGTCAAGCCTGGCCGGGCCGCCGCTCCTCGGTGAAGAGGTCACCCTGGGCCGCGGCCGAGCCGGACCTGCCGCCACCGGGACCACGCAGGACGTAGGCGCCGACGACGGCGATGACGGCCCCGGTGAGCGGGCCGGCGACGTAGACCCAGTAGTCGCCGAAGTTGCCGCCGACCAGGTCGGGGCCGAAGGTGCGGGCGGGGTTCATCGAGGCGCCCGAGATCGGGCTGCCCCAGAGCCCGGCGAGCGCGATGTAGGCGCCGACGCCGATCGCGCTGAAGATGCCGATGTTCTGCGCGCCGGAGGCGGTCCCGAGGATGACGCTCACCAGGCCCAGCGTCAGCAGCGCCTCCATCAGGTAGCCCCGCCCCTCCGAGTATCCCGCGGCGACGTAGTTGGAGCCGAATACCGCCGACACGTCGACCGCCCAGCGAAGGACCAGGGCCGCGAGCGTCGCCCCGATCAGCTGGGTGATGATGTAGCCGGGGACGCGCCGCCAGGGGAAGTCACCGCGGAGCGAGAACGCGAGGGTGACGGCGGGATTCAGGTGCGCGCCCGAGACCTTGCCCATGAACATGATGATCGCCATCACCATCAGGCCCGGGGCGACCACCGCGGCGCTGCGGCTGATCGCGTCCGGGAACGCCTCCCCCATCATCCCGGCGCCCGCGGCGACGATCACCAGGAAGAACGTTCCGTAGAGCTCGGAGAAGAGCCGCCGCCACTCCTGGTCGGGATCACGGAAGTCCCGCATCGGCCCGGTGATGTCGCGGTCGATCCAGGCGAGGACGCCGACCTCGGCATCCTGGACCGGCACGGCCGTGCCCTCTCGGCGCTCGTCCCCGAGCGGCGCCCGACTCCGTCCCTCGTCCGCCATCTCCACCTTCTCCGTGGTCCCTCACGGCTACCGGGCGAAGCTATTCGACGCGGCGAGCGCCGTCAATCGAGGGCGCCCGGAGCGATGGTCAGAGCGAGTCGAGCTCGGCCCGAAACCGGCGACTGGGAGCCACTTCGGCGCCCGCGGCGATGGCCTTGGTCCGCAGATCGCGGTCGGAGGTGACGACGATCACCTCGTCCTCGGCGAGCCAGTCGGGAAGGCGGGCGAGGATCTCGCGATCGGCGGCGTCGGCGCCGCCGGCGCTCGCCCAGGCTATCTCGACCCGCTCGGCACGCAATCCCGCCCGCGGCTCACGCTCGAGCATCACCGTCACCCGCTCCCGACCGCCCTCCGCCCAGCGGTCGACCTGGCCGACCAGTCGCCGGATCGCGCGGTCGCGGTCGCGCCACCAGCCGTCGGGCCGGGACCCGATCACGTTCATCGCATCGACGACGCGGTGCACTGCGCCATCATTGCTGCGGCGTCGCAAGCCCGCAACAACTGCCTCCAGATCTCGACTCGAAGGGACAATGACCGACATGCGCAAGGTGCAAACGCAGGGGGTTCACCACATCACGCTCACCGGCGCGGATCGCCAGACCTCGATCGACTTCTGGGAGGGCGTCCTCGGCATGCCGTTCGTCTTCGAGCAGCCCAACCTCGACCGCCCCGAGGAGAGCCACCTCTACTTCGACCCCGGCGACGGCCGGCTGATCACGATCTTCACCAACGAGGGCCGCGTCCCCGACCCGTCCCCGCGATCGCAGGACGCGGGCCACGTCCACCACGTCGCGTTCGCCCTGTCCAACGCGGTGTTCCGCCAGACCGCCCGGCGGCTCGACGAGCGCGGCATCGAGCACAGCGGCGTCAAGGATCGCGGCTTCATGGACTCCATCTACTTCCGCGATCCACTGGGGCTGCTGATCGAGCTCGCCTCCTACCGCTTCGAGCCGCCGAGCGGACATACCCACGCCGACGTGCTGTTCGAGGCCCACCTCATCCGCACCGAGCGAGGCGACTACAACATCGATCCCGAGCACCTCGCCGACGCGATCGAGCGCCTGGTCGCACGGTCACAGCGCTCCCTGTCCGAGGACCGCACGCCCCGCAACCCCTATTCCGGCGACAGCTGATCGCCACCGGCTCCGCGAGGGCTCGGACGCTCGCTGAGTTAAGGGCGTGATAGCGCCCCCAACTCAGCGAGCGTCCGGACGACCGCCACGCGGGGCGATCAGGAACGCGAGTCCTCCCCGTACCAGTTGACGCAGAGCTGGTAGATGATCACCACGTCGAGGGCGATGATCAGGAGCGCCCAGAGGGGTGCGGCACTGAACCAGACCACCTGCATGATCGCGTTGAGGCTGACCAGGCCGACACCCACCCAGCGGGCGGCGGTGTTGCCCGTCATCAGACCGACGCCGGTCAGGATGATCACCGCACCGAGGATCAGCTGGACCCAGCCCCACGCCGTGATGTCGAGGACCATCACGCCACGACCGCCGACGACGACGATTTCGCTGTTGGCGATCGCCGCGATTCCCCAGATGACGTCCAGGCAGCCGAGGATGAACATCATCACTCCGGCGAAGGCGATCCAGGTGGAACGCTCGCCTCCCGCGGGTGGCCTGTCTCGGTGTGCCTCCATCACAAACTCCCTTTCTCTGAGGCCGGACCGCGCGGAGCGCCGGCCCGGCACCGACCTGTTACCAAGACGCTAGGAGCGAGCGGGATCACGCGCATCATCCCGATCGGGTGATGGTCCGACGAAGGTTCATCGTCGCCCCATCGGGGTGATTCAGGCTCGGTCGGCGCGGGATAGCATCGCGCCCGTGTCGAAGTGGCCGATCCTCGCCGTGCTCGGCGCCGCGCAGTTCCTGATGGTCCTCGACCAGGCGGTGATGAACGTCGCGATCTCCCAGCTCGTCGCCGACTTCGACACGACCGTCACCACGATCCAGGCGGTGATCGCCCTCTACGCCCTGGTGATGGCGGGCCTGATGCTGACCGGTGGGAAGCTTGGCGATCTCCTCGGTCGGCGGCGGGCGTTCGCGATCGGCCTCGTCATCTACGCCAGCGGGTCGGCACTCACCGCCGCCTCCTGGAACGTCGCCAGCCTGACGATCGGCTGGTCGGTGCTCGAGGGGATCGGCGCCGCCCTGGTCCTCCCGGCGATGGTCGCCCTGGTCGCGGCCAACTTCCGCGGTCCCGACCGGGCGCTCGCCTACGGCGTGCTCGGCGGCGTGGCCGGGGCGGGCATCGCGGTCGGCCCGATCCTCGGCGGCTGGGCGACCACGGAGCTCAGCTGGCGCGTCGTCTTCGCCGGCGAGGTCGTCGTCGCCGCGGGGATCTTTCTCGGGCTGCGCCTACTGGCGGACGAGCGCTCGGAGGGGCCGCGACCGAGCCTCGACTGGGTCGGCAGCATCCTCTCGGCCCTCGGCCTCGGCCTGATCGTCTTCGGGGTGCTGCAGGCGAGCAACTGGGGCTGGATCCAACCTCGCAGCTCGCCACTGGAACCGCTCGGCTTCTCCCTGACGCCGTTCGTGATCGCCGCCGGCGGGGTGGTGATGGCGGGCTTCGTCGCCTGGGAGCGTCGCCGCGAGGCGGCGGGCGCGGAACCCCTCGTCCACCTGCGCCTCCTCGGCCTGCCGCGGCTGCGCGCGGGCCTCGTGATGCTCGTCTCCCAGAACCTCATCCTGATGGGCATCTTCTTCACCGTGCCGCTCTTCCTCCAGGTCGTCCAGGGCCTCGACGCCCTCGAAACCGGGGTGCGGATGCTGCCCGCCTCGGCCGGGCTCTTCGCCGCGGCGCTGGCCGGATCGGCGCTGGCGAAACGGTTCCCGGCGCGGCTCATCGTGCGGGTCGGCCTGGCGATCGTGTTCGTCTCGATCCTGCTGCTCCTGGACACGATCGAGCCCGAACTCGACAACACCTCCTTCCTGATCGCGATGGGCGTCCTCGGGGTCGGGATGGGGTTGATCGTCTCCCAGCTCGGGAACGTGGTCCAGTCGTCGGTCGACGACGACGAGCGCAGCGAGGCGGGCGGCCTCCAGAACACCGCCCAGCAGCTCGGGTCCTCGCTGGGGACGGCGTTCCTCGGGGCGGTGGTGATCACCGGCCTCCTCGGTGCGTTCTCGGGCAACGTCCAATCGAATCCGCGGATCGAGGAAGGGGTCAAGCAACAGGTCGAGATCCGGATGAGCGCCGGGGCGAGCTTCGTCCCGGCGAGCCAGGTGCGGGCGACCGCAGAGGCCGAGGGCGTCCCGAAGACCAGCACCGACGAGCTCGTGTCCGACTACGAAGACGCTCAGCTCGACGCGCTGAAGATGGCCTTCCTCTTCGCCGCGGCGTTGGTCGGCGCGGCCTTCTTCGGCACCCGGAACCTGCCGACCAAACGCTTCGGCGAGACCTGACGCCTGTGTGACCACCGTCCCACCCAGCTCGTCCACGGACGATTAGGGTCGCCGAATGACGAGCCTGCGGACCTTCCGTTATGTCGCCCTCGCGGAGGCGACGAGCTTTCTCGCCCTGCTGGTCGCGGCGGTGATCAAACGGACCTCCGACAACGAGGTCGGCGTCCAGATCCTCGGCCCCATCCACGGTGCGCTCTTCATCGCCTACGTCGCGATCGCCCTCTCGATCCGGACGGCGAACGGCTGGACCGGCAAGGAGACGGTCTGGATCCTGGTCGGCGCGGTGCTGCCCTTCGGCGGCTACGTGGTCGACTGGTGGCTGCTGCGCCGGGAGCAGACGCCCGCCTCCTGACGGCCCGGCGGGCCTCGCTGATACTTAGCCCTTGCGCTTAGCGTTCGGGTCCGTTAACTTAGCCGCATGGCTAAGTCTTTGACCCCGCTCGACGACGTCTTCCAGGCACTGGCCGACCCGACCCGGCGGGCGGTGCTCGTCCGGCTCGGCTCCGGACCGGCGAGCGTCGGCGAGCTGGCGGCGCCCTTCCAGATGGCGCTGCCGTCGTTCATGAAGCACATCCACCACCTCGAGTCCGCAGGCTGGATCAGGACCCGCAAGGAGGGCCGCGTCCGAACCTGCACGCTGGAGCGTAAGTCGTTCGATCTGGTCGAGACCTGGCTCGACGAGCAACGCCGGATCTGGGACGAGCGCACCGACCGACTCGAGGACTTCGTCACGTCCAACCAAGAAAAGGAAGGCCCCAAATGACCGCAGACCTGAACCCCGAGCTCGACCTCAGCGTCACCCGCATCATCCGCGCCCCCCGCACCGCGATCTGGGACGCCTGGACCGACCCCGAGCGCTTCGCGCAGTGGTGGGTGCCGGCGCCCGAGATCTGCCGCGTGCGCGAGATGGACCTCCGCCCCGGCGGCTCCTTCCGCACCGAGATCACCCAGGGCGACGCTCCCTTCTCCCCCCACATGACCGCCTGCTTCCTGGCCGTCGAGGAGGGCGAGCGCATCGTCTTCACCGACGCGCTGATCGCGGGCTGGCGCCCGGCGGAGACGTCCTTCCTCACCGGCGTGATCACGATGCGCGACCACGCCGACGGCACCGAGTACACCGCCGCCGCCCTGCACCGCAACGTCGCCGAGCGCGACCGCCACGAGGAGCTCGGCTTCGAGGACGGCTGGGGCACGGTGACCCGGCAGCTCGCCGAGCTGGTCGAGGCCTGAGTCACCGCCCGGACAGTCGACGGTTGACGGCGGCGGTGTTGACGTAGAGCTCGCGGAAGAGGGCGTAACGGTCGTCGTAGAGGTCGCGGGAGGCGGGCCGGGGATCGATGCGATCGTCGATCTCGGCCCAGTCCGCGGCGGAGTCGACCAGCCCGACCCCGATCGCCGCCAGAAGGGCGTCGCCGTAGGCGGCCCCGACGGCCTCCTTCGGCACCAGCTGAGAGAGGCCGGTGACGTCGCTCACGATCTGGGGCCAGAGGCGATCGGCAAGGCCGCCGCCCACCGCGACAAGGCGATCGACCCGGGCGTCCGCCGCCCGGACCTCCTCGAAGAGATGACGGATGCCGAAGGCGATCGCCTCGATCGCGGCGCGGGCCAGGTGACCTCGGCCGTGGGACAGGGTCAGGCCGGCGAGGACCCCGCGCGCGTCCGGGTCGAAGATCGGGGTGCGCTCGCCGGCGAGGTAGGGAAGCATCAGGAGGCCATCGGCTGCGGCCGGCACCGTGGCCGCCGCGGCGAGGAGCTCGGCGACGGGCTCGCCGGTGAGATCAGCCACCCAGTCGATCAGCGAGCCCGCCGTGGCCGTCCCCGCCGCCAGACAGCGGACCGCGGGCTCGACGCCCTCCGTCGCCCAGAGCCCCGGGTCGGTGACGGGCGCGTCGGCGACCGCGATGAAGAAGGTCGTCGACCCGTACATCAGCATCGCGTCACCCGGCCGGCGGACACCGACGCTGAAGGCCTCGGCGAGAGCGTCGACGGTCCCCCCGAGCACCGGCGTCCCGACCGCGAGGCCGCACTCCGCCGCCGCCTCGGCGCCGACCTCGCCGACGACATCGGTCGGCCAGACGAGGCGCGGCAGCGGCACTCCGGGGATGAGCTCGGCCGCCCAGTCCTCCGCCCAGCCCCGCGCCTGCAGGTCGTAGAAGGGGTCACACTGGCTGGCCGAGTGGTGGTCGAGGACGTATTCGCCGGTCAGCCGGGCGACGACGTAGGAGCTCGCCATGTACCAGCCCGCGCAGCGCGCCCAGACCTCGGGCTCGTGCTCGCGCAGCCAAAGGAGCTTCGGCCCGAGCGCCTGGCTGCTGAGGACCGAGCCGCCGCGCCGGAAGATCTCCTCCCGACCGAGGCGCCGCTCGATCTCCTCGATCTCGACCGACGCGCGCGAGTCGACCCCGTAGAGGATCGCCGGCCGGAGGGCGCGGAGCTCGGCGTCGCACGGCGCCAGGCACGGCCCGATGCCGCTGACGCAGATCGCCGCGATCCGGGAGCGCCGCGACTCCGTCACCAGCCGCGCGCAGAGCGCCTTGAAGTCGCTCCACCAGACCGCCTCGACGTCGTGCTCGGCCCAGCCCGGCCGCGGGTAGGAGGTGCGATGCGGCTGCCGGGCGACCGCGACCACCGTCCCCGACGGCTCCGCCAGGACCGCCTTCGAGCTGCCGGTCCCGATGTCGAGGCCGAGCAGGAGCGGCGAGCTCACGCCCGCGCGGAGACGGTGGCGACGGCCTCGAAGCCCGCCCCGACGGCGCTCAGCGCGAGGTCGAGGTCGGCATCGTCGAGCGCCGCCGAGACGAACCAGTTGTGGCGGGGGTGGACGAAGAGGCCGCCGTCGGCACAGGCGGCGGCGAAGACATCCGCGAGGGCGCGGTCCTCGTCGCCGGGGAAGGAAAGGTAGGGCATGGTCACCTCGCCGGTCATGTTGATCTCCAGGCCCTTCGCGGCGGCGGTCGCCTCGACGCCGTCCCGGAAGCGGCGCCCCCAGTCTCGCATCGCGGCGACCCCTCCCTCCCGCTCCAGCACCGCGAGCGTCGCCAGCGAGGCGGCCATCGCGTCGGCCGCGAACCAGAACGAGCCGGTGGCGAAGACCGCCGCGGCGACCGCGCGGACCCGCTCGCTGCCGAGCACGGCGGCCAGCGGGTAGCCGTTGGCGATCGCCTTGCTCCAGGCGCTGAGGTCGGGCGCCACGCCGAGCGGCTCCCAGCTGCCGCCGAAGGCGATCCGCAGGCCGCAGCGCACGTCGTCGAGGATCAGGAGCGCGCCGGTGGCGTCACAGAGTTCGCGCAACCCGCGCGCGAAGGCCGGGTCCGGTAGCTCCTGGTCGAACCCGGCGTCATGGCGAAACGGGCTGACGATGATCCCGGCGACGTCGTCGGGGGCGGCGGCCATCGCCGCCCGCACGCTCTCGAGGTCGTTGTAGCGATAGTAGGAGAGGTGGGCGCGATCGCCGGGCACGACCCCGACCGGCTCCGGCGTACACCACGGCGGCGCCCCGTGGTAGGCGCCCGCGGCCACCAGGATCGTCTTGCGACCGGTGGCGGCGCGGGCGAGGGTCAGGCAGAGCGTCGTCGCGTCGCTGCCGTTCTTGGCGAACATCGCCCAATCGGCGTGGTCGACGATCCCGACCAGCCGCTCGGCCAGGTCGACCATCGCCGGCGCCGGGCCGTTGCCGCAGTCGACCAGCGCGTGCTGGGCGGCCACCGCCTCCTCGACCTCCGGGTGGCGGTGGCCGAGGATGATCGGCCCCCAGCTGCAGAGCAGGTCGAGGTACTCACGACCGTCGACGTCCCAGAACCGTGAGCCGGCGGCGCGGGCGACGAACTGCGGTGAGCCGGGCCAACGCTCGCCGGCCTTGACGTGACCGTAGACGCCGGCCGGGAGAGCCACGGCGGCACGCCGCCGCAGCTCTCCGTCGACCGGACCGACCGGCGCCACCGCTCAGTCCTCGGCCAGCTCGGGCACGCGGGCCATCTCAGCCTGCTTCAGCGTTTCGCCGCGGGCGACGCCGACCCGCCCGTCCTTCAGGCGCGGCCGCAGGTAGAACAGCCACCAGGCGACGCCGAGCACCTCGGCGCCGGCGGTGTACTCGGCGGCGACGTTGTTGCTCGACGGCACGGTCAGGTCGACGAGGATGACGATCGCCCAGAGCAGCGCCGCGATCGCCACCGGCCGCAGCCAGCGCCCGAGGCTGAAGCCGCCGGGAACGGTGTCCGGGATGTTTCCGCGCCGGTCGGCGATGATCGCCGCGATCACGGTCAGCGCGTAGGTGCCGTAGTAACAGATGGTCACGATCGCGACCACCCGCAGGGCGATGCCTTCGGAAAGCAGGTTCACGCCGAAGGCGACGATCGCCACCAGCGCGACGCTGTACACCGGCGTCCGGGTCGCCTGCGGGACGTGGGCGAGGAGCTTCGAGCCCGGCAGCATGCGATCGCGAGAGAGCGAGTAACACATCCTGGTGCCGACCGCCATGTTCGCCAAGAGGCAGGAGAAGATCGCCAGGAACACCACCACCTTGAGAACGCTGGCGGCGGCGTGACCGACCTGCGTTTCGAAGATGTAGAGCAGCGGGTTCTGCGGCTGCCCGAGCATCGCTCCGACGCCGTGCGGGATGGCGATCGCGAAGGAGACGATCAAGAGGAGGCTCGCCGCGACGGACGTGTAGTTGGCCCGGATCATCGCCTTCGGCGTGGCCCGGCGGGGATCCTTGGTCTCCTCGGCGAGGTCGGCCGCTCCCTCCCAGCCGAGCAGCGTGTAGACCGGCAACAGCGCGGCGAGGCCGATCGCCTCGAGACCGACGTGGCCACCGCCGACCGGGCCCTTCTGGGTCAGCACGCCGAAGCCCTCGGAGTGCTCGAAGAAGAAGATCGCGCCGACCAGGACGATCGCCGCGGCGATCAGCGAGGCGGCGACCTCGAGGCTCACGCCGATGTTGTTCACGAAGGCCGTCGCCTTGATGCTGATGATGTTGAGCAGCATCGCCACCCCGATCACCACGCCGGCGAAGAGGACGATCTCCGACTTCGACGGTTCGGCCCAGATTTCCGGCGCGAACACGGTGGCGATCGAGACCCCGATCGAGGCCGTGCCGGAGAAGAACGCCAACATCGCCGTCCACCCCGTGAACCAGCCGTAGTTGGGACCTACCAAGCGACTGTTCCATTGGTAGGCATAGCCGGTCACCGGAATGCGGGAGCCGAGGTGTGAGTAGACCAACACGATCAGCATCAGCCCGGCCGCGACCGGGAACCACAGCCAGATCCCGATTCCACCCGTGGTTTCGAAGACACCCGGGAAGAGGAAGAAGATCGCGTTGGTCACGCTGATCATCGAGAACGCGACCGCGAACGAGGCGAGCGGTCCCATCGCCCGCCTCAGCTTCGGCGTATAGCCGAATAGGTGTAGGTCCTTCTCGTCGAGGCTCTCGATTACCTCGAAGTCCGGTTCGGTACTCATGCTGCGACCTCCTGTTCCCTGAGTGCACCCAATGACTCGTCCAACGTGTCGAAGATGAAGTCCATCTCCGCCCGGCTCGAATCGAGCGGCGGCATGAGGTTCAGCCGGTTGCCGTGGTAGCCGAGGCGGAGGACCAGGAGCCCGCGATCGAGGCACTCCTTGACCAGCGCCACGGTCTCGGCCTCGGCCGGCTCCTTGGTGGCGCGATCGCGGACCAGCTCGATGCCGATCGCGAGGCCGACGTTCTTGGCCTCGCCGATGATCTCGTGCCGCGCCATCAGGTCGGCGAGGCACTCGGCGGCGTAGGCGCCCTGGGCGCGCACGTTCGTGAGCACGTCCCGCTCCTCCATCAGCTCGATGTTCTTCAGCCCGGCCGCGCACCCGACCGGGTTGCCGTGGTAGGAGCCCATGTGTTTGTCCGGCGCGGCGCCCCACGGTGCCCAGATCTCGTCTTTGGCGATCACCGCACTCAGCGGGTAGACGCCAGCGGTCAGCGCCTTCGAGGTGGCGAGGACGTCGGGGACGGTTTCGTAGGTTTCGGCGGCGAACCAGTTGCCGGTGTGGCCGATCCCCATGCACACCTCGTCGTCGACCAGGGTGACGCCATAGTCGTCACAGATCGAGCGAAGCTCACGCATGAACTCCTGCGGCGGGAAGATCATCCCGATGTGGGCCTGGATCGGCTCCCACAGCATGATCGTCGCCTGGGTGTGACCGGTGCGCGGGTTGCGCACCCCCCACGCGTCGTGCTCGAACTGCTGCCGGACGTACTGCGCGCACGCCAACCCACATGACGGGTACTCCTGCCCGAACGGGCAGCGGTAGCAATACGGGAACGGCATGCGGATCGGGTCGACCGTGTGCGGCATGCCCTCCTGCGCGTGGGCACTGCCGGTCAGCTGCGAGGTGGTCGTGGTGCGCCCGTGGTAGGCACCGGCGAAGGTGATCACCTTGTGTGCCGAGTGTGGCTTCGTCTCGTGCGAGTGGAAGTACGCCAGCTTGTAGGCCAGGTCCATCGCGCCGGCGCCGCCGAGGTCGAACTGCACCCGGCCGTCCTTGAGATCACCGGGCGCGATCGAACGGAGCTTCTCCGCCAGCTCGATCCGTGGTCCGGTGGGCAGGTCGGGGACGTGGGCGAGCTTCTGCATCTGCTCGACCGCCGCCGCGATCACGTCCCCGGGCGCGTAGCCGAAGGTGGCACAGGAGAAGGCGCCGGAGGACTCGACGAAGCTGTTGCCGTCGGCGTCGACGAACAGTGATCCTTCGGCCGACTCGATGATCGGTGAGTACACCCCGGTGCCGAAGAAGTCCGGATAGGCGTTGCCGCCGGACTCGGAGCGGCGATCCCGGTCGATCCACTCCCGCGAGGCGGGCCCGGGGATCTCGGTGCGCTTGATCGGGCGCGGGCGCGGCCGGCCGGAGGAACCCGGTTCCGCCGCGTTGCGCCTCTCGTTCGATTCGTCGGTACCCATCTGCTCCTCCTCTTTGCTCACTCCTCGCGCGGTGTGGCCGCGGCGAGGTTCTTCCCGTTGCGGGCGTCGAGCGCGACGCGCGCGATGCCCTCCAGTCGTTCGAAGGCGGGTCCGGCGGTCGGGACCTCGACGTCGAAGACGTCCCCGATCACCTCGATCCAGCCGTGCACGAAGTAGCGAAATCCATCCTCGACCACGGCCCCGGCGCGCTCCGCCTGGGCGACGAAGTCGAGCGCGCCGCGATAGTTGAGCTCCCAGGCCAGCGCCGCCGGCGGGAAGGCGCTCGCGTCACACAACGGCGAGCCGGGACGATCCTTGCCGAGGCCGGTCGCGTTGATGACAAGCGACCCGGCGGGCAGGGCGGCGGCGAGCCGGTCGTTGCCGCCGTCGGCGTCGACCCGCACGGCCCGGAAGGGCACCTGGCTCGGAGCCGCGCCGAGGACGCGCTCGAGCGCCGCGAGCCGCCCGGCGTCGACGTCGGTGACCGTCACCCGGCGAGGCGCCGACTCCGCCGGGGCATCGCGCAGCGTCCAGGCGATCGCCGTGGCCGCGCCGCCGGCGCCCAGCACCAGCACCTCGGCCTCGCCCCCGTCCCAGTGGTCGGCGGGAACGAACGCGCGCAGGGCGCGCTCGCTGGTCAGCGGGTCGCGCGCCCGCGCGATCAGCCCGGCGGGGCCCTTGGCGATCGAGCTCGCCTCGTGCATCAGCCCCGCGAACTCGTCGACCTCGGCAAAGCGACTGCGGCAGGCAGCGAAGAGGTCGAGCTTGTGGGTGGTGACGAGGGCTCCGAGTTGCGCCTCGTCGCGGGCAAGGCGGTCGATGACCTCGCGGTAGGCGGCGGGAGGCGCGCCGAGCGGCAGGTCGACGCCCTCCAAGATCGCCCCCTCGATCCCGAGCTCCTCGCACCAGGCGGGGAAGACGTCCACCACCAGCGAGGCACCGGTGGTGACGCCGATGAAGAGCATCTTCGACCGACCTGCCACGCTCACGCCGCCGGCCCCGTGTAGCGCGGATTCTCGACCAGCTCCCAGCCGCCGTCGGCGGACTCGACGACGAGCCGCGCCATCCCGCCGGCTCGTTCGATCGGGGAGTAGTCCTGACCCGAGTCGGCCGGGTAACAGAAGAGCGTGACGAGCTGGTCCGCACCGACGTTGACGCTCCGGTGGAGCCAGCCGCCCGCCACGTAGGCGATCGTGCCGGGGGTGAGCTCGATCGCCTCGACCTCGCCGCCGCGCTCCATCAGGAGGATGCCGTGCCCCGAGAGGCAGTGGTAGATCTCGGTGCGGTCCTCGAGCTGGTGCACGTGGCCGCGGGTCATGTGGAACTCGCGCCCGACCTTGCCCGGCAGCAGGACGCTGGTCCCGAAGATCAGGTCGCCGGCGCGCTCCTCGCGGCGGAAGTCCTCGACGAAATAGTGCAGCCGGTCGGGATCCTCGGCGAGCAGGCGGGCGTAGGCGTCGGCGTCGGCGAAGACGCCCTGCAGGTCGGCCAGGCGCTTCTCGTAGCGGCCGGTCGCGCCGGCGAGCGTGCCTCCCACCGGGTCGACCACGGTCGCCGCGGGGGCTCCCCAGGTGGCGATCCGCTCCGACGCGCTCACAACATCGCCCCCTCGATACCCCAGAGGTCGGCGAGGGCGGCGAGCTCCGCCCGGTGGTCGCCGTAGGCCATCGCGACGTGGTTGGAGCGCACCTCCTCGACGATCCGCCGCGGCTCGCCGTCGAAGCGCAGGAAGGCGAAAGGCCAGTTGCCGCGCACGTCCTCGGCCTCGGCGCGGTCGCGCTCCTCGGCCACCGCCGCGGCGCCCATCAGGCGGAAGGTGTCGGGCATCCGCGCCAGCCCCGCCATCGTCACCGCCCCGTCGCGCATCACGAAGCTCGAGGCGACCCCGCCGCCGCGCCCCATGTACTCGTACTGCGGCCGCCACCGGACCGCGCTCGGCCGCGCCGCCAGCGTGACCGGCCCGGCGCCGCAGTTGGTCAACCGTCCGAGCTTGCCGCGCTGGTCGAGCGTCACCAGGTCCGCCATGAAGGACGGCTCGCCGCTCAGCTTGCGCATCGCCTCCATCACGATCGTGGTCGGGATGTCGCCCTGGCAGCTGACGGTCCGCCCGGCGTCGTTCAGGAGCGCCGCCGCCACGCAGAAGGAGGCGTAGGAGTCGAACGCCTCACCGAGGCACTTGACGCTGACGAAGTCGAGCCCGCGCTCGGCGACCTCCTCGGCGAGGGCGATCCGCAGCTTCACCGAGCGCAGCAGCACGTCCTCGGGCGAGTCGACGCCGCCGAAGCGGGTGAGCTCGGTCTCGATCAGCTCGCGCGCCCGCGCGTCGGGCACCGCCCGCGCCCGTTCGACCACGGCCAGCTCGTCGATCTGCTCGATCTCCAGACCGAACGTGCGCCGCGCGTCGAGGAGGTCGACCGAGCCGGTGTACTGGCCCGGCGCCTGGCCGCCGAAGAGGCCGTAGGTGGCACCGCGGAAGTGGCCGGCGACGCCCGCCGCCCGCAGGTAGGGAACGACAGCCTCGCTCCACCCCGGCTCGCCGGCACCGCCGAGCTGGACCCGGTGGGGAAGCTCCAGGCGGTCGAAGGCGCCGTGCAGGATGTTGACGCCGGTGAAGCCGAACGAGGCGGGCGCCGGGTTGGCGACCAGCACCGACGGCAGGCCCGCGCCCTGGGCCGCGGCGACGACGAAGCTCGGTTCGATCCAGGTGCCGATCGCGTAGACGATCGCCGCGGCGCCGGCCGCCGCCAGCTCGCGGACCGCGCCCTCGACCTCGGCTGCCCCCAGCGCCACGCCGGCGGCCTCCCGGAGGTCGAAGCCCGCCCCGCGCAGGTCCGCGGCGAGGGCGACGCCGAACTCCTCGGCCAGGTCGATCCGCTCGCCCGCCATCGAGACGCGGACGAGGCCGACCACGGGGCTAGCCACGGGCACCGGCGTCCTCGGTGGGCAGCACCGCGGCGGGCAGCTCGCGGAAATCGGTGGTCCGCTCGACGTTCAGCTCGAACCGCGTGCGGTCGGCGACGTGGTAGGCGACGTAGGACTCGAACGGCGGCTCGTCGTCGCGTCCGTAGCCGACGCTGGAGAGCTGGACCAGCGCCGCCCCCGGCTCGACCTCCAGCAGCCGCGCCAGGGTCTCGTCGGCGACGGTCGCGCCGACCATCCGGTGGCTGCGGAGCAGTTCGACCCCGAAGCGGGCGCGCAGCAGGGCGTAGAGCGAGGCGTCCTCGAGGTCGACGTCGACCAGCTCGGCGAAGCGGTCGGCGGGCAGCCAGGACTGGACGTGGACGCTCGGGCGGTCGTCGATCGAGCGCACGCGGATGATCGCCACGGTCGGGTCGCCCTCGGCGATCCGCAGGTCGGCGGCGATCCGGGCGTCGGCGGGCTCGAGCCGCTGGGCGACGACCCGGGTGCGGATCCGATAACCGCGCGAGGTCATGTCCTCGTAGAAGCCCACCGGGTGGCCGGCGAAGGCCTCGGTCGCGCGGGGCCGGGCGACAAAGGTGCCCCGCCCCTGGTGGCGCTCCAGCACCCCGCGACCGACCAGCTCGCCGAGAGCCTGGCGGATCACGCTGCGGCTCACACCGGTGAGCTCGCCGATCCGCTGCTCGGCGGGCAGAGCGTCCCCGGGCCCCCATCGGCCCTCCTCGACCATCCCCAGGATCGTCTCCTGAAGCTGGATGTAGAGCGGAATCCCGGTGTCACGACGGAGTGGCCCGAAGCCTTCTTCAGGGGACGAGTAAATTTGTCCGGCAGGCATGTTGTCCGTACAATATGATGGCCGTAAGATCGATGTCAAGCCCTTCGGATAGAAACTGCCAATGCTGCTGACCTTTGACGCCGGGACCACCGGGGTGAAGGCCGCCCTGTTCTCGCTCGAGGACGGGCTCGTGGACTCCACCGTCGTCGGCTACCCGACCCACTACGCCACGGGCGGGGTCGTCGAGCAGGACCCCGAGACCTGGTGGGACGCCGCCGTCGACGCCACCCGGCTCCTCCTGAGCGGCGACCGGGCCGCGCAGGTCACCGGCGTCGCCGTCTCCGGCCAGATGATGGGCGCCCTACTCCTCGACCGCGCCGGCGCCCCGCTCCGCGCCGCGATCATCTGGGCCGACACCCGCTCCCAGGCCGAGTGCCAGGTGCTGGAGGAGCGGGTCGGCACCCCGGCCGCCTACTCGATCACCGGCCACCGCCTCAACTCCACCTACTCGCTGTCAAAGGTGATGTGGGTCCGCCGCCACGAACCCGCGGTGTGGGCGCGCGCGGCGTCGATCGTCCAGGCCAAGGACTTCCTCGCGCTGCGGCTGACCGGCGAGCTCGGCACCGATCCCAGCGACGCCTCGAGCACCAACGCCTTCGACCAGCGCACCTCGACCTGGAGCGCGGAGCTGCTCGAGGCCGCCGAGGTCGACGCCGGGCTGATGCCGCCGGTGCACCCCTCGACCGCCGTCATCGGCGCGGTGACCCGGGTCGCCGCGGCGGCGACCGGGCTGCCCGCCGGCACGCCGGTGGTGATGGGCGGCGGCGACGGGCCCTGCGCCGCGGTCGGCGCCGGGGTCACCGGCCCCGAGTCGGGGACCTACTGCTACCTCGGCACCTCGTCCTGGGTCTCGGTGGCGGCGGACCGCCCGCTCCACGACCCCGAGATGCGCACGATGACCTTCAACCACGTGGTGCCGGGGCGCTTCGTTCCCACCGCGACGATGCAGGCGGGCGGCGGCTCGCTCGAGTGGGCGGTCGAGACGTTCGCGCCGGGCGGCGGCCCGACCCGCTACCAGGACCTGCTGCGGGAGGCGGCCGGGCACGAGGACGCGGCGGACCTGCCGCTCTTCCTCCCCCACATCCTCGGCGAGCGCTCCCCCTACTGGAATCCACGCGCCCGCGGGGCCTTCGTCGGGCTGGGTCGTGACCACGACCGCGGTCACCTGATCCGGGCGGTGCTGGAGGGCGTGGCGATGAACCTGCGGACCGGGCTCCTGGCGTTCGCCGACCTGGGCCACCCCGCGACCTCGGTAGACGTGATCGGCGGCGGTGCCTCCTCCGACCTGTGGCTGCAGATCCTCGCCGACGTCTGGGGTCTGCCGGTGCGCCGCCGCTCGCTGGTCGAGGAGGCGAACGCGCTCGGCGCGGCGCTGATCGCCGCCGTCGGCACCGGCCTCCTCCCCGATTTCGAGGGCGCCGCGGCGCAATCGACGATCACCGGCGAGTTCCACCCCCGCCCCGAGGCCCACGCGCTGCTCGACCGGCGCTACCGCCTCTTCCTCGACGCCTACCGGCGGTTGGAGCCGCTCTTCGATGAGCTCGCGGGCTGATCTCGTCCTCGTCACCAGCCGCTCGTTCGGGTCGGGCAGCGACGACCCCGCCCCGCGCCTGCGCGCCGCGGGCCTCGAGGTCGTGAAGGCGGGGCCCGACCACGACTCCGCCGAGGTGGCGGCGGCACTGCCCGCCGCGCGCGCCTGGATCGCCGGGACCGCCCCGATCACCGCGCGCCACCTCGCCGCGGCGCCGCGCCTGCGGGTCATCGCCCGCTACGGCGTCGGCATCGACTCGGTCGACCTCGCCGCCGCGGCCGCCCGCGAGATCGTCGTCACCAACACCCCCGGCGCCAACTCCGAAGCCGTCGCCGAGCACGCTCTCGCCCTCGTCCTCGCGACGATCCGCCAGGTGGTCGCCGGGGACCATGCGACCCGGGAGGGCCGGTGGCGGACCCCGCCCGGGCGCGAGCTCGGCGCGCTCACCGTCGGCGTGATCGGGTTCGGGCAGGTCGGCCGTGGGCTGACGCGGAGGCTGGTCGAGGGCTTCTCCACCCGGGTCCTCGTCCACGACCCCTACCTCCCTGCCGCGGACGTCGAGGCGTGCGGCGCGCGCCGGGTCGACCTCGACGCGCTGCTCGCGGCGAGCGACGTGGTCTCCCTCCACGCCCCGGCCGGCAGCGGCATCCGCTTCGACGCGCCGACGCTCGCCCGGATGAAGCCGGACGCCGTCCTGATCAACACCGCGCGGGGCGAGCTCGTCGACGAACCGGCCCTTGCCGCGGCGCTGAGTGACGGGCGGCTGGCGGGCGCCGCGGTCGACGTGCTCGCCACCGAGCCCCCCGGCGCCAGCCCGCTCTTCGCCGCACCGCACTGCATCGTCACCCCCCACGCCGCCGCCCAGACGCTCGAGGCAATCGACCGGATGGGGGCGATGGCGAGCGCCGATGTCCTCCGCGTCCTCGCCGGGGACAGCCCCCTCCACCCGGTGGCGGCGCGATGACCGACCTCGCCCGGGTCCGCGAGGTCGGCGCGCTGGCAGTGATCCGCGCGCCGAGCGCCGACGCCGCGCTGCTCGCCGTCGACGCGCTGCTCGCGGGCGGCGTCACCGGCATCGAGATCACCTACAGCACCCCCGACGCGGCCGCGGCGATCGCCGCGGCGCGGGAGCGCCATGGCGACCGGGCGCTGGTCGGGGCGGGCACGCTGACGACGCTCGCGCAGGTGGCCGAGGCGGCCGCGGCCGGCGCCGAGTTCCTCGTCAGCCCCGGCCTCGACGACGAGGTCGTCACCGCGATGGTCGGCTCCGGGTGTCTGGCGATGGCGGGCGCGCTCACCCCGACCGAGGTCATGCGGGCGCGCCGGCTCGGGGTCGACGTGGTGAAGGTCTTCCCCTCGTCGCTGGTCGGGCCCGACTATCTGAAGGCGCTGCGCGGGCCGTTCCCCGACCTCGTCGCGATGCCGACCGGCGGCGTCGACGCCGCCAACGCCGGTGCCTGGCTGCGGGCCGGCGCGATCGCGGTCGGCGTCGGCGGCGAGCTCTGCCGCCCCGCCGACATGGTCCCCGAGCGGGACGGGCGGATCACTGAGGCGGCCCGGCGCCTGATCGCGGCGGTCGACGCGGCGCGCGTTCCGGACGCACCATGAGCGCGACGGTGAGGACGGTGCTCGGCGACATCCCCGCCGAGCAGCTCGGCGCCACCGACGTCCACGAGCACCTGCTGATGCGCGATCCGGTCCTGCCCGGCGATGAGCTGGATGACCTCGACCGCTCCACCGCCGAGGCGGCGGAGGCGCGGGCGGCGGGGATCGCGGCGCTGGTCGAGCTGACGCCGCCCGGCCTCGGCCGCGATCCGGAGGGGCTGCGGACGCTCGCGCGGCGCGCCGGGATCCACGTGGTGATGGCGACCGGTCGCCACGCCGACCCGCACTATCCCGCCGGGCATTGGGCCTACGACCTCCCCGCCGACGCCCTCGCCGAGCTGTTCGTCGCCGAGATCGCCGACGCGGTCCGCGGCGAGGACGGGCGCGGCGCCCCGCTCCCGGACGTCCGGGCCGGGGTGATCAAGGTCGGGGTCGGCTACTGGTCGATCAGCCCGCGCGAGGAGCGGGCGCTGGCGGCGGCCGCCGCCGCCGCGGCGGCGACCGGGGCGCCGATCACCTGCCACCTCGAGCACGGCACCGCCGGCCACGAGGTGCTCGACCTCCTCGAGGACGCCGGGGTCGCGCCCAACCGGGTGATCCTCGCCCACGCCGATCGCAATCCCGACCCCGACCTCCACCTCGAGCTGGCCGGACGGGGCGCCTACCTCAGCTACGACGGTTGCGGCCGGGCGCGGGTCTGGCCGGATTCGGTCCTCGTCGACTGCTTCCTCGCCGTCGCCGCGGGGGGCGGCGCCGAGCGCCTGCTGCTCGGCTCCGACCGGGCCCGGGCCGGCGGCTTCCACGCCTACGGCGGCCACCCGGGGCTGGCCTACCTGCCGCGGCGGTTCGTGCCGCGCATCGCGGCGGGCGGCGGGGACGACCTGACGAGACTCGCCCTGGTCGACAACCCCGCCCGCGTGCTGCGCCTCGGCTGAGTCAGCCCGACGCGGCCGAGGCCGACGCAGGCGCGCCCGGCGCGACTTCCCGCAGGTCGTTCGCCGGCGTGGTGTCGATCTCGAAGCGGGTGCGGTCGCCACGGTGGTGGGCGCGGTAGGCCTCGAACGGGAGCCCGTCGATCTCGCGGTAGCTGACGCTCTCCAGCTCGACCAGCGGCGCCCCGACGCGGACTTCGAGCAGCGTCGCCAGCTCCTCGTCGGCGAGGGCGGCGGTGAGCACGCGCCGGCTCGAGCGGGCCCGCACCCCATAACGTTCGAAGAGGATCCGGTAGAGCGAGACGTCCTCCAGGTCGAGGTCGACGAGACCGGGGAACATCGCCGCCGGCAGCCACGATTCGACCTGGACGGTGGGCACGCCGTCGACGCTGCGGATCCGGTCGATCGCGACCACGGCCGCTGTCTCCGCCAACCCGAGCCGGGCCGCGACCAGGGCTCCGGCCTGCTCTTCGCGGACGCTCCGCACGCGGCTGGACACGTCGTACCCGCGGGCGAGCATGTCCTCGTGGAAGCCGAGCTCCTGCGCGGCGAACCCACCCGTGATCCGCGCCTGGGCGACGAAGGTCCCCACTCCCTGCTGGCGTTCGAGCAGCCCCTCCCGCACCAGGTCCCCGAGCGCCTGGCGGACGACGCTGCGGCTCACCCCGGCCTCCTCGGTCAGCGCCGTCTCGGTCGGCACCGCCTCGCCCGCCTTCCACTCGCCCGCGACGATGCGGCGCCGCAGCTGCTCACGCAGCTGATAGTGCAGCGGCGCGGCCACCCCACGGTCGACCAGCGGGCTCACTTTCGACCCCCAAGCGTCCAAACCAGCCTCTTTCAAGTTCCGACCTGCCAAGTATCGCCCCCGTGGGCCGATCGTAGCGACCGCGCAGGTCTACGCCCCACGCGCCCCGGGGGGCCGGTTGCCTTGGCGCGGTTTCGGGGGAAGGGTTGCGGCGCCCGCAAGCCCGCGCCCGGGATGCCCCGGCCCCCTCAAGCTGTCGCCCGGAAGGGATGGAGCCCCGCAAGCCGGCGCCCGGGATGCCCCGGCCCCCCCTCACGCCGGCGCCGGGGAGCCCCGGCCCTTTCGAGCTGTCGCCCGGGCGACGAGGGATGCGGCCGTCTCGTCCACGGCCCTGGCAGGCCGTGGCCGTGGCCGGGACGGCCGGGTATGAGAGCGGTGGAGGAAGGCCCACGGGGAACCCACGGGAGTGCCACGGATCCGTG
>JAFDWO010000023.1 GCA_018268415.1 Actinomycetota bacterium | reverse complement strand
CCGACCCCGTCACGGAGGAGCGTGGGAACCCCACGCCTCCTCCCGTGTTGTCCAACGCTCACGGACGCGTTCCGTACCTTGACCCTGCCATGGCAGGGTCAAGGTACGGAACGCGTTCCCGGGCCTTCCTTTCGGGCCCGGGAACGGACCGAAGGATCCGGGAAGGGTGACGTTCCCGGCATCCTCGTCACGGATCGGGCGCTCTGGATCCCTCTTCCATACGTGACCGTGACGGGAGTCCGACCTCCTCCGGTCCCCGGGCCTTCTCCCGGACCGGAGGATCACGGGAGTCCGACCTTCCTCCCGTCCCCGTGACGGCTCCTCAAGCCTTTCCCACGGCCCCCTCCAGTCCCTGTGTCGCCTTTTTCACGACCCCTTACCGTCCCTGTGTCGTCTTTTTCACGAACCCCTTACCGTCCCTGTGCCCGCCCTCCCCACGACCCCCTCCCGTCCCTGTGCCCTCCTTCTCCCCGCACCCCTCCGTCCCGGGCGCCTCATGGCGCTCACAGCCTGCCAGGAGCGCCATGAGGCGCCCTGGACCATCTCGGACGGGCGGGGCGGCCGGGGCCGCGCCCGTCTTCCGTCACACGGCCTCCGGCTGGCTCGGCTCGGGTCGGGAGGCAGCTCGGACGGCCGCACGGGCCCTGGAATCACCCATCCAGGCAAGACGTCACGACGAACGGCGGACCCGCTCCGTCTTTCGTCGCGACGTTCGGAGGACGACGGAGCGCCGGCCGCACGTGAAGCTGGACCGATGACCACCACCAACTCACACCAGATCATGCGCTTCGAGCAAGAGGGCTTCCCCGAGCGCCTCGCGATCATCGAGCACACCGCCGCCCAGACCCTCGTCGAGGTCGACCTGGGACCGGGCGGCCGCACGCCGATGCACGTCCACCGCGACTACGCGGAGTGGTTCGAGGTCCTCGACGGGGCCCTCGACATCCACCTCGCCGCCCGCACCGTGACCCTCCTCGCGGGCAACACCTTCACCGCGGCGGCCGGAGTCCCCCACTGCTTCGTCAACTCCTCGAGCGCCCCGGTCCGCTTCCGCGTCGCCCTCCGCGACGGCCAGCGTGGCTTTCTGGAAATGCAGCTCGTCCTCTTCGGCCTGCGGGCCGACGGCCGCGTGAAAGCCGACGGCGTCCCCCGCGATCCGCGCCACATGGCCGTCGCCCTCGGCCTCTCGAACACCGCACCCGCGAGCGCCGTCGCTGCCCTCCTCATGCGCGCCCTGCGCGCGGTCGCCCGCGCCACCGGCGAGGAACGCCGCCTCCGCGAGCGCTACATAGATCCCGCGGGCGGTCTGACCCGAGCGACCTCCTCGCCGCCGTCCTGACGGCCGGCCCCAGGGGCACGGCCGTCCCGCTGTTCCTTATGGCGCCCTGGGCGCCATAAGGAACAGCGGAAGGGGACGGGTGGTCTCGCCGTGGGAGATGCCGTGTGGTCACGACTCCCTCCCAGGGGTGTCGAAACGCGCACGAGGGGCTGTCGCGACCCGATAATCGCCCCGCGCCAGGAGCTCTCCCGCGTCGGCCCGATCCGACAACGGCACCAGCAGGGTCGGATCGAGGCCGAGGATCCGCATGTCGCTCAGGATCTCCTCCAGCGGGGCGGGCAGCGGGTCGGCACGGTGCCCCGGGCGCCCCCCATCCAACTGGACTTCGATCAGCCAACCGTCTTCGACGGTCGAGGTCGGCAGGTCCTGGACCAGGCGGGCCAGGCGCACCGGCACCGGCGGGTGGCCCGCCTGGAGCTGCGCGACCTTGCCTTCGAGCCAGTCGGTCAGCTCGACCGCGGATGCCGGCGCGCAGGAGCGACGACGGACGACGAGGGCAAGTGCGCTCAAGATGAGACCAATGTCGCAACGCCGGGGCGGCCTGGCCATGGGGCGAAAGGCCCAACTCGGAGAGATCGGATGAAATGGGCGGATGCGCCCCTCGTCCCATCGGCGCCCGCGACGCCTGACCGTGGTCGAGCGGGTCCTGCTGACGAGCACCGCCCTGCTCGCGCTGATCCTGGCGCTGTTGATCGCCACCCCGGTCACGGTCAGCGCGCCGATCCGCACGGGCGAGCTGATCGTGCTCGTCGCCGCCTTCCTCGTCCTCCTCGCGGTCAACGTCGCCAGCGTCCGGCGGACGCTCTCGCCGCTGACCCGGTTCGCCGCCGAGCTACAGGAGGTCGACCTCGCCGGGGACGCGCAGATCACGATCGACCCCGCCGACGAGACCCCCGAGCTGGCCGCCCTGGCCAAGGCCTTCAACGAGATGCTGGCGCGGCTGCGCGAGGAGCGCCGGGCGGGGGCCCGCGCCGCGCTCCTGGCCCAGGAGCGCGAGCGCCTGCGGGTCGCCCAGTCCCTCCACGACGAGGCGGGGCAGACCCTCACCGCCGTGGCGCTGGAGATCGAACGGATGGCGTCCACCGGGTCGCAGACCGACCGCGCGCGGATGACCGCGGTGGTCGCCGAGGTGCACCAGACGCTTGCCGAGATCCGCCGGATCTCCCGCGAGCTGCGGCCCGAGGCGCTCGACGACCTCGGCCTGGTCAACGCGCTGATCGCGCTCAGCACGCGGATCGCCAGGCAGGGCGGCATCCGGGTCGAGCGCGACTTCGACGGGGAGCTCCCGCCGCTCGGCGAAGACGTCGAGCTCGTCGTCTACCGGGTCGCCCAGGAGGCGCTGACCAACGTCCTGCGCCACTCCGGCGCCCGGCGCTGCCGGATCCGGCTTACGCACGAGGGCGGGAAGCTGGTGCTCGCGGTGGCCGACGAAGGCGTCGGGATGCCGGCGGAGCGCAGCGGGGAGACGATCGGGATCGAGGGGATGCGGGAGCGGGCGCTGTTGGTCGGCGGGCGGCTCACGATCGGGCCGGGGCCAGGCAGCGGCACCGCGGTCACCCTCGCGATCCCCCTGGAGACCGAGTGAGATGCCGGTCCCGCTGAAGGCCCGCATCCTCCTCGCCGACGATCACGAGCTGGTCCGCGGCGGGCTGAAGCTGGTGCTCGAGTCGGCGCCCGACCTGGGCGTCGTCGCCGAGGCGGGCGACGGCGCCCGGGCCCTGGAGCTTGCCCTCGGCGAGGAGCTGGACCTCGCTGTCCTCGATGTCTCGATGCCGCGCCTGACCGGGCTCCAGGTCGCGGCGGAGATCCGCCGGCTGCGCCCCGAACTGCGGACGCTGATGCTCTCGGTCCACGATGCCGAGCAGTACTTCTTCGAGGCGCTGAAGGCCGGGTCCTCGGGCTACGTCTTGAAGTCCTCGGCCAACCAGGACCTGATCGACGCCTGCCGCGCGGCGCTGCGCGGCGAGCCGTTCATCTACCCGGCGGCGGCCGCGGCGCTCGTCCGCGACTACCTGGAGCGGGCCGCGCGCGGCGAAGAGACGCCGACCGACCCGCTCACCCTGCGCGAGCTGGAGGTGACCAAGCTGATCGCCGAGGGCCTCACCAGCGACGAGATCGCCGCGACCCTGGTGATCGCCAAAGCCACCGTCAACCGCCACCGGGACAACATCCTGGAGAAGCTGGGGATGCGGAACCGGGTCGAACTGACCCGCTACGCGATCAAGCGGGGCCTGGTCGAGCCGTAGACGCCGCCGGCTCCACCGCCACGATCTCCAGGGTGACCGTCCGGCCGTTCGGCAGCTCGACCTCGACGGACTCCTCCGGGGCGCGGCCCAGCAGCGCCTGACCGACCGGCGAGTTGGCCGAGACGTCGCCCGCCTCGGCGGGCTCGAAGCCACCGGTGATCCGGTGCTTGCGAACCGCGCCGGAGGCCTGGTTCTTGACTTCGACCAGCGATCCGATCGCCACGATCCCCCGGCCCGACGTCTCCTCGTCCATGATCTCGGCCGAGTCCAGGAGGCTCTCGAGCTGGCGGATGCGGGAGGCGAGGACCGCTTCCTCCTCCTTGATCTGCAGGTATTCGTCGTTCTCCGACGACGCCCCGGAGCCGTGTGCCTCCCGCAGGCGCTCGGCGAACTCGCCGTCGAGGCGTTGCCGCAACCGACCGAGCTCGGCGCGCAACATCCGCTCGCCCTCAGGGGTGAGGATGACGCGGGAGACGGGGCGCGGAGCGCGCAGGCGCTCCTCTTCCGGGGATATGAGTTGAGTGGCTGAGATCGACATGCCACCAGGATCGCCCCGACGCCCGGCAGCGTCGATGGGCCTTTTGCCCCATTAGAAGCTGTCTCAAAACCCGCGCGTGCGACCGGCGAGTGCCGGACCGAGCGGGGGTAGGACGCAAGGAGGCCGAATGGCAGGGCCATTTGGCCGACTGAGGACGCCCCCCGCGAAGTGTGTCCGGCGCCGTCCAGGCGTGCGCGGGGGTTTTGAGACAGCTTCTTGGGCCTACAGCGAGGGGTCGGTGACGATCAGCTCCAGCCGGCGCGGGCCGTGGACGCCCTCCACCCGTTTCAGTTCGATGTCGGAGGTGGCGGAGGGGCCGGAGATGAGGGTGATCGCGCCGCGGGCGGCGATCGGGGCGGCGAGGCGGGCGACGGCCTCGGGGACGGTCTCGACGATCTGGGGGCCGCGGACCACGCAGATGTGGAGGTCGGGAAGGAGCGTGACGGCGCGACGGCCCTGGGCGGGGCCGCCGCCGGCGAGGACGACCGTGCCGGTGACGGCGATCGCCAGTTCGCAGCCGCTCAACACTCCGTCGCAGGCGCCGAGCCCGGCGGGCGCCAGGGGCGGGTCGTCGGCGACCGGCTCGACCCCGGGTGGCAGCCAGGCCGGGTCGAGACCGGCGGGGACGACCAGGCGTCGGGCGGCGTGGCGCGAGCAGGCGGCGGCGACCGCGGCGGCGACCGCCGCCGGGTCCTCGGCGCAGACGGTGACCTCGGCGCGATAATCGCCGCTGCGCTCCACGAAGAGCGCGAGGCGCGCCGCCGGATCGAGCTCCCCGGTGCGTGCATAGCGCGCATCGGGCTCGGCCCGGTCGGGATCGAATTCGGGCGCCTCGGCCGCCGGTACGTCGGCGATCGCCGCCCGCACCCGCGCCAGGATCGCCTCCCGGTCGCTCACCGGCCACCCTCCCCCAGCCGTCCCTTATCCCCCCTCTTCCGGCAAAAGGAACAGCTGCGCGAGGGGGGCGACGCGGGGCGACTCACGATCGTCCCCGCCACCAGTCGGAGAAGGTCTCGCGCGGGGGCTCGGGCAGCTCGCGCACGCTGGTCCAGGCGGCGAGGGGGCCGGGGACGATGCGGGCGAGGCCGGGCACCCCGGTCAACAGGCGCAGGACCGGCAGGACCACGCGCTGGGCGAGGCGATAGCGGCGCGGGGTGGCGAACGCCGCGGCCGCCGCCTTCATCGAGAGCCGCTCGGCCGCGTCTTCGGCGCCCCCACCGCCCGCCTCGCGGCGGATCACCTTGCCGCGCAGGTGGACGAGGACGGTCGGGATGTCGATCTTGACCGGGCAGACCTCGTAACAGGCACCGCAGAGCGAGGAGGCCCAGGGCAGCGTCGCGCCCTGATCGAGGTCGGCGAGCTGCGGGGTGAGGATCGCGCCGATCGGCCCCGGGTAGACGGAGCCGTAGGCGTGCCCCCCGGTCCGCTCGTATACGGGGCAGACGTTGAGGCAGGCCGAGCAACGGATGCAGTGGAGCGCCTGGCGCCCGACCTCGTCGCGCAGGGCGTTGGTGCGGCCCGCGTCGAGGAGGACGAGGTGGAACTCCTGCGGCCCGTCGCCGGGCGTGACCCCGGTCCACAGCGAGGTGTAGGGGTTCATCCGCTCCGCGGTCGCCGAGCGCGGCAGCAGCTGCAGCATCACCTCGAGGTCGGTGAGGCGCGGGAGCACCTTCTCGATCCCCATCACCGTGATCAGCGTGCGCGGCAGGGTCGTGCACATCCGCCCGTTGCCCTCCGACTCGACCACGCCG
The DNA here is from genome assembly GCA_018268415.1 of Actinomycetota bacterium. GTDB lineage: Bacteria > Actinomycetota > Thermoleophilia > Solirubrobacterales > 70-9 > VAYN01. The sequence goes on along the minus strand of JAFDWO010000023.1, from coordinate 48,055 downwards.
ACCGTACCGGTCTCCGCGACCCCGAAGTTGGCGCCGCTGACCGCCACCTCGGCGCGCAGGAAGCGCTCGCGCAGGTAACGGCGGGCCGCCTCGGCGAGGGCGCCGGGCGTCTCGTCGAGCTCGCCGGGGTCGGGCAGCTCCCGCAGGAAGAGCTCGCGGATCTCGGCCCGGTTGCGGTGGATCGCGGGGACGAGGATGTGCGAGGAAGTGTCGCCGGCGAGCTGGTTGATCAGCTCGGCGAGATCGGTCTCCAGGGCGTCGATGCCGCGCGCGGCGAGCGCCTCGTTCAGGCCGATCTCGTCGGTCGCCAGCGACTTCACCTTGACCACCTCGGTGCTACCGGTGGCCGCGACCAGGTCGCCGACGATGCGGTTGGCGGCGGCCGCGTCGCCGGCCCAGTGGACCTGCCCGCCGGCCGCGACCACAGCCGCCTCGAGCGCCTCCAGGTGGCGGTCGAGATGGCGCATCGCCCGCTCCTTGATCAGCCGGCCCGCCTCGCGCAGCTCCTGCCAGTCGGCGACCTCGGCGACCGCCGCCGCCCGCTTGTCGCGGATCGCGTGGGTGGCGCCCCGCAGGTTGGCGCGCAGCTGGGAGTCGGCCACCGCCTCGCGGGCGGCCACCGGGAAGCCGCCCGACGGGGTCACCGGGCCTCCTCCGCGGCGAGGATCTCGGCGATGTGGACGGTGCGCACGCCGGTCCGCCCGCGCCGCAGCGCGCCGCCGATGTGCATCAGGCAGGAGGAGTCGGTGGCGGTGCAGACCTCCGCCCCGCTGTCGAGCACCGCCCGCACCTTGTCGGCGAGCATCGCCGCCGAGACGTCGACGTTCTTCACCGCGAACGTCCCGCCGAAGCCACAGCAGCTCTCCGCCTCCTCCAGCTCGCGCAGCTCGATCCCGCCCACGCCCCGCAGCAGCCGCAGCGGCGCCTCGCCGAGGCCGAGCATCCGCAGCCCGTGGCAGCTCGGGTGGTAGACGACCCGATGCGGGTAGTAGGCACCGATGTCGGTGGCCCCGAGCTCGTCGGCGAGGAACTCGCAGAGCTCGAAGACGCGCGGCGCGAGCGCGCCCACGTCTGCCGCCAGCGCCGCGTCGCCCGCCTCGGCGGCGAGCCGTGGGTAGTGGTGGCGGACCATCGCCACGCAGGATCCCGACGGGGCGACGATCGCGTCGAGATCCTCGCCGCCGAAGCGCTCCACGAAGCCCCGCACCAACGGCAGCGCCTCCCCCTCGTACCCCGAGTTGGCGTGCATCTGCCCGCAACATGTCTGCCCCGCGGGGAAGACGACGGTGTGCCCGAGCCGCTCCAGCACCTCCACGGTCGCCCGCCCGGTCTCCGGGAACAGGCTGTCCCCAAGGCAGGTGATGAAGAGTCCGACCCGCATCCGGCGCGAACTTATCTCAGTCCTACCGCTCGGCGACGGCAAGCGCCTCCGTGAACGCCGCCCGCACCTCCGTCGCCGACCATGGCCGCGGCGACTGGCCGATGAAGAAGTCGGCCATCGCCAGCCCGGTGAGCGCGTCGAGATCGTCGTCGGCCACCCCCAGCGAGCCGAGCACCGGGAAGTCGAGCTCCCGCAGCAGATCGCGGACCGCCCGGACCGCCCGGCTGCCGTCGCTGCTCCCGTCCGCGGGGGCGCCGAGCGCGTCGGCGACCCGCTCCAACTGCGCCGGCACGACGTGGCGCTCGCGCTCCAGCGTCTCCGCCAGCACCAGGCCGATGGTGAGGCCGTGGGGGGCGCCGAAGCGGCTGCCGATCGCCTGGCCCAGCGAGTGCTCGGCGGCGCAGTCGGAGATGTTCATCGTCAGGCCGGCCAGCAGGCTGGCGCAGGCCATCTCCGAGCGCGCCGCCCCGTCGGTGCCATCGCGGTAGGCGGGGACCAGCGCGCGGCTGCCGAGCCGGATTGCCTCGAGCGCGATCGCGTCCCCGATCGGGGTCCGCGTCCTGGCGACCATTCCGGCGATGGCCTGGGCGATCGCGTCGACCCCGCTGAAGGCGGTGGTCGCGGGCGGGGTCGAGTGGGTGAGGACCGGATCGACGACCGCGTGGTCGGCGCGCAGGTTCGGGCTCGCGATCCCGAGCTTGGTACCGGTGCGCTCGTCGGTGATGACGGCACCGCCGGAGACCTCCGAGCCGGTGCCGGCGGTCGTCGGCATCGCGACCAGCGGCAGCTCGGGCGGTGGGAACCCGCGCTCGGAGTCGACGAAGGCGGCGAAGTCGAGGCCCCGCTGCGCGCACAGCCGCGCCGCCTTCGCGGTGTCGATCACCGAGCCGCCGCCGATCGCGACGACGATCCCGGCACCGCTCGTGCGCAGCGCGGCGGCGGCGCGGTCGACGTCGGCGCCGCGTGGCTCGCCGGGTCCCTTCGGGCTGCGGACGACCTCCACCCCGCTGACCGCGAGGGCGTCGAGCACCGCGGCAACCGCCGGGCTCAGCTCCTCCAGACCGGCGTCGATGACGATCAGCGCGCTGCCCGCCTCGGCGTCGGCGACGATCCGCGGCAGCTCCAACGCGACGCCGTCGCCGAAGCGGACGCGAACCGGCAGGTGGTTGGAGAACGGCGCGACGATCTCCGACAACGGCCCGCTCACCTGGCCTCCGTGGCGAAGAAGACGTTCTTCAGCTCGGTGTAGGCCTCCGGCGCGTCGGCGTCGAGCTCCCGCCCGATGCCCGACTGCTTGAAGCCGCCGAACGGAGTGCCGAGCCGCACCGACGTGTAGGAGTTGACCGCCAGCGCGCCGGCCTCGAGGCCGCGTGCGACCCGCAGCGCGCGGGCGCCGTCGGCGGTCCAGATCGACCCCGCGAGCCCGTAATCGGTGTCGTTGGCGCGGGTGATCACCTCGTCCTCGCGGTCGAAGGGGAGGATGCCGACGACCGGCCCGAAGATCTCCTCGCGCGCCGCCCGGTCGGCGTCGGCGAGCGGATGAAGCACGGTGGGCGGGAACCAGTACCCGGGCCCGCCGGGCGCCTGCCCCTGCATCGCGACCGGGCCGGAGGCGGCGTATTCGGCGACGCCGGCGCGGTGGCCGGCGGAGATCAGCGGCCCCATCTCGGTCGCCTCGTCGAGAGGATCGCCGACCCGCAGGCCCGCCACCATCACCTCGAGGCGCTCCAGGAACGGCTCCAGCGCGGTGCGCTCGACGAAGACCCGGGAGCGGGCGCAACAGTCCTGTCCGGCGTTGCCGAAGCAGCCGCCGGCGAGGCCCACCGCGGCCGCGTCAAGGTCGGCGTCGGCGAAGACGATCGAGGGCGACTTGCCGCCGAGCTCGAGGCTGACGCGCTTGATCCGCCGGGCGGCGCGCTCGCCGATCTCGACGCCGACGGCGGTCGACCCGGTGAGCGAGATCTTGGCGACGTCGGGGTGGTCGACCAGCGCCCGGCCGATCACCGAGCCACTGCCGACGACCACCGACAGGAGCCCCTCCGGCAGGCCCGCCTCGAGCGCGATCCGTCCCAGCTCCAGCGCCGTCATCGGGGTCAGCGCGGCCGGCTTGTGGACGACCGCGTTGCCGGCCGCCAGGGCCGGCGCGATCTTCCAGCTCGCGATCGTCAACGGAAAGTTCCAGGGCGTGATCACGCCGACCACGCCGAGCGGCTCGCGGAAGGTCATGTCGACCCCGCCGGCGACCGGGATAGTCGCCCCGCCGAGGCGCTCCGGGGTGGCGGCGTAGAAGCGGAAGGTCGCCGCCGCGCCCGCGACCGCGCCGCGCGCGTCGGCGATCGGCATGCCGACGTTGCGGGCCTCGAGGCGCGCCAGGGTCGCCGCCTCGGCCTCGATCCCCGCGGCGACCGCGTGCAACGCCGCCCCGCGCTCGGCGGGCGCCAGCCCCCACCAATGCCGCTGTGCGGCACGCGCCGCGTCGATCACGCGCTCCAGTCCCTCGACGTCGGTCGTCGCGACCTCCGCGAGCACCTGCTCGGTCGCCGGTTCGATCACGGTCTGCGTCACAGCTCCACCTCCTCCATCGGGCCGTTCCTTTTGCCCACCATTCCGGCATAAGGAACAGCTGGACCGGCGGCCTCGGGCCTTGGCTCTTTCGCGGCGGCGACCAGGCCGCCGATCGTCGCGTCCATCTCCAGCGCCTCGGGGTGCCACTGGACGCCGAGGGCGTAGCGCTGCCGCGGCCACCGGACCGCCTCCACCAGCTGGTCGGGCAGCGAGCGGGCGACGACCTCGCCGTCCGCGCCGACCCGGTCCACGCCCTGGTGGTGGTGGGAGTTGACCATCCCCGGCACCGGCGCCGCCGCGGCGGGCAGCGGCCCGGGCTCGACCGCGAGCGCGTGCATGGTCGGCTCGCCGAGGCTGCCGGGGAGGGCGCGGTGCTCGGCGAAGCCGGCGTCGGTCAGGTGCTGGTGCAGAGTGCCTCCGGTCGCCGCGTTCATGATCTGCAGACCGCGACAGATACCCAACAGCGGCAGGTCGGCGGCGAAGGCCGCCCGGACCAGCGCCAGCTCGAACTCGTCGCGCAGCGGGAAGGTCGCCTCGGTCCGCGCCGTCGCGGCCTCGCCGTAGCAAGCCGGGTCGAGGTCGGCACCACCGATCAGCAGCAGGCCGTCGACCCGGGCGATCAGGGACTCGACGTCCGACTCGCCGAGCGGTTCGGGGGCGAGCATGAGCGGCAGTCCGCCCGCTCGCCGCACGCAATCCAGATAGGTGCCGGCGACGAGCGCCGCGTCCTGGTCCCAGAAGCTCCAGGCCGCCCGGTCCCAGGCCGCGCAGATGCCGATCAACGGCCGGGGGCGCCGATCGAGGGCCTCAGAGCCGCTCATAGCCGCGGGTCCTCTCCCAGTCGGTGACCGCGACGCGGTAGGCGTCGAGCTCGATCTCGGCCGCCCGCGCGTAGTGGTCGACGATGTCCTGCCCGAAGGCGACGACGGCGACCTCGCTCGCGCGGAAGGCGGCGAGCGCGTCACCGAGCTCGGCCGCGAGGCGCGGCGACCCGGCCGCATAGCCGTCGCCCTCCAGCGCGGGCTCCGGCTCCAGCCCCTCCTCCACCCCGTGCAGGCCGGCGGCGATCATCGCGGCGAGGGCGAGGTAGGGGTTGACGTCGCCGCCCGGCGCGCGGTGCTCGATCCGCAGCGACGGCCCGGCGCCCACCACGCGAATCGCACAGGTGCGGTTGTCCCGTCCCCAGGCGATCGCGGTGGGGGCGAAGGAGTGGCCGGCGAAGCGCTTGTAGGAGTTGACGTTGGGCGCGAAGAGGAGGGTCAGCTCCCGCATGCAGGCGAGCTGGCCGGCGAGGAAGCTCCGGAAGGCGGCGTCGTCGCGGGCGAACAGCGGGCCCTCGGCGTCGGCCAGCGAGAGGTGCAGGTGACAGGAGTTCCCCTCGCGCTCGTCCCACTTGGCCATGAAGGTGGCCGAGACGCCCTCCTGCATCGCGATCTCCTTGACCGCGTGCTTGAAGACGGAGTGGCCGTCGGCGGCGTCGAGCGGGGTCGAGTGGCGGAAGTTGATCTCGATCTGGCCGCGGTTGGCCTCGCCCTTGGCCGACTCGAGCTCCAGCCCCGAACGCGGCATCTCGGCGCTGAGCCGGTCGAGCAGCGGCCCGGCCGCGCGCATCCCGAGCAGCGAGTAATCGATGTTGTAGTCGCTCGCCGGGGTGAGGTCCCGGTAGCCGCGCTCGCGCGCCTCGCCGTAGGTCTCGCGGTTGACGATGAACTCGAGCTCGGTCGCGGCGCGGGCGCTCCAGCCGCGCTCGGCGAGGCGCTCGAGCTGGCGCCGCAGGACCTGGCGCGGCGAGGGCGCGACCGGCGCGCCGGCCGGCCAGACCGGATCGGCGAGGCAGATCGCGGTGCGCGGCCGCCAGGCGGCGAGCCGCAGCGTCGCCGGGTCGGCGATCAGCTGGAAGTCACCGTGGCCGGTCTCCCAGCTCGAGGTCGAGAGCCCCTCCTGGGGCGCCATCTCCACTTCGACACTGAGCAGATAACTGCACGCCCCGGCGCCGTGATCGAGCACGTCGTCGAGGAAGTAGGCGGCGCCGAGCTGCTTGCCCTGGAGGCGCCCCTGCATGTCGACGAAGGCGAGCAGGACAGTCTCGACCTCCCCCGCGCCGACCAGCGCGCGGAGCTCCTCGACCGTGAGCCGGCCGCTCATCGCGGATATGCCGCGGCGACGCCGCCGTCGACGTTCAGCATGTTCCCGGTCGTCTTGCCGGAGCGGCTCGCGGAGGCGAAGTGGAGGACCGCGGCGGCGATGTCGGCCGGGTAGACGTTGACGCCGAGGGTCGTACGCCTGCGGTAGTGCTCCTCCAGCTCGTCCGGTGCGATGCCGTAGGCCGCGGCGCGCTCCTGGCGCCAGTCCGAACCCCAGATCCGCGAGCCCTGCAGGACCGCGTCGGGGTTGACCGTGTTGACCCGGATCCCCGCCGCTCCCCCCTCCTCGGCGAGGCAACGGGCGAGGTGCAGCTCGGCCGCCTTGGCGCTGGAGTAGGCGGCGGCGTTGCGCCCGGCGACCACGGCGTTCTTGGAGGCGACGAAGACGATCGAGCCGCCGCGACCCTGCCGTTCGAGCAGCCCGAATGCCGCCCGGGAGACGAGGAAGTACCCCTCGACCAGGATCCGGTGGTTGCGCTGCCACTCGGCGAGCGTGGTCTCGGCGACCGGGGCGCTCGAGGCGATGCCGGCGTTGGAGACGACGAGGTCGACGCCGCCGAAAGCGGCCGTCGCGCCGGCGAACGCCGCGGCCACGTCCGCCTCGCTGGTGACGTCGCCGCCCACCGCGGCGCCGCTCGCGCCGAGGTCGGCGACGGCGTCGGCAGCCCCCTCACCGTCGAGGTCGAAGCCGACCACGCAGGCACCCGCCGCGGCGAGCTCCGCCACCACGGCGCGCCCGATGCCGCCGGCGGCGCCGGTGACGAAGGCGACCTGGCCCTGCAGCTCGCCCGGCGACGGCGCCAGCGAGAGCTTGTAGAGCTCCAGCGGCCAGTACTCGACGGCGAAGCTCTCGGCGGTGGTCAGCGAGGTGAACCCACCCAGGGCTTCGGCCCCGGCCATCACCTCGATCGCCCGCAGGTAGAGATCGCGGGAGAGCCGCGAGGCCTTCACCGTCGTGCCCGCCGCCACCAGGCCGAGGTGCTGGACGAGCACGACCCGGGGGTCGGGATCGGCGGCGGCATCGCCCTCGCCGGCGTGCGCGTCGAAGTAGGCGCGGTAATCGTCGCGGTAGGTGGCGGCGCGCTCGCGGATCCGCCCGGCGAGCGTTGCGACGTCCTCGCGCTCGGGGTCGAACGGGACCCACATCGGCACCCGCTTGGTGTGGACCAGGTGGTCAGGACAGGCGGCCCCGACCTGGGTCAGTCGCTCGGCCCCCGCCGCGCCGAGGAGCTCCAGCACCGGCGCCGAGGTGTCGACGGTGAGCAGCTTGTGGCACGCGCTGGAAACCGCGCCGCGCACCGCGGGCAGCAGCTCGGCCAGGAGCTCGGCGCGCCGCTCCTCGGTCAGGGCCGCGCCCCTGGCACCGGACCCGCCGAAGCGCGGCGCGCCGGCGTTGCGCTCGTTGACCGCCGCGGCCGCCTCGTTGATCACCGCGATCGTGCGCCGGTAGGCCTCCTCGGCGGTGTCGCCCCAGACGACCAGACCGTGCTTCGCCAGCACCACCAGCTCGAGGCCCGGGTCGGCGCGCACCAGCTCACCGACCTGCTTGGCCAGGGAGAAGCCCGGTCGCACGTAGGGCACCCAGGCCGCCTGCGCGCCGAAGACCTCGGCCATGATCCGCTCGCCGTCGGCGGCGCCGGCGATCGCGTTGATCGCGTCGGGATGGGTGTGGTGGACGTGGGCGGCGGGGACGAAGGCGTGCAGGAGGGTCTCGATCGAGCTGCGCGGCATCGCCGGGTCGAGCATGCAGCGCCCGAGGTAGGCGACCATTTCCTCGTCGGTCATCGCCGCCCGCTCGATCAGCGGCTCGATCTCCTCGAGGCGCAGGGCCGTGAAGTCGGCGGCCCCCATCGTCGCCAGGTCGGACCCGGAGCCCTTGACCCAGAGCGTCCGCACCTCGCGCCCCGCGTGGTCGATCGACGTCCCCTTGGCCGAGGTGTTGCCACCGCCGAAGTTGGCGACCGCGCGGTTGGCGCCGAGCAGGTGCGAGGCCAGCACGAGCTGGTCGAGCGCCTCCCCGGGCACCTCCGCCGCGGGCGGCCAGAGCGACTCGACTTCGTGCGCGACGGCGGCGGCGCTCATGCGTTCCACCCGGCGGAGACGGGGGCCGCCGCGCCGCGCTCCTGGGTGATCCGAGCGACGTAGCCGGACTCGCGCAGCGTCGCGATCGGGTCGGCGGCGCCGCCGCCGGCGACCCGGACCTTGGCGCAGAGGTCACGGACGTCGGCGCGGTAGGCGTCGAGGAGCAGCTCGTGGGCGCCGAGCACATCGCCTTCGGCCTGCGCCGCCGCCAGCGCCTCGCGGTCGACCAGGAGCGCCTTGGCGAAGGCCTCCTGCACGTTGACCACCGACAGCGTCATCGCCTCGACCTTCGCCTCGACGTTGTGGGCCTGGTCGATCGTCAGCCGCGGCAGGTCGGTCCCCAGCTCGACGAAGACCGCGAAGAGCTCGAACGGGTTGACCGAGCCGACGATGAGATCGTCGTCGGCGTACTTGCGGTTGTTGAAGTGGAAGCCCCCGAGCCGGCCCTCGCCCGCGAGGATGGCGACGATCTGCTCGATGTTGGCGCCGAGCAGGTGGTGGCCGAAGTCGACCAGCACCGCGGCCCGGTCGCCGAGCTTCTCGCAGAAGAGCAGCGCCGAGCCCCAGTCGGCCACGTCGGTGGCGTAGAAGGCCGGCTCGAACGGCTTGTACTCGAGCAGCAGCCGCTGCTCCGGCGGCAGCGCCGCGTAGACCTCCCGCAGGCAGTCGAGCACCCGCTCGCGGCGCCCGCGCAGGTCGTCCTGGCCGACGTAGTTGAGGCCGTCGGCGAGCCACAGCGACTGGGCGGTCGAGCCGAGCTCGGTGGCGAAGCCGACGCACTCGAGCAGGTGGGCGACGGCGCGCGCCCGGACCGCGGGGTCGGGGTTGGCGACCGACCCCAGCTTGTAGTCGGACTCCTGGAAGAGGTTCGGGTTCACGGCGCCGATCCGCAGGCCGCGGGACTCGGCGTGGCGGCGCAGCTCCCCGACGTCGTCGACCCGGTCCCAGGGAAAGTGGAGGGCCACGGCCGGCGCCGCCGCGGTCAGGCGGTGGACCTCGGCGGCATCGTCGATCCGCTCGAAGGGATCCCGCGGGCGGCCTGCCTGCGGGAACGTCGCGAAGCGGGTCCCCGAGTCACCGTAGCCCCACGACGGGGTCTCGATCTCGAGCCGCGCGAGCTCCTGCTCAACCTCAACACTGGTCCTGGGCAACTTCAGATCCTTTCGATCGGGATGGGCACCGGCGGCGTCAGACCGGTGAGGTCGAGGAACCGGCGGTAGATCGCCGCGGCGCGATCGCGGTCGCCGCGCGGCTCGTGGCGCCGCAGCGCGACCGAGGCGCGGGCGACCTCGTGGGCGTCGGCGAGCGAGCCGAGCTCCCCCACCGCGATCGCCTGCACGAGGACGTTGCCGAGAGCACTGGCCTCGGCCGGGCCGGCGAGCACCGGGCGGTCGAGGAGCGCGGCGGTGAGATCACAGAGAAGCGCGTTGTTGGCGCCGCCGCCGACGACGTGGACGCATGGTGCCGGGCGGCCGACCGCGCTCTCCAGCCCTTCCAGCACGAGGCGGTACTTGCAGGCGAGCGAGAGGAGGATCGAGCGGGTGAGGAGGCCGGGCTCGGTCGGCGCCGTCGAGCCGGCCGCCTCGCAGAGGGCGCCGATGCGGGTCGGCATGTCGCCGGGCTCGACCAGGCTCGGGTGGTCGGGGTCGAAGAGCGGCGCGTCCTCGTCGGCCACCGCCTCCGCCAGCCGCACCAGGTCGGCGAAGGAGAGATCCTCGCCGCGCTTCGCCCAGCCGCGCCGGCACTCCTGCACCAGCCACAGGCCCATCACGTTCTTCAGCAACCTCGTGGTGCCTTCGACGCCCGCCTCGTTGCTGAGGTCGGCGTCCCGGGCGGGTCCGTCCAGCAGCGGCTCGGGAACCTCCATGCCGAGGATCGACCAGGTGCCGCTGGAGAGGATCGCGCCGGCCGAGAAGAGCTCGGCGGGGGCGGCGGCGAAGGCGGCGGCGGTGTCGTGCGAGGCGGTCGCGATCACCGCGGTCGAGCCCAGCCCGTGGCGGGACAGGGCGGGCCCGAGGACCGTGCCCGGCTCGACCAGCGGACCGAAGATGCGCGGCGGCAGTCCCAGGCCGTCGATCAGCTCGGCGGACCAGCCGGCGGCCCCCGCCTCCAGCAGCGCGGTGGTCGAGGCGACGGTGCGCTCGTTGGCGAGCTCTCCGCTCAACCAGAACGTGAGCAGATCGGGGATCAGGGCGAGCCGGTCGGCGATCGCGAGTGCCTCGCCTCCCGCTTCGGCGAGGAGCTGGAAGGCGGTGTTGATCGGCAGTGCCTGGATGCCGGTGAGCTGGTGGTGGCGCCCCGGCGCGACCCGCGCGGCGGCGCGCTCGACCATGCCCTGCGAGCGCGCGTCCCGGTAGTGGTACGGCAGGCCGAGGAGGCGGCGGTCGCGGTCGAGCAGTCCGTAGTCCACCGCCCAGGCGTCGACGGCGACGCCGTCGAGCGGGCCGCCCTCGGCGACGAGTGAGAGTCCCCGGAGCGCCTGCTCGAAGAGCCCGACCAGGTTCCAGTGCAGGCCGTCCGGCAGCCACACCGGATGGTTGGGGAACCGGTGCACCTCGCGCAGCTCGACCCGCGTGCCGTCGAAGGTCCCGGCGAAGACCCGACCGGAGTCGGCGCCGAGGTCAACCGCACCGAAAGTTGGCTTCCCCGAACGTCCCTCCATGGCGGGGACCCTAGCAAGTTTTTGAAACGTTTCATAGCGGCGCCGGCCGAGCGTACCGCCGCGGGCCGCGGATATCGTTCGTCGACATGAAGCGGCTGACCATCCTCGACGTCGCCGAGCGCGCGGGTGTCTCGGTCGGCACCGTTTCCAACGCGCTGAACCGACCGGAGATCGTCGCCGAGAAGACGCTCGCCTCGATCCAGGCGGCGATGGACGAACTCGGCTTCGTGCGCAACGCGGCGGCGCGGCAGCTGACCGGGGCGAAGAGCCCGGCGATCGGGCTGATCGTCCTCGACATCGACAACCCCTTCTTCACCGAGGTCTACCGCGGCGTCGAAGCCGCCGCCAACGAGGCCGGGTACCTGGTGGTCGTCTGCGGGCTCTCCGGCGACCCCACCCACGAGCGGCGCCAGCTGCGCCTGCTGGAGGAACAGCGGGTGGCCGGAATCCTCGCCACGCGGGTCGGCAAAGGCAACTCCCGCGTCTACAGCCAGATGCGCAAACGAGGAATGCCGGTGGTGATGCTCGACCGGCGCAGCGCCGGCAAGAACCAGTGCAGCGTCGCCGTCGACGACGTCGCCGGCGGGCGCCTGGCGGGCGAGCACCTCTGCGGTCTCGGTCACGAGCGGGTGGCGCTGGTCAACGGCCCCCGCGACTGGACCCAGTGCGCCGACCGCCGCAGCGGCTTCCTCACCGCGGTCGAGGACGCCGGGGCGACGCTGCTGCCCGACGCCGATCTCGAATTCGAGAAGATGACGATCGGCGCCGGCGAAGAAGCGGCCCGGGAGATCCTCGCCGCCGCCGAGCAGCCGACCGCGATCTTCTGCGCCAACGACCTGCTCGCGCTCGGCGTCGAGCACGCGCTGATCGCCGCCGGCCACCGCGTCCCCGAGGACTTCGCGATCGTCGGCTACGACGACGTCGCCTTCGCGACGATGGCGTTCGTGCCGCTGACCTCGGTGCGCCAGCCCGCCGGCGAACTCGGCAAGCGCGGCGCCGAACAGCTGTTGAGCGAGGCGACCGACGAGAACCACAAGCACGAGCAGATCGTCTTCGAGCCCGAGCTCGTGGTCCGCGCGTCGACGGGCGCTCCGGTTCCCAGCGCTCGCTGAGCCGGCGCGGATCAGGGTGAGGCGGGCGGCGCCGCCACGTGCTCGGCGATCAGCCGCGCGAGGCGGTCGCGCTCCGGGCGGGCCGCCGGATCGTCGGCGAGGTTGACCCGCTCCTCCGGGTCGCGGCCGAGGTCCACCAACAGCAGTTCGTCGAGCTCCGGGCCGAGGCGGGCGCTGAGCTTCCAGGCGCCGTCGCGCACCAGGACGAGGCGGTCGGCGCGCCGGACCTCGGCCAGCGGCATGAACTCCGAGAACACCGGGCGGGCGGGCGGCTCGACGCCGCCGGTCAGGGTCGCGGCGAGCGAGAGCCCGCCGAGGCCGCGCGGCACCTCCAGGCCGAGGAGGTCGAGCAGCGTCGGCAGGAGGCCGATGAGCCCGACCGGGGTGCGGACCACCCGCGGCGAGCCGATCAGCCCGGGCGCCCAGAAGAGGTAGGGGACGTTGACCGCGGGATCGAAGAACGTCTGCTTCTGCAGCAGCCCGAAATCCCCCAGGTGGTTCCCGTGGTCCGAGCAGAAGACGATCACGAGGTTCTCGAGCAGGCCGCGGGCGTCCATCCGGTCGAGCAGCCCGCCGATCAGCGAGTCGAGGAAGGCGACCTCGCCGTAGTAGGCCTGGCGGGCGCGATCGAGCTCGCTCGCGGAGAGCCGCGCGGACGACGCGATCGCCGCGTAGTCGTGGAGCCACGGTGGACTGCCCGCCGGCACCTCGGTCGGCCCCGGAAGCACGATCTCGCGCGGGTCGACGCAGGTATCCCAGGGGGCGGGCGGGGCGACGGGCGTGTGCGGGCCGTTGAAGGAGAGCCGCAGGAAGAACGGGTCGGGCGCGCCCGCCACCTCGCCGAGCCACGCTTCCGCCTCCGCCACGACCCGCGCCTCCGCCGTCTCGCTCGGGTCCCCCGGGAAGCGGCCCGCCAGGATCCAGGGGAACGGCTCCGGCGGGTACTGGACGACGTCGAAGTCGGCCTGGTCCCAGCGCTCCGCATAACCGCAGTAATCGACCTCGCTCGAGAGCCAGAGGTCCGCCTCCCACCGCTCCCGCGCGGCGAGGTGCTCGTGCACGTCGTGGCGTTGGGTCTGGAACGCCCGCGGCGGGTCGGTCAGGTGGTGGTGCTTGCCGAAGCTCGCCGTGCGGTAGCCCGCCGCGGCGAAGGCGCCGGTCAGTGGCGGCGCCGGGCGGATCGCGGCGTCGCTCTGCACCCCCGCCACGCCCTCGGCCTGGTCGTTCGACCAGATGCCGGTCTCGCTCGGGTGGCGCCCGGTGAGGATCGCCGAGCGGGCCGGGGCACAGATCGGCGCCGGGGTCAGCGCGGTCTCGAACCGGACCCCTTCCGCGGCAAGGCGGTCGAGGGTCGGCGTCCGCGCCCACGCGCTGCCGTAACAGCCGAGCGAGTCCGTCCGCTGCTCGTCGGTCATCAGCCACAACACGTTGGGGCGCGCCGCTCGCCTGCTCATGTCAGCACGTGCCTGCCGGGACCGAGCTCGCGCACCTCGCCCGCCCACTCGGCCACTACGGGAATCGGGCTGTCGAACGCGAGGCGCCCGGCCTCCGCGCGAACCCACAGCGGGCCGTGCGGGGTCGGCGCGGTGCCCTCCGCCCACTCCAGATCGCCGAGCGCCGGGGCGACGCGGGCGCGGGCGAAGCCGGGCTCGGCGGGCCGCACGCCGAGCGTGTAGACGATGAGGTCACGGGTCGGGGTCGAGCTCCAGCCGTGACAGTGGGAGCCGCCCGTCCAGGTCTCCGGCCAGGAGGTCTCGCCGGCGCTGACGAAGGCGCCCCAATCACGGCACGCGTCGGCGATCAGGTCGGCGCGCCCGGCCTCCGCCAGCGCGTCGTGGACGACGTAACGGAAGAAGGGCTGCGCCTCGAGGATCCGGCTCTCCACGTCCCAATCCGGGGGTGGGTTCCCGTGGGTTACGTAGGAGACCCCGGCCGCCATCTCGCCCCCGGTGAGGCGTTCGAAGGCGGGGGCCGAGTGGGCGAGCCGGCCGCGGTCGGCGAGCGTCTCGGCGAGGCCGGCTTGGCGCCCGGCGGGGACGATCCCGGCGCAGATCGCGGCGGCGTTGGCGTGGCGACTCGCCGCCGGGCGCACGACGCCGTCGACGCGGTGGTCACGGTAGAGCCCCCGCCGCGGGTCCCAGAACTCCTCGAACCCCGTCGCCACACCCCGCCGGCGGTCCTCCGCCCAGGCCACCCGGCCGGCGTCCCCGAGCCACTCCGCCATCTCCTCGAAGTCACGCAGGCCGCGCGCCCAGAGCGCGTTCAACGCCGCGCTCGTGCCCGCCACCGGGACGGCGCTCCAATCGATCAGCACCCAGCCCGGCACCTCGGCGAGCAGGCCGTCGACGCCGCGGTAGGGCTCGAACCAGCGCAGCACGCGCTCGCAACTCGGCAACAGCGAGGTGACCAGCTCCCGGTCCCCCGCGTAGGCCATCAGGTTGCGCACGGCGCGGATCCAGTGCAACGCCCAGTCGGGGATGTAGCTGCCCTCGAGCGGGCCGCCGCCGAGGTCGGCGCAGACGGCCATCGGGAGCATCCCGTCGGCGCGCGGCGCGTCGGCGAGCACCGGGTGCCACCGCGCCAGCGACCAGTCCGTGGAGGTGGCGAGGTGCACCGACTGGTGGACGACGAAGTCGCCGGTCCACGCCCGCGCCTCGCGGGTCGGGCAATCGATGTAGGCGTCCTGGGAGCAGAGCGCGACGGTGCGCAGGCCGATCGCGAAGATCTCGTCGAGGAGGGGGTCGCTGCACCGGAACGGTGGCCCGGCAGGGGCGCGGGGGAAGAGCCGCTCGTGGACCTCGGCGCGCAGCCGCACCGGCCCGTCGGCGCGGACCGAGGCGACCGCGTATCGGCCTCCCACCGGGTCGAAGGACTCGTGGCGGTCGGCGCCGCCGCGGGCGGTGTAGCGCAGGCCGGTGTGGGCGAAGCCGGGGCGCAGCAGGCCGTCGTCGACCTCCTCCCCGAGGGCCCAGTCGACCCGCGCGCCCGCCGCGGCCTCGACCTCCAGGCGCACGGTCCCGGCGACGGTCCGCCCGAAGTCGAGCGCCACCAGGTGGTGCCCCCCGGCGGCGATCTCGACCGCACCGCCGGCGGGGACCTCGACCCGCCGCGAGAGGGCGGCGGCCCCCTGGTCGGCGAGCACCTGGGCGATCGGATCGTCGGCGGCGACATCGTGGTCGCCGGCGACGCAACGGTCGTCGTCCGCGCCACCGTCACCGGCCGGGCGGCGGGCGCAGTCGGCAAGGCCGGCGGCGTCCGCACCGCGGTCCGACGCCGCCGGGATCAACGTCGCCCGTACCGGCCCTCGGGCCTCCCCGGCCAGTTGCGGCACCGGGCGCGGCGGCAGCGGGCCATAAGGGTCGCCGGGCGGCTCCCGGACGCCGAGATAGCCGTCGTTCACCGGATCGATCGGCTCCGCCCGCGGCCAGTCGCGATCGTCGAACTCGACCTCCGTCCAGTCCGCCGGGAGCTCGCGCGCGTCGACGATCTCGGGGAGGAACCCGGACCCATCATCGGCGGCGCGCCGCGCCGGGGTCCAGGCCGATCCAGGCAGCGCGCGCCAGCGCGCGTCGGTGCCGATCGCGCTCCCGTCCGGGAAGCGGAGCTCGACCGCGACCGCGCCGCCGCCGAGGCCGAGGGTGACCGGCGTCGGCAGCCACCAGGGGGTCGGGACGCCGTAGTAGCGGGCGAGCACCGCGATGACGTTGCGGCCGGGCCGCAGGTGCCCGACGACCGAGGCGAGCTCGCAGCGCGTGCTCCGGGCGTCGGCGCGAACCGGTCCGCGCGCGACCTCGCGGCCGTTGACCCAGGCCACGAGCCGCGAGTTGGCCACCGCCCTCAGTACCGCCTCGCCCGGCACCGCCGAGAGATCGAAGCCGCGGCGCAGAAGGACGTAACGATCCCGGACCTCGGGATCGACCGCGCCCCTCAGCAGGCCGGGCCGGTGCCCCGTGTCCCCGAGCCACACCCACCTCGCGTCCCACCGGTACGGCAGCTCAAGCATCGCCTTCCCCATCGTTGAAGCGTTTCACAATAAGGGCGCGGCGGCGATAGCCGCGGGGGGACACGCCGTTGACGCGCCGGAAGACGCGGCTGAAGTGGTATGGGTCCTCGTAGCCGACCGCGCGGGCGATCTCGGTCACCGTGCGGTCCGTCTCGACCAGCGCGCGGGCCGCCTGCTCCATCCGCGATTCCTCCAGGTAGCGGCGGGGACTGCTCCCGGTCGCACGGGCGAACGCGGCGCGGAACGACGGCTCGCTCATGTTGGCCAGGGCGGCCAGCCGGCCGACGCTGGGGCGGGCGCCGAGCGCCCCGGGCCCGGGCCCGCCGAGCACCCGCAGCACCTCGCCGATCCGCGGATCGGCTCCCGACACCGGTTCCGCCGGCCGGCCCGCGTGATCCTCCTCGGCGAGCATCCGCAGCGCCCCACCGATGACCTCCGCGACGCGCAGCCCGCCCGCCACGGTGCGGGCCACCCGCCGGTTCCACAGCTCGACCAGGTCCCCGAGGAGCTCGCGCCAGGCATCCGGCCGCGACGCGGCCGTCACCAGCCGCAGCGCGAGCGCGGGCTCACCCTCCCCCGCCCCCAGCCTGAAGCCAGGCATCGCCGCCAGCGGCTCCCGCTCGACCGTGCGCCCGAGCAGGCGGATGTTCTCCGGCAGCTCGAGCCGCGGGCGCGCGTGAAGGTCGAAGTGCACGGCGATCGTCGTCCCGACCTCGCTCCCCCAGGCGTGATGGAAGCCGGGCGGGATGAAGGCGACGGTCCCCGCCGGCATGTCGACGCTCCCACCGTCGGGCTCCGACCAGATCCAGCTGCGGCCGTCGAGCTGCAACACGAGCTCGAAGTCCCGCAGGACCCGCAGCGGCGCGCGCGTCACCCGGTTCGCCTCGTCCAGCTTCAGCGAGTGGGCGAAGCGCAGCCACGGGGCGAGCGGCCGACCGGCGATCTCGACCGGCCGCATCGGGCCCGTCGGCAGTTGCGAAACGTCCAGGTTTTCGAGCGGTTCGTCCATTCCGGGCGGCGCGCCGCCGAACGTATCGTGGGACCGATGGAGACGCAATCGATGGTGCTGCCGACGGCGCGCGAGAACCTGTTCGACCCACCCCCCGAGCTGGCCGCGTTGTGCGCCGTGGGCGCTCCTCGCCGCCTCCACTACGCCGACGGGCACGTCGGCTGGCTCGTCACCTCCTACGACCAGGCGCGGGCCCTGATCGCCGACCGTCGCTTCGGCGTGATCATGATGCAGCCGCTGGTCGACGCGGAGACGCAGGCGAGCATCGAGGACGCGATCGGCGGTCTCGACGGCGGCTTCGTCAGCCTCAAGGATCCGCCGGACCACACCCGCCTGCGCCGCGCCGTCGCCGATCGCTTCACTCCCGGGCGGGTGGCCGAGCGGCGTGCCGGGATCGAGCGGATCGTCGCCGACCTGCTCGATGCGATGGAGCGCACCGGGCCGCCCGCCGATCTGCGCTCCGCCTTCGCGCTGCCGATCCCCGCGCGGGTGATCTGCGAGCTGCTCGGCGTGCCGTCCGGCGACGAGCACCGGTTCCTGTACCCCACCGACGTCATGCTCGACCCCAGCTCGACGCCGGAGCAGGCCGCCGCGGCGTTCGCCGGCTTCGCCGATTACGTCCGCGGGGTGGTCGAGCGCAAGCGCACCGAACCCGGGGACGACCTGCTGACCGACCTCGTCCAGGGCGGCGAGCTCGACGACCTCGAGCTGGCGGGGATGGCGATGGAGCTCTTCATCACCGGCCACGAGACGACCGCCAACGCGATCGCGCTCGGCGCGCTCGCCCTGCTGCGCGATCGCGACACCTGGGAGGCCTTCCGCGCCGACGCCGAGCGGGTCGAGGACTGGTGCGAGGAGCTGTTGCGCTTCCTCTCGATCGTCGAGCAGAGCTTCACCCGCGTCGCCCGCGAGGACCTCGAGCTGGCCGGCGTGGCGGTCCGCGCCGGCGAACGGGTGACGGTGTCGCTGCTGACCGCCAACCACGACCCCGCGGCGTTCCCGCGCCCCGACTCGATCTCGCTCGGGCGCGGCGCGCGCGGGCACCTCGCCTTCGGCCACGGCATCCACAAGTGCCTCGGCCAGCACCTCGCCCGGGCGGAGATGCAGGTGGCGCTGACAGGCCTCGCGGCGCGCTTCCCGACCCTCCGCCTCGCCGCCGCGCCGGCCGACCTCACCCTCGGCAGCGCCGCCGAGGGCGTCTACCGGGCGACCGCGCTGCCGGTCACCTGGTGAGCGTCACTTCACCGCGCCGGCGGTGAGGCCGCGGGCGAGGTCGCGCTGGAAGAAGACGAAGATCAGCAGCGGCGGGATCATCGAGAGCAGCAGCCCGGCGGAGATCAGCCCATAGTCTTTCGCGAAGCGACCTTGGAGCTGGGCGATGCCGACCATGATCGTGCGGTTGCCTTCGGTCTGCAGGAGCACCAGCGAGTAGAGGAACTCGTTCCAGAGGAAGAGGAAGTTCAGGGTCAGGAGAGTGAGCAGGCCCGGCCGCACCAGCGGCAGCACGACCGACCACAGGGTCCGCAGCGCTCCCGCGCCGTCGATCTTCGCCGCGTTCAGGAGCTCGCTCGGCACCGCTTTCATGAACGAGGCGAGCAGGTAGATCGAGAACGGCAGGTTGAGCGCCGCGTAGACGAGGATCAGGCCGAGGCGATCGTTGAGGAGGCCGGCGTCGAGAATCACCTTGAAGATCGGGATCAGGATCACCGCCGGGGGCACCGCCATCAGCAGCACCACCAGAACCAGGGCGCCCTTGCGCAGGGGGAAGTTGAAGTGGATGAGGGCGTAGGAGGCCAACGAGGAGAGGACCGCGATGATCGCGACGGCGGGGACGACGACGAGCAGGGAGTTGAGCGCGTAGGAGCCGAAGTGGACGGCGGAGAACGCTTCCGAGACGTGGTCGGTGGTCAGCGCCTGCGGGAAGCCCCCCGGCGACGCTTCGTAGTCCGCTTTGGTGCGCAGTGCGGTGGAGAACAGGAAGAAGATCGGGTAGAGCGCCGAGGCTGCCACCGCGACGAGGCAGAGCCAGACCGCCGCCGATTTCCCCTGCCGCAGCAGCGCGAGGACCCGCGAAGGGCTCCGGACTTCGCCGAGCGGGATCGAATCGACGCTCATGCGCCCCTCCGCCTGATGCGCAGGAGGCCGAGGACGCCGCCGCCGACGACCCCGATCACGATCAGCATCACCACGCCGACCGCCGACGCGTAACCGAGGTTCCCGGCGGTGAATGCTTCCTGGTAGAGGAAGAAGTCGACCACCGAGGTGTCGTTGCGACCGTAGGTGAGCGTGTAGATGAGCGGGAACAGGGCGGTGAAGGAGAGGATCACGATCAGGATCGCCCAGAACTCGATCACCGGCAGCATCTGCCAGAAGATCACGTGGCGCTGGATCTGCCAGGGCGAGGCGCCGTCGACGCGGGCGGCGTCGATCTGCTCGGTGTCCAGACTGGAGAGGCCGGAGAGGAAGATCAACACCCCGATCCCCATCGTCGCCCAGATGATGATCGCGATCACGGTGGGCAGGGCGATCGACGGATCGTTCAGCCATTCGGCCGCGAGGAAGCCGAGGCCGACCGATTCGAGGGCGCTGTTCAGCGGGCCGTTGGGTCGCAGGACGATCATGTAGTAGACGCCGATGACCACCGGGGAGAGGACGACCGGGAGGAAGAAGGCGAAGCGGAAGAATTTCCAGCCGAAGACCTTGCGGTGGAGGGCCCAGGCGATCCCGTAGGGAAGGCCGACCCAGATCGGCATCGAGGCGACGAACGCGAGGTTGTGGAGGAGCGCTTCCTTGAACCGTTTGTCGTGCAGCAGATCGGAGAAGTTTTCGAGCCCGATCGAGTGCGGCGGGGAGAAGCCGTCCCAGTTCGTGAAGGAGAGGTGGATGGCTTCGCCGGTCGGATAGACCATCAGCCAACCCAGCAAAGCCGCCGCCGGCAGCAACAGCAGCACCGGAGTCAGCCACTCCGTGCGCCGCCGCAGCCGCTGGACGCGGGTCCCACGCGACGAAGGCGTGGGACCCGCGGCTACCGCACTGTCGACTGCACTATTCAGTGAGTTCCTTTTCGGCGACTTCCTGAACCGCTTCCTGGGCCGCCTTGACCGAGGTGCGGCCCTGGAGGACCTGGGACATTTCGTTGGTCAGCGTTTCCGAGACCGGGAACGGCAGCATCCCGTGCGGATACGGGTTCTGATTCGGCTCACGCGTCCATTCCAACAGCTGCTGAGCCTGCTGCGGCGCGTTGGGCGGCAATTCGACGTCGGTCCGATTCGGGAGCAGACCCGCTTTGTCGGTCAGCGCCTGGATGCCCTGCTTGCTCGCCATGAAGTTGACGTAGGCCACCGCGGCGTCCTTGTTCGCGGCGAACTTCGGGATCGTCCAGGCGAATTCGGCTTCGATCAGCGGGTAGCCGCCGGGCGGCAGGAACATGCCGACGTTCTTTTCGCCGAGCTTCTTGTTGTATTCGCCGTAGTAGGCGGTCACCGACCGGAGGCCGAGCGCCATCGCGCCTTCGCCCTTGCCGAACCGTTCGCCGCCTTCGGAGAAGAACGGGATGTCGAAACGATCCTTCGGGTAGAGGCCCGCTTCCTGCAGTTCGATCGCCGGCTGCATCGCCTTCGCGACGATTTCGTCGGTGAAGGGAATTTCGCCTTTGCTCAGTTCGGTCGCCTGCTGAGGCGTGTTGACCGTCGACCAACCGATCGCCCAGAGCCAGCTGCCTTCGGAAGCTTCGCCCCCGTCGCCACCGGTGAACGGCTGGAATCCCGCCGCCTTCAGCTTCTTGCCGGCTTCGATCACTTCGGCCCACGTCTTCGGTTCGAACTTGGTCGGCAGGCCCGCTTCTTTGAACATCTTCTTGTTGTAGTAGAAGGGGACCAGGCCACCGACGCCCACCGGGACGCCATAGCGTTCTCCTTCTTCGGCATAGTCGGGCGTCACCAGGTTCCAGCCGCTCATCTTTTCCTGCGTTTCCGCGGAGATCAGTTCGTTCAGCGGTTCGAGGCCTTTCACCCACTGCAGCACGCCGATGTTCCCGGGCAGCATCTGCATCACGTCGGGTCCCTGCCGGCTGGTGAACGCTGCCTGGACCAGGGCTTCGTAGCCTTCGAAAGGCTCCGCGACGTGGTCGACGGTGACGCCCGGATACTTCTTTTCGAATTCGGCGTCGAGCGCTTTCGCGACTTCGGTGTATTCCGGGAACGCTTCGTACTCGTTGTCCCAGACCGTCACCTTCCCCGAGATTTCTTCGGCCGAAGGTTCGGCGGTGGAACCACCGGTCGACCCGCCGGTCGTGTCACTGCCGCCGCCCCCACAGGCCGCGACGACGACGGTCAGCGCCGCGAGCGACAGTAGTGCGAGTAGCAACTGCTTGCCTCTGATCCTCATTCCATCTCCTGGCTGTAGGGGCCCTCAAGCCGGCTTGGGTCCCTCCCAAACCGGCCTTCGATGCGGGAACTATAATTGAAACGCTCCAACTGTGTCAAGGCGACGGGAGTCACGGAGGAGGACCGGGTCCCGGGGCGAAGGCCTCGGCCCTCAGTCCTCGTCGACGATTTCCAGCGCGCCCGACGGGCAGAGGTCGACGGCCTCGCGGGCCAGGCGCTCTTCGCCGCTGGGGACGGTCTCGACGATCACGCGGACGAGGCCGTCGTCGGCGCCCTGGTCGAAGACCTTGGGGGCGGTGAGAACGCAGACGCCGGCACCGATGCAGACGTCGAGGTCGGCCACCACCTTCATCGGGCCTGCCACTTCACGGGGAGCTTCTCGACCCCGTAGAGGAGGTGTTCGCCGCCGAAGAAGGGGATCTCCTCGACCGGGACGGCGAGGTCGAGGTCGGGGAAGCGCTCGAGCAGGCCGCGGATCGCCACCTTCAGCTCCCAGCGGGCGAGGTGCTGACCGATGCACATGTGCTTGCCGTGCCCGAAGCCGAGGTGGCCGGCGGCGTTGCGGCCGAGGTCGAGTACGTCGGGGTCGGCGAACTTCTCCGGGTCACGGTTGACCGAGGGGATCGAGACGACCACCTTTTCGCCCTGCTCGACGACGAGGTCGCCGAGGTCGACGTCCTCGGTCGCCGTGCGCGAGAAGGTCCCCATCTGCAGGATCGAGAGGTAACGCATCAGCTCCTCCACCGCGGCCCCGATCGCCTCCGGGTCAGCGCGCAGGGCGTCCCATCGGGAGCGCTCGCTGAGCAGGGTGAAGACGCTGAGCGTCAGCATCGTCGCGGTGGTCTCGTGGCCGGCCTCGAAGAGCTGGCGGGCAAGGCCGACGATCTCGTCCTCGCCCAACTCGTCGGCGACGATGAGGTCGCTGAGCAGGTCCTCGCCCGGCGCCTCGCGCTTGCGGGCGACCACCTCGCGGCAGTAATCGGCGAAGTCGACGAGCGCGGCGCGCTTGGCGTCGGCATCAGCGCCGGGATCGACCAGGACCGCGCTCGGCCGCTCGAAGCGCTCGCGGTCGGCGTGCGGGACGCCGAGCACCTCGCAGATCGAGAAGGAGGAGAGCGGCAGGGCGAACGCCGTCATCAGGTCGACCGGCGCCCCCGCCTCCTCCATCGCGTCAAGCCGACCGGCGACGATCCGCTCGATCGCCTCTTCGCGCTCGGCGACCGCCCGCACCGTGAAGTAGCTCGCCGCGGAGCGCCGGATCCGGGTGTGCTGCGGCGGGTCGAGCGCGATCAGCACGCCCTTGTGCTCGGGCATGCTCCGTTCGATCCGGTCGATCTCGGCGACCACCTCGGGGTCGCCGAGCGGCTGGACGATCTCGCCCACGCTGAAGCGGGAGTCAACCAGGAGCGCGCGGCCGAGCGAGTAGCCGAGCACCAGCCAGCCGATCTGTCCGTCGGAGAAGCGCAGCCGGCACACCGGACCTTCCTCGCGCAGCCGGCGCAGGGCGGGCGGGGGATCAAGCGGTGCGAGCCGCTCGGTCGGGAGTTCTACGGGCTCCGCCATGGCGCGACGATAGCAGAAGTTGATGCGTTTCAATTCAGTCGCGGCGCAACCGGACCAGGCGACCACCGAGGACCCACTCGGCGACGTAGACGTCGCCCGCCGGGTCGACGGCGAGGCCATGGGGGCTGTTGAAGAGGCCGGGGCGCGGGTTCGGGGCGATCGTGCGACCCTCGGCGTCGAGGGCGTTCGGCCAACCCGGCCGCGACATCGCCTCCTCGTCGCCGCCGATCCGCTCGACCACGCGATCCTCGTGGTCGAGGATCGTCACCCGCGCTTCCAGCTCGGCGACCACCAGCTGCTCGCCCCGCAGCGCGAACCCGCTCGGCGACCGCCAGCCCTCCCCGACCGCGCCCAGGAAGTTGCCGTCGAGGTCGTAGACGACGACCCGGTGGTTGCCGCGGTCGGCCACGTAGAGTCGCGGCGCGTTCGCCCGGCGGCGGTCGAGCAGGATCCCGTGGGGGGTGTCGAAGCGCCCGGCCCCCTCCTCCCCGCTCAGCGTGAGCAGATGCTCCCCGGCGGGCGAAAGCTTGTGGACGAGCTCACCGCCGTAACCGTCGGCGACCCAGACCGCGCCGTCGCCGTCACGGTCGACCTCCACCATCGTCGGCCGGTAGGCCTTCGCGCCGTCGTAGACGGGCAGCGCCGGCGTCGGCAGCTCCGCGATCCGTTCCCCGTCGAGGTCGAAGGCGACGATCCGCCCGTGCCCCGCCGAGAACACCGCGTCCTGGACCCCCGCCGGATCGCGGGCGAAGGTCACGCCCGGGTCGGCGACCCAGAGCTCCTCCGCCCCGGCCGGGCCGACGAGCGTGAGCCCGTGCCCCTCCCCCAGGTCGCTCGCCCACTCGGCGAGGAACCGGCCCTCGCGGTCGAGGACCCAGAAGGAGTCGGCGCCGGAGCGGAAGCCGACGATCCGCCCGTCGGCGGTGACGGCGAGATCGTGGTGGGCCCAGGCGTCCTCGGGGTAGAGCCCGGCCTCGGCCGCGACCCAACCTTCGTCCCACCTCACGGCGCGCCGCCGGCCTCGGCCCTCAGGCCGCCACCATGCCGTGCGGGTCGATCACGTACTTGCGCGCCGCCCCGTGGTCGAAGTCCTCGTAGCCCCTCGGGGCCTCGTCGAGGCTGATCACGGTGGCGTTGACGGCCCGCGCGATCTGCGCCTTGTCGGCAAGGATCATCTGCATCAGCCCGTGGTGGTAACGCATCACCGGGCATTGGCCGGTGGTGATGCTCTGCGACTTGGCCCAGCCGAGCCCGATGCGGATCGAGAGGGCGCCTTCCTTGGCCGCGTCGTCGACCGCCCCGGGGTCGCCGGTCACGTACAGGCCGGGGATCCCCAGCTTCCCGGCGGCGCGGGTGACGTCCATGATCGAGTTGAGGACGGTCGCGGGCGCCTCGTGGCCCGAATCACCGCCGTGGCCGCGCGCCTCGAAGCCGACCGCGTCGATCGCCGCGTCGACCTCCGGCACCCCGAGGATGCCCTCGATCAGGTCCTTCGGGTCGCCCTGGGAGACGTCGATCGTCTCGCAGCCGAAGCTCCGCGCCTGCGCCAGCCGCTCCTCGTTCAGGTCGCCGACGATCACCACCGCGGCGCCCAGCAGTAACGCCGAGTGGGCGGCGGCGAGGCCGACCGGGCCGGCGCCGGCGACGTAGACGGTGGAGCCGGAGGTGACGCCCGCGGTGACGGCGCCGTGATAGCCGGTCGGGAAGATGTCGGAGAGCATCGTCAGGTCAAGGATCTTCTCCAGCGCCTGCTCCTTGTCCGGGAAGGGCAGGAGGTTCCAGTCGGCGTAGGGGACCACCGCGTACTCGGCCTGGCCGCCGACCCAGCCGCCCATGTCGACGTAGCCGTAGGCGGAGCCGGGGCGATCGGGATTGACGTTCAGGCAGACGCCCGTATCGCCGGTCTTGCAGCGCCGACAGCGACCGCAGGCGATGTTGAAGGGAACGGAGCAGAGGTCGCCGACCTTGATGAACTCGACGCCCGGTCCGACCTCGATCACTTCCCCGGTGATCTCATGGCCGAGGACGAGGCCTTCGGGGGCGGTGGTGCGACCGCGGACCATGTGCTGGTCGGAACCGCAGATGTTGGTGGTCACGCACCTCACGATCGCCGCGTGCGGCAGCTGCCTGCCGACGTTGGCCGGGTTCACCCCGGGGCCGTCCTTCAGCTCGAAGGTCGGGAAGTCGATCGGGCGGACCTCGACCTTGCCGGGCTCGACGTAGGCGACGCCGCGGTTGTCAGACATGACTCTCCTCTCGACTCGACATCACTTGCGGTGCGGACCGCGATCCCGCCGCCAGGGCGAGGCCGCTCTCGGGGTCGAAGAACTGCAACCGGCTGGTGTCGAGCGCCAGGTCGATCCGCTCGCCGGGCTGCAGCGGGCGACGGGCGGCGAGCGAGGCGGTGAAGAGCGTGCGCTCGTCGGCGAGCAGCTGCTCGT
Organism: Actinomycetota bacterium; assembly: GCA_018268415.1. Classification (GTDB taxonomy): domain Bacteria; phylum Actinomycetota; class Thermoleophilia; order Solirubrobacterales; family 70-9; genus VAYN01. Next base: position 22,708 of record JAFDWO010000023.1, on the reverse strand, counting down.
CCCCGGCCTCCCCCTCGCCGGCGGCAGCCTTGCGCACGGCCTCGACCTCGACCCGCGGCGCGTCGACCGGGAAGATCCCGTGGATCTCGGAGCCGAGGTTCTCCACGACCTCGAGCCGGGCCGAGATCCGCGGCAAGGAGGCATCCGCGAACTCGACCAGCTCGAGGTCGGAAGGTCGGATGCCGACGATCACCCTGGCACCGCGCTCGAGGTTCACCTCGGTCGGGACCGGGATCGCGTGGCCGGCGAAGCGCAGGGCGCCGTCCGCCACCTCGGCCTCGACCAGGTTGATCGTCGGGCTGCCGATGAAGGCGGCGACGAAGATGTTGCGCGGGCGGTGGAAGAGCTCGGTCGGGGCGCCGACCTGCTGCAGGACGCCGTCCTTCAGCACCGCCACCCGTTGGCCGAGGGTCATCGCCTCGATCTGGTCGTGGGTGACGTAGACGGTGGTGACGCCGAGGCGATCGTGCAGCCGCGCGAGCTCGGAGCGCATCGCGACGCGCAGCTTGGCGTCGAGGTTGGAGAGCGGCTCGTCCATCAGGAAGGCGGCGGGCTCGCGGACCATCGCCCGCCCCATTGCGACCCGCTGGCGCTGGCCGCCGGAGAGCTGGCCCGGGCGCCGCTTCTCGAGCTCCTCGAGGCGCAGCATCCGCATCACCTCGGCGACCCGCTCGTTGCGCTCCGCCTTCGGCATCCGGCGCAGTTTGAGCGCGAAGTGGAGGTTCTCCGCCACGGTCATGTGGGGGTAGAGCGCGTAGTTCTGGAAGACCATCGCGATGTCGCGTTCCTTCGGCAAGGCGTGGGTCGCGTCGGCGCCGTCGATCAGGATCTGGCCGGAGGAGACGGTCTCGATCCCGGCGATCATCCGCAGGAGCGTCGACTTGCCGCAGCCCGAGGGCCCGACCAGGACCAGGAACTCCCCGTCGGCGATCTCGAGCGAGACGCGGTCCACGGCGGCGGCCGCGGACTTGGGAAAGGCCTTGGTCACCTCACTCAGCTGGATCGAGCCCACGACCCCTCCTTCCGCTTCCCATCGCGCGAGTCTAACAGAGATTGAGACGCTTCAATCAACTTCGGTGCAGAGGAGGTCGAGGATCCGGGCGACGCGGCGCACGTCGGCGGCGCGGTGACCGACGCCGAGGGCGACGTGGTGGGTCGGCCCCTCCGCGCACCAGGCCTCGAAGAACTCGGCGGGCGGCGCGCCGAAGCGCAGGCGCGAGTTGGTGTTGCCGATCTTGAAGGTGGCGCCGGGCATCGACTCCCCCTCGGCGACGAGCAGCTTCAACCGCCCCTCGGCGGTCTGCGTACAGCCGACGATCGTGATCGGGCCGTAACGAACCCGGCACTCGACCGACAGTCCCTGGCCGCTCTTGCCGTGGTAGAGCTTGAGGTTCCGCAGGGTGGGGCGCCCCTCGGCGATCGCCACGTGCGCGGGCCCGTCGTGACCCATCAGCACGAAGTCCTGGTCGAAGTCGAGCGCGTAGAACTCGGTGTAGGAGCCGCCGGCGCCGAGCCGGTCGAGGATCAGCTGGGCGACGTTGGTCTTCAGGTCACCCTCCCCGGCGGTGGGGATACCGCGGGCGGTGAGCAGCGAGTTGCCGACGATCACACCGGCGCCGAGGCGCTCCGCCTCGTTGTCGCCGACCCCGCGGTAGTAGTAGGTGAGCGCGTCGAGGTCGAAGTCGGCGGCGAGGCGATCGAGACCGACCGCGACCCTGGCGCTCCAGTCGAGCGCGGCGTCCTCGATCGGCGCGGCGATCGGGTCGGTCGACGGGTCGGCCCAGTCGAAGCCCTCCTTGATCTCGGCCAGCTTCGCCTCGACCGCGGCCGGCTCGACGGCGGCGACGCGGGCGGCGAGATCATCGATCTCGAGCACCTCGACGTGGGCGCCGAGGTCGGCGTGGAAGGCGGTGAAGTCGGAGTACATGTCGAGCATGCCGGGGTACACGTGGCCCATGAACCCGAGCCGCGCGCCGCGCAGCGCCCGCGCCACGCCGGCCGCCCGGACCCAGGAGCCGATCTTGCCCCAGGCGCGCTCGTCGTCGTCGATCGTGCCGGTCACGGTGTCGAAGGGGATGCGACAGCGGACGCAGGCGCCGGCGATCTCCGGCACGCAACAGGCGGCGCAGTTGGCCAGCCACTCGGCGGTGTCGGTCGCCGCGTAGTCGAGGGTCGGGGTCGGCTGCAGCCCGGCCAGCAGGACCGGGGCGCCGGCGCGCTGCAGCGTCGGGATCACCTGGGAGGAGGTCGCGTAGGTGACGGCGTGGCAGATGACGAGGTCGACGCCGGCCGCGGCAAAGGCGTCGCCGGCGGCATGGGCGCCCTGCGCGTCGTCGACGAGCCCGGCGGTGACGACCTCGGCGCCGAGCTCACGCACACGCTCCTCGACCCGCCGCTGGTAGCCCTCGCAACGCTCCCGCAGGCCCTCGAACTGCGGCCAGTAGGCGGCCAGGCCGATCCCGAATACGCCAACCTTCGCGGTTGCCTTCACCTGCGCGGCGGTGGTCATGCCGGTTCCTTTCCCTCGGTCGGACAGGCCGCGAGCGTCACCGGGCCGAACAACCCCGATCGCGTCTGCCCTGCGAATACGTAGTGGGTGGGGCTGATCGCGTCGAGATGCGGCCCCAGCGTGTTCATCACGACGATCTCCATGATCGAGCCCGGCTCGGCCGCGAACTCGAAGCGGTACGGGGAGCAGACGCGCACGCCGACGCTCTCGCCGTCGACCAGGACCTCGGCGGTGCCGCGGACGACACCGAGGTCGAGCCGCAGCCGACCGGACGGGACCTGGTCGAGCCGGCGCCGATAGCGGAGCCCGCCGCTGTAGCTCGCGAGGCCTTGGGTGCGCCAGTCGCCGAGCTCGATCGACCCGGTGCCGACGGCGAAGCGGACGGGCCCGGCGAGCACTCCCCCGCCCCGCAGGCCGGGCGCCGGCTCGATCGTCAGCTCGACGGCCCGCGGGGCGCGGCCTCCCGCGGGCAGGTCGAGGACGGCGACGTCACCGGTGCCGGGCGCGACGCGGTCGACCGCCTCACCCGTCGCACCGGCGCCGGGCGCGACCCGGGGCTCGCCGCCGACCGCGGGACCGCCCGGGGCAACCGCCTCGCCGTCAACGGCGAGGCCGACCAGGCGACAGCCCGGCGCCGGCGAGACCTGGATGCGCTCCGCGCCCGGGGGCGCGGTGAGGCGGAGGCGCTGCCGCGGGGTCGTCGCGGCCTCACGGGCGTCGACCGCGGTCCCCGCGTCGGCGCCCGGGCGACCGGGCTCCAGCCAGACCGCGTCGGGCAACGGGTGCGGCCGCTGCCAGAGGTGGGAGGCCGCGGCATCGCCGGTCTGCAGGTACATCCCCGAGTTCTCCGGGCGGACCACGATCATGCCCGCGGGGGCGCGACGGACCGCGACCGGGACGGCGGCCCCGTCGCGCTCCGCTTCCCAGTCGCGCCCCGAGTGCAGGCGCAGCTCGCCCGCCTCGGTGACGGCAAGGAGATCGAGCTGGGCGGAGGGGTTGGTGCGACCGAAGTCGTCGACCTCCACCCGCAGCTCGTGCGCCCCACGGGAGAGGTGCGGTGCGAGGTCGTAGAAGCCGAATTCGTCACGGATCCCTTCGGTCTCCGCGGTGTAGCCGCCGTGCCTGCCGACCTCGCGACCGTCGACGAGCACCCGGCACGGGCCGCTCGCGCCGACCAGCGCCTGGGCCTCCAGCGGGTCGGCGTTCAGCTCCAGCCCTCGGTGGAAGGAGACGACGGAGCTCGGCCGGGTGCGGTCCGCGGTGCGGATCCAGTCAGGGCGCCGGTAGCCGTCGAGGTCGGTGACGAAGGCGAAGTGCGCGCGCAAAAAGATCGGCTCCTCGGCAATCAGGCGCAGGTCGAGGACCGTCGTCCCCGCGGCCAGGGTCACCGGGGCGTGAGCCAGGTAGCCGTCCTCCTCGAGCGGCAAGGGAACGCCGTCGAGCCATGCCGACTTGACCGCCGCGCCGCCGACCACGAGGTTGCTCGCCACCGCCGCGTCGACGTGGATGACGGTGCGGACGTGCACCGCCTCGCCGGCCTCGACCTGGCCGAAGCGCAGGAACTCTTCCGGGACGCGGCCACTGGTGCCGAGGGTCTGGCGGTGGATCGGGTCCTTGTGGATCCCACGCGACGGGGACCAGACCGCCTGCTTCCAGGAGTCGTGCCGAGGGCCCTCACCCGGCGCGGGCAGCGCGTCGGGAGCTGCCGGACCGGCCCACCTCGCCCGCAGGCCGAAGGTGGCGTGGGCCGGGACCCAGGTCCCGTCCTCGTCGCACTCGAGCTCCCACGCCTCGACCGGGAACCCGGCCGGGGGCGCGGAGAGGTCGCCCCACTCGTCTTCGAGCGTCGGCTCGACCTCGACCTCCCAGCGCCCGTCGAGCACCTGGACACCGTCGTCGTCGCCGACGTCCGCACCGCGATCCCCGGGTGCGGTCGAAAGCTCGGCGCCATCGGGGGCGCCCCAGACCAGCAGCGCGGCAGGGCCGTCGTCGAAGGGGACGCGCACCCTGACCCCGTCGGCCGTCGACTCCGACGGGAGCCTGCGGCGGCGGCCCGAGAAGGGCTCCCAGAGCTGCGGGTCGCCGCTGACCCCGGCGACGACGACCTCGCGCTCGCGGGCCCAGCGCGACGGGTCGAAGTCGATGGTCGGGTCGAGCCAGTCGAAGACCGGGTCGGGCTCCGCCGGCGTCGTCACCTCGCTCGCGCGGGGGAAGGCGGCGGGGACGAACAGCACCACCTCCTCCCCACCGTGGCGGCGCAGCGTCGGGACGTCGGCGCGGACCGCGGCGGGCAGGTCGGCGAACGCGTTGACCAGGGCCTCGGGGGTCGCGACCCGCCGCGCCGCGCCGCGCTCGAAGCGTCGGCGCAGGTCCCGCAGCGGCCCGTCGTCCTCTTCCAGCCCGGCCACCGACTCGGGCAGCGGCCCGACCGCGATCAGGGTCCCGCCGCCGTCGACGAGCTCGACCAGGCGCCGCGCCGTCGCCTCCTCCAGCACCGTGCAGGCCGGGAGGATCACGGTCGCGTAACGCTCGCCGTGGTGCGCGAGCCGGCCGTCGACCACCTCCGCCCCGGCGACCGTGTCGTCGTCGAGCACGTCGAAATCACGGCAAAGCTCGCCGAGGACGCCGGTCTTGGTCGCGTACCAGGCCATCCGCCCGGTGAGCCGGTCGTAGGTCTCGAAGGCCAGGCGACCGGGGGCGGTCACGCGGTCGGGCGCCAGCGCCGCCTGGGCGGTCGCGGCGGGAAAGAGGACCGCGACCTCGCAGTCGTGCGTCCCCCAGGAGAGGACGCTGCAGAGGCGGGCGACCGCGCGGGCGAAGTGCTCGTGGTGGCGCCAGTAGGGCTGGCGCCAGTCGGTCGCCGGCGGGGCCCACTCCCACCAGCCCTGGCGGGTCGAGTAGTAGGTGGCGTGCGGGTCATAGAGGTTGGCTCCGGCGCCGATCCACGGCAGCAGCCAGTCGAAGGTCTCCTCCAGGGTGCCGCCCCAGCCGCTCGAGTGGAACGCCTCGATCCAGACGCGTTCGTGGCCGTACGCGTGGGCGAGCGAGGAGTGGAGCTTGGCGTCGCCGTGATGGTCGGAGCCGGGGATGGTGAACCAGCGGTGCGTGCGCAGATAGTCGCCGTAGAGCCGGCTCGAGACCACCGGGTCGCCGTCGCGCGCGCCGTATTCCTGGTCGAAGCCCGACAGCATCCCGTGGCCCTCGTGCCACTCGTGCAGCGGCCGGAAGAACGCCTCCTCGGCGAGCAGGCCGCGCACGTGGTGGAAGTCGCGGCGGACGCGGCCGCTGTCGGGGGTGAGGTCCTCCCAGATCTCCGCCAGCCGTGGGATCAGGTCGTAGCCGGCGATCGCCCGGAAGCGCTCGGCGAAGTCCGCCGACCAGGTCTGCACCGGGGGCAGCTCGTCCTGGAAGGTGCCGACGATCAGCTTCCCCAGGTGCTCGGGCACGCGCTCTTCGTAGGGCGCGAAGGCGAGCCGGATGAGGTCAGCGCCGGCCGCGGGCGAGAAGAAGTCGAAGCCGCGTGGCACCGTGTAGAAGAGCATCAGGCGGCCGCGGCCCGCTGCCGCCGCGCGGCGATCGGCCGGCTCGACCGGGCGGATCGCACCGCCGTCCTCGACGAACGCGGCGGCGATCGGGGTGCCGGCGGGCGGACACTCGACCGCGCCGCTCCCGTCGACGTCGACGACGACGCGCTCCAGCGCCATGCCGATCGCGGCGGGGTTGGCGCGCGTCACCTCGCCGAGCAGGTTGGCGCCGCCGTGGCCGATCTGGTCGTAGAGCCAGAGCGAGGCACCGAGCTCCTCGGCATCGCGGCAGACCCCTTCGAAGAACCCCCACCACTCCTCCGAGAAGAGGAGCGGGTCGTCCCGGGACTTGCCGATGTCCGGCACTTCCGGGAGCAGCTGCATGATCACGAAGCTCTTGGCGCCGCCGGCGACCAGCCGCTCCAGCTGCCGGCGCAGGCGGCGCGCGTCGAGGCGCTCGCCGCTCCACCACCAGATCGGAGTCGGGTAGAAGGTCGCCGCGGGGTTCCGGAAGCGCTCGAGCAGGTCGGCGCCCGGCGATTCGTCAGTCACTGACCGTCCCCTACCCGCTACCAGGTGACGGGCAGGCTCTGCACCGCGAAGGTGAGGGCGGCGTCGCCGGAGAGCGGCACCTCGGCGGTCGAGCCGGCCAGGCGCAGGTCGGGGAATCGCTCCAGCAGCCGGGTCAGGGCGGTGCGCATCTCGAGCCGCGCCAGGTGCTGCCCGAGGCAGACGTGGACGCCGTGGCCGAAGCCGATCTGCCCCCTGCCGCCACGCCGCAGGTCGAGCTCGTCGGGGCGCTCGAAGCGCTCGCCATCACGGTTCGCCCCCAGCAGCGAGACGGAGATCAGCTCGCCGGCGCGGATCGTGACGTCGCCCAGCTCGATGTCCTCGGTCGCGGTCCGCGTCAGGGTGCCGATGTTGAAGACCGTGAGATAGCGCATCAGCTCCTCGACCGCGGCGTCCACCAGGGCCGGATCCTTCCGCAGCAACTCGAGCTGGTCGCCGTGGCAGAGAAGCGCGAAGGTCCCGGTGGCGAGCATCGACGCGGTGGTGTCGACCCCGGCGACGAAGAGCAGGACCAGGAGCCCGAGGATCTCGTCGTCGGTGAGCTCGCCGGTCTCGATGATGTGGGTCATCAGGTCGTTCCCGGGCTCGGCGCGCTTGCGCGCCACGACGCCTTCGAGGTACTCGCGGAATTCTTCGGTCGTCGCGATCACGACCTCACTGCTCAGCTCGGTGTCGGAGATCGTCTTGCCGATCGCGTCGAGCATTGGGATGTCGTCCTCGGGAACGCCGAGCAGGACGCAGTGCATGCGCTGCGGGATCGGCGTGGCGAAGGTCTTGACGAGGTCGGCCGGACGCCCCACCGCTTCGGTCTCGTCGAGGCACCGGCCGACGACCTCGTCCACCGCCCCGGCCAGCTCGGTGACGCTGCCAATCGAGAACTTCGGCGCGAGGACGCGACGGAGCCGGGTGTGCTCGGGCGGGTCCATCGCCAGCATTTCTCCGGCGATCAGACCGGTGCGGCCCATCATGTCGACGTAGGCGGCGTGCTTGGCGGGCTCCTCGGTGAGCAGCGGCGGCCACTCGCGGAGGCTGATGCGGGGATCGTTGAGGACGGCGCGGGCCTCCTTGTACCCGGTGACCAGCCAACCGACCTCCCCGCCCTCGAAGCGGAGCGGGTGGAGAGAGCTCCCGGCGCGCAGCAGCTGCTCGAGCTCGGGCGGCGGATCGAAGGTCCGCTGGCGACGCATCGAAAGGGTGATCGGCTCCGACATTCTCCTCCTCCGTCAGGTCAGTGACCCTACCTTGGACGCGGGACTGTATTGAAACGTTTTAACGCTGTCAAGGTCCTGGCGCGATACGTTCCGCGGATGGCGCTCCACCGACAGTCGCTGGAACTCATGGAGAAGGCGCGGGCCCTCGGCGTCGCCAACGTGGTCGGAATGGAGTGGCCCGCGGTGCGCGAGCTCGAGATGCGGGAGCTCGAGCTGAAGGGCGACGCGCCGGCGGTCGCGAGCCGCGAGCTGTCGATCCCGTCGGCGGAGGGCGGCGTCGACGCGCGTCTTTACCTGCCGGCCGCGACCGCGGGAGCGATCGTCGTCTACTTCCACGGTGGTGGTTGGTGCGCGGGGTCGGTCGCGCTGTCGGATCCCGAGTGCCGCGTGCTCGCCGAGCGCGCCGGGGCGGTCGTCGTCTCGGTCGACTATCGACTCGCCCCCGAGCATCCCTACCCGGCGGGCCCCGAGGACTGCTGGGCGGCGGTGCGCTGGGTGGCCGAGCACCGGCGCGAGCTGGCCCCGGCGGCCCGCCGACTGGCGACCATGGGCAGCAGCGCCGGCGGCAACCTGGCCGCGGCGCTGCGGGCGCGGGACGAAGGCGGTCCGGCGATCGACCTCCAGGTGCTGCTCTGCCCCACCGTCGACCTCGGCTTCGACTCTCCGAGCTGCGCCGAAGACCTCGGCGGATCCTGGCTCAGCGCCGCCGACATCAAGGACCTCGCCGCCGCCTACATGGGTGGCCGCGAGCCGGATGCGACGGCGGCGCCGGCGCTGGCGCAGGACCTCGGCGGCCTACCGAGAGCGCTGATCGTCACCGCCGAGTTCGACGTCCTGCGCGACGAGGCCGAGACCTACGGCAGGCGGCTGGCGGAGGCGGGCGTCCCCGTCCGCGCCGTCCGCTTCCCCGGGATGCTGCACGGCTTCTACGAGTACCGCGCCGTGGTCGACGCCGCCGAGGACGTCTGGACGCTCGCCGCCGAGGCGATCCGCGGCTAGCGCTCCGGCGCTCCGCCCTCGCCACCAGAGCGAGCGGCAGGGGCAACCTGTAGACCTTTGTCACCCACCGGGCTACCAAGGTCTACGGGTTGCGGCGCGGAGGCCCGAGGCGAGCGACCGAGGAACGCGCGCTTCGCGCTCGCACCGCTCCCCTCGGTCGCCGGCGGCGCCCCCACGCCCCCTCCACGCCCCTTCAGGCCACCAGCGCGTCGATCTGGCCCAGAGCTTCGGTCATCCCCTGCTCCATGCCCATCTCGATCACCTGTTCCATGCCCTCGCGGGTGGGGAACCTGGACTCGATCTTCATCGTGGTGGCGCCGTCGGACTCGGCGATCGTCACCGTAGCGACCGTGGTCGGCAGCTGGTCGTTCGGCTTACCCTCGTCGTCGGCGAAGCCGTCGGTGAAGCGCAGACGGGTGGGCGGGTCGACCTCCTCGATCCGCCACCAGCCGTGGAACTTCTGGCCCTCCGGGCTGGTCATGAAATAGGTGGCGCGGCCGCCCGGGGTGAGGTCGTGGTCGACGAAGGTCGCCGGGTGGGACGGCGGGCCCCACCAACGCTCCAGCTGCCGCGGGTCCGACCACACCTCCCAGACACGGTCGGCGGCGGCGTCGAACTCGGCGGTGATCGTCATCGTCAGGGCGTCGAGGTCCTTGGTCACGTCGGTGACGGGCATCAGCTGTCTCCTTTGTCGTCGTCGAGGATGCGGTCGATTCGGTCGATCCGGCCGCGCCACTCGGACTCGAGCCGGTCCAGCGCGGCGTGCGCCCGCTCGAGGCCGTCGGCCTCGGCCCGCACGATCGACTCGCGCCCGACCCGGTGCTTACTCACCAGTTCGGCCCGCTCCAGCACGGCGACGTGCTTCTGCACCGCCGCCAGGCTGATCGGGTATTCGCGGGCCAGGGCCGAGACCGAGAGCCGGCCCTCGTGGGCGCGGCGGAGGATGTCGCGCCGGGTCGGGTCGGCCAACGCTCCGAACAACAGATCGGTGGCCTTCCCGTCCCCGCGCTCCTCTTCAGTACCTACAACCATTTGGTTGTAGGTTAGCACCGCCGCTCGACTCGCGCCCTGCCCCTGGACAGGGCGCGAGACCTCAGGGTTCGGGAGCGACCCTGTCCGGCGAAGGGCACCGAGCCCTCAGAGCTCGCGAGCGATCTCCTCGAGGATGTCGAAGCCCTCCTGCACGCCGGCCTCCATCTGGCCGGCCATCAGGTCGCGCGTCTCGGTGCTGGGCATCTCGACCACCATCGTCAGCACGGTGCGGCCCTCGCGCTCCTCGAAGGTGACCGTCGTCACCGCGCCCTCATCGGGCTGCATCTCGAAGATCTCGGTGTAGACGAGACGCTCGTCGGCAACCACCTCCCGGTACTCACCGCGGAACGCGACCTCGAAGCCGCCCTCGGCGGTCATCGCGTAACGCCAGGCGCCACCGACCCGCAGGTCGACCTCGGCCACGGTCACCGTGCCGCGCCTGCCGGCCCACCACCGCTTGATCAGGTCGGGCTCGGTGTAGGCGCGGAAGACGAGGTGTCGCGGCGCGTCGAACTCCCGCACCACCTCGATCTGCCGCTCACCAACCGACCGCACCGTCGCCTTGCCACTTCCGTTCGTTATCTCGGAACCACTACTCATCGGACGAGACTCCTTCTTCTTCTGTTTTCAATTGCTGGACGACGGCGTCGAGCGCGTCGAGGCGCTCCTGCCAGAGCGGCGCGAAGGCACCGACCCAGTCGTGGATCTGCTTCAGGCCCTGCCCCTCCAGGCGGTAGAGCCGGTGGCGACCCTCGCGGCGCACGCTCACCAGTTCCACCTCGAGCAGCACGCGCAGGTGCTTGGAGACCTGCGGCTGGGGAGTGCCCAGCGCCGAGACCAGTTCACCGACCGAGCGCTCACCGCCGGCGAGCAGGTCGATGACCTCCCGCCGCCGTGGCTCCGCCACCGCGTTGAACACATCGCTGGTCGTCGCCGCCCTTGCCATCGAGCGGCAATATATACCTATATAGGAATGTTTGCTTGGAGGCTGTTCCGGCAGGGCTCGCATCCGCGGGCCCGGGCCCTACCGAGACAGGCTCTTGAAGCGCCGCAGGCGGAGCGAATTGGAGACGACGAAGACGCTGGAGAAGGCCATCGCGGCGCCCGCGAAGACCGGGTTCAGGAAGCCGAGCATCGCCACCGGGATGAGGACGACGTTGTAGGCGAAGGCCCAGAACAGGTTGCCCTTGATCGTGCGCAGGGTGCGGCGGGAGAGGCGGATCGCGTCGGCAGCGCCGCGCAGATCGCCGGCGACGAGGGTGAGGTCGGAGGCCTCGATCGCGACGTCGGAGCCGGTCCCGATCGCCAGCCCGAGGTCGGCCCGGGCGAGGGCGGGAGCGTCGTTGACACCGTCGCCGACCATCGCCACCACGCGCCCCTCCCCCTGCAGGTCGCGCACGACCCGGGCCTTGTCGGCGGGCAGCACCTCGGCGATCACGTCGTCGATCCCGACCTCGGCGGCGACCGCGCGGGCCGTCGCCTCGCCGTCGCCGGTGAGGAGCAGCGGCCGCAGGCCGAGCGCCCGCAGCCGCGCGACGGCCTCGGCGCTGGTCGGCTTGACCGTGTCGGCGACGGCGAAGACCGCCCGCGCCCGCCCGTCCCAGCCGGCGGCGATCGCGGTCTGACCGGCGGCCTCGGCGCGCCGCCGCGCGTCCTCGAGCGCGGCGGGCAGGTGCATCGCCCAGTCGCCCAGCAACGCCGGACGTCCCACCACCAGCGCGTGGCCGTCGACCACGCCCTCGACCCCGAGGCCCTCGCGGTTGGCGAAGCTCTCCACCCCCGGCAGCTCCGGGAGGCGCTCGCGGGCCGCCCGGGCGATCGCCTTGGCGATCGGGTGCTCGGAGGCGTCCTCGAGCGCCCCGGTCAGGCGCAGCGCGTCGTCCTCGGTGACGCCGTCGACGGCGATCGTGCGGAGGCTCATCTGGCCGCTGGTCACGGTGCCGGTCTTGTCGAGCACGATCGTGTCGATGCGGCGGGTCGACTCGAGCACCTCGGGGCCCTTGATCAGCAGCCCGAGCTGGGCGCCGCGGCCGGTGCCGACCAGAAGCGCGGTCGGGGTCGCCAGACCGAGGGCGCAGGGACAGGCGATGATCAGCACCGCCACCGCGGCGCTGAAGGCGAACGCGGTACTGGTCCCGTCGCCGAGCCAGAACCCGAGCGTCGCCGCGGCGAGCACGAAGACGATCGGCACGAAGACGCCCGAGATGCGGTCGGCGAGGCGCTGGACCGGCGCCTTGCCGGTCTGGGCGTCCTCGACCAGCTTGGCGATCTGCGCCAGGGCGGTGTCGGCGCCGACCTTGGTGGCGCGCACGACCAGCCGTCCGCCGGCGTTGACCGAGCCGCCGACGACCTCGTCGCCGGGGCGCTTCTCGACCGGGACGGACTCGCCGGTGAGGAGCGACTGGTCGACGGCGGAGGCGCCGTCGGAGACCACCCCGTCGGTGGCGACCCTCTCCCCCGGCCGCACGACGAAGCGGTCACCGACGGCGAGCTGCTCGATCGGCACGCGGCGCTCGGTGCCGTCGGGGTCGAGCCGTGCGGCGTCCTTGGCGCCGAGCTCGAGCAGCGCCCGCAGCGCCGCCCCGGCGCGCCGCTTGGCGCGTTCCTCGAAGTAACGGCCGGCGAGGATCAGGGTCGTCACCACCCCGGCGGCCTCCAGGTAGATCTGGTCGGTGGCGGCGCTGCGGTCGAGGACGACGTCGAAGCCCATCCGCATCTCCGGCATCCCGGCGCCGAGGAAGAACAAGGCGATCACCGACCAGCCCCAGGCGGCGAGGGTGCCGACCGAGATCAGGGTGTCCATCGTCGCGGCGCCGTGCTTGAGGTTCTGCCAGGCCGCCTGGTGGAAGGGCCAGCCCGCCCAGAAGACGACCGGGGTCGCCAGCTGGAGCGCCAGCCACTGCCAGTTGTCGAACTGCAGCGGGCGGATCATCGAGATCGCCAACAACGGGATCGACAGTGCGGTGGCGCCGAGGAGGCGGCGGCGCAGGGAGCGCGTCGCCTCGTCCTCGGGCGCGGGCGCGGCGGGGACCGCGGCGGCTCCGGGCGCGGCAGGGGGCGTCGCCTTGTAGCCGGCGGCCTCGACCGCCTCGAGGAGGTCGGCGGTGCTCGCCCGGGCCGGGTCGTAGGCGATCGCGGCCTTCTCGGTCGCGTAGTTGACCGTCGCCTCGACGCCGTCGAGCTTGTTCAGCTTGCGTTCGATCCGGTTGGCGCAGGAGGCGCAGGTCATTCCCTGCACCGGCAGGTCGAGTTTGCGGGTGGTCGTCTCGGTGGTCATCGTGGGACCGCCAGCGTGTAGGCGACCGTGTGGACGGCGGCCGCGTCCTTGAACTGGAGGAAGAGCCGATAGCGCCCGGCGCTCGGGAAGTCGGCCATGAAGCGGATCGCCCCCGGCGCCGGGCTGGTCTCATCGGGATGGACGTGGAGGTAGGCGAGGTCGCCCTCGCGCAGCGCGACGAGGTGGCCCATCGCTCCCAGGTAGGGCTGCAGGTCCGCGACCGGCCGGCCGTCCTGGGTGACGCGGAAGGTCAGCGTCGCGTCGCCGCCGGCGGCGACCGCGTCGGCCGCGAGCGCGACCCCGTAGCCGTCGCTCGAGGCGGTCGGCCGTGGGGCCGGGAGCGGCCGCGGGGTGAACTGTCCCGGGGCGAAGAGATCGGCGCCGAGCACGTGGCGCTCGCCGTCGATCTGGAAGTCGGCGTAGGCGCGGTAGACCCCGGCGCTCGGCAGGGTGAGCCCGGTCGACCAGACCCCCGCCGCGTCGCGCCGCGGGTGCAGGTGCCGGTAGAAGCGCCCGTCGCGACTGACGACGATCAGGTGGAGCTCGCGCTCGGACTCGAGTTCGTAGCCCGCGCGCACGGCGTCGCCGGCGGGGCCGAGGATGCGGAACGAGAGCTCCGACGGCTGCCCGGCGGTGAAGAACGTCTGGGCGGGCGCGAAGGTGTAGCCGCCGTCGCTGACCGCGAGGCCCTCCACCCCGGCCGCGTCCCCGCCGGCGGTCGCCGTGCCTGCCGCGCCGTGGGCCGCGGTCGCCGTACCTGCCGCGTCCTGGGCGTCGGTCGCCGTGCCTGCCGCGTCGTGGGCGTGCTCGGCTTCGTGGTCGTCCATCGTGCTCATCTCCTCGTCCGCGTGGGAGGTCACGGCGCCGTGTGAGGACCCGGCGCCGCGGGAGGTCTCGGCCTCGCTCGTCGGGTCGATCGCCCCACCGACGAGCACGGCGCCGCCGAAGGTCAGGGCCAGAAGCGCGGCAAAGGCGGCGAGGCGCGCCGGGACACTCATCGGGCAACCTCCCCCCGACGCTCGCCCTCCATGCGCGAACAGGCCTCGGGGGCGATCTCGGCGACGGCGTAACCGGCGGCCTCGACCGCCCTGCGGATCGCGATGTCCTCGATCGACTCACCATGGACGACGAGCCGGCCGGCGGCGCGATCGGCCCGCGCCCACTCCACCCCGGCCAGCTCCTCGACCTCCTCGGTGACCGAGCGCTCGCAGTGCTCGCAGGTCATGCCCTCGATCGCGTAGGTCTTCTCGGTCCGGTCGCTCATGGTTCGTCTCCAATACGGGCAAGGGGTATCACTCGCCAGACCGTAGCATACCCCCCCAGGGTATGTGTATACTCGCCTCCATGACCTCTTCCAAAACCACCGAGAGTCGCGGCTACAGCGCGACCAAGGACCAGCTGCTGGGACGCTTGCGGCGCATCGAGGGCCAGATCCGCGGGATCGAGGGAATGGTCGACGAGGAGCGCTACTGCATCGACGTCCTGACCCAGATCTCCGCCGTCCAGGCCGCGCTCGACAAGGTCGCGCTCGGGCTGCTCGACGACCACGCCCACCACTGCGTGATCGGCGCTGAGGGCGAGGAGGCCCAGGCCGAGAAGACCGAGGAGCTGATGGCCGCCGTCGGCCGGCTCATGCGCCGCGGCTGAGTCCCGCGCCGCACCCCCCATGCCCGGCCTGAACCGCCTCGCCCTCAGCGCCACCGTCCACTGCCTCAGCGGCTGCGCGATCGGCGAGGTGCTCGGCATGGTGATCAGCACCGCCGCCGGCTTCTCCAACGCCCTCTCGATCGTCGTCTCGGTGGTCCTGGCGTTCTTCTTCGGTTATGCCCTGACCAGCCTGCCCCTCCTGCGCTCCGGCCTCCCCCTCCGCCGCGTCGCCCCCCTCGCCTTCGCCTCCGACACCGCCTCCATCACCACGATGGAGATCGTCGACAACCTCTTCATCCTCCTCGTCCCTGGCGCCCTCGCCGCCGGCCTCACCGATGCCCTCTTCTGGTGGAGCCTCGCCCTCGGCCTCCTGATCGCCGGGGCCGTCGCCTACCCCGTCAACCGCCACCTGATCGCCCGCGGCCGCGGCCACGCCGCCGTCCACCAGCTCCACCACCAGGGCTAGGGCCGGTTCCGCGCCCGGCCCGCCGGCGCCCGAAGCGGGGATGGAATGGGGGCTTCGCCTGAGGTGGCGCGGGGGGCGCCTCGCGGCGTCCTCGGTCGTCCGGTTCGGGTCGCGCACCGGTGTGCGCCCCCCTCTCCTCGCCTCCCTGCGTCCTTGCGAGGCCGCGCCCACGCCCCCTCAGGGGGACCGGATGTGCAGGAAGGCTCACGGAAGGGGAGAGAGGTGACGCTTCCGTGCATCCCTCCGTCCCCGGAGATCGCCCCGCTGTTCCTTATGGTCCCCACGGGACCATAAGGAACAGCGGAAGGGGGATGGGGCCCCGCCCCCCGACCCGGCGATCGGCCCGTCACGACGCGTTCGCACTTGCCGTACCCGGTACGGCAAAGTGCGAACTCATGGTGACGGGATCCGCACGGGCGCGGGGCCCTGGCGTCTCTCCCGCGACTTCGTGCCGAGGCTCACGTCTTAGTCTCGATTCCCACGCTTCCGTCCCGGAGCCAGGTCTTCTCCGTGACTCCCCCTGCGATCCGGCGGCCGATGGGCGGTCTCAGCCTGCCTGGATCGCCCATCCCCGCGCGGCGCCGGCTTTCCCCTCGGCACGGCTTGAGGCGCGCCGGCCGGGGCCCCGGGGCGGCGGCTTCCCGGGCGACGTCTCAAGGCGCCGGCCGGCGTCCCGTCACACCTCCCACGTTGATGGGCCGAAAGCTCCACCATGTCTGGAGTTTTCGGCCCATCAACAGCGGGGACCCGGGCTCGGGGCCTGGGCTCCGTCTCCGTCCCCCTCCCCCGCCCTAGCCTCCCGCCGCGGCCGCGGAGGCGGCGAGACTTCGCGCCGCATCGAGCGCCGCGGGGATGAATTCGCCGCCCCGCTGGCCGAGGACGGCACCCAGCACGGTGCGGGTGCGGCCGGCGATCTCGACTCGGCGGGCGAAGAGGAGACAGCCGCCGGCCGCGTCGTCGGAGCCGGTCTTGATCCCGACGAAGCCTTCGTCGCCGACCAGCTCGTTGTAGTTGGCGACTTCACCGACGACCGGCAGAACGGTCGCGGGCATGGCGACGATCTCGGCGAAGGTCGGGTCGGCCATCGCCGCGCGGCCGATCTTCAGCTGGTCGGCGGCGGTCGAGACGGTGGTGTCCTCGAAGCCGCTCGGGTCGGTGTAGTGGGTTCTCGCCATCCCCAGCTCGGCGGCGGCTTCGTTCATCTCGGCGACGAAGGCTTCGACGCTGCCCGCCTCGTGAACGGCGAGCAGGGCGGCGACGTTGTTGGCCGACGGCAGCAGCAGCGCCTCCAAGGCCTGGCGCTCGCTCAGGACCTCACCGACTTCCACCGCGACCACCGACTGGTTGAGATCCAGACGCCGATGGAGGTCTTCGACGTCGGCCGCGGTGATGCGGATCTCGAAGCCTTCCTCGCCGGGCCCCAGGGGGTGCTCCCTCAGCACCAGGTAGGCGGTCATCACCTTGGCGAGGCTGGCGATCGGTACCGGCTCATCGCCGCCGCTGGTGCCGAGGTTGCCGAGGCCCTCGACCGCCACCGCCGCCTCGCCTTCGCGCGGCCAGGCGAGGCCGCCGGGCCTGCCGGGGCCGGGCGGCCGCCCGAGGCGATCGGCCGTCGGCAGCCGGTGATCGCCGGTCCGCGACCCGCTCCCCGTCTGCGCCCGCACGACCACGAGGACGAGCAGGACGACCGTGGCCGCCGCCACGAAGACCAGGGCGTTCTTCAGGCGCGTTACCCGCCGGCGGCCCGCGGAGGAGTGGACGTGCGGCCGCGTCACGCCGTCCGCAGCGCCTCGGTCGGGGTGAGGCGGGCGGCGCGCGTCGCCGGATAGAGACCCGCGGCCGCGCCGAGCAGGCAGGCGGCGGCGATGCCGCCCGCGACCGCCGCGGGTGGCACCAGCAGGGGCAGGCCTTCGTAGGCCGCGTAGGCGCCGGTCGCGCCCACGCCGAGCAGGACGCCGACGACCCCGCCGGCGATCCCCAGCACGAAGGACTCGCCGAGGAACTGGACGGCGATGTGGCGCCGGCGAGCGCCGAGCGCGCGCCGCAGCCCGACCTCGGAGCGGCGCTCCAGCACCGAGATGATCATCACGTTGGCGATCCCGATCCCGCCGACCAGCAGCGCGACCGCGCCGAGCCCGAGGAAGAGCGAGGTGAAGGCGCCTTCGGCGGCGGCCTGCGCCTGCAGCGCGTCCGAGGGCCGGCTGACCGCCACTTCCTCGGGTGCCCAGGGGTCGGCCGCCCTCGGCAGCAGTGCCGCCGTGGCGCGCACCGGCCCTTCGCCCTTGCGGGCGCGCACGTAGATCGTCGACGGGCTGCGCCCGGTGCCGAAGAGGCGCGCCGCGGCCGGATAGCCGATCAGCGCCGCGCTGTCGAGTTCCGGGACCAGCGGCAGCGGTTCGAGGATTCCGACCACGGTGAAGAGCCGCCCCGAGACGTCGACCTGGTCGAGGCCGCCCGCGCCGCGGATGCCGAGCCGCTGTGCCGCCTTCGCCCCCAGCACGACGGCCGGGTAGCGCTCGCTCGCGCGGTCGACGAAGCGCCCCGAGGCGGTCGCCCCTTCGAGCGTCGCCAGCAGCTCCGGATCGGCGGCCTCGACGGCGATCCCCCCGGTCACCTCCGGCGGCACGTAGGAGCTGCGGCGCACCGTGGCGCCCTCGACGCGGGTCACCGCGGCGGCCGATTCGACGTCGTCCAACAGCCGGACGCGCGCTCCGGCGGCGGCCGGCAGCTCCGCTTCTTCGCCGAAGAGCGATTCGCCGGGGCCGACGGCCAGCAGGTTCGTCCCCAGTCGTTCGATCTTCGCCAGCAGATCGGCCTTGCTCGTTTCCGAGATCGCCAGGACGGCGACCAGCGAAGCGATCCCGATCGAGATCCCCAGGACCGAGAGGGCGGCGCGCAGCCGCCGCGTGCGGATGCCGATCGTCGCCAGGCGCAGCAGGTCACGAGGCAGCAGGCGGCTCACCGGGCGGGCGCCCCCGCCGCCCCGACCGCCCCACCGTCCTCGATCAGCCCGTCGCGCACCGTGATCCGGCGCGGCGCCGAGGCGGCGATCCCCTCGTCGTGGGTGATGATCACCAGCGTCGCCCCCTCGGCGCCCAACGCCCGCAGCAGCTCCATCAGCTCGCCGCCGGTGCGGCTGTCGAGGTTGCCGGTCGGCTCGTCGGCGAGGACGATCGCGGGCTCGCCGACCAGCGCCCGCGCCACCGCGACCCGCTGGCGCTCGCCGCCCGAGAGCTTGGCGGCACCGTGGCGCTCGCGGTGGGAGAGGCCGACCCGGCGCAGCGCCGCGGCCGCGCGCTCCCGCCGCTCGCGCGCCGGGACGCCGGCGTAGAGGAGGCCATCGGCGACGTTGTCGAGCACCGGCGCCGCCTCCAGCAGGAAGAACCGCTGGAAGACGAAGCCGATCTTCGTCGCCCGCAGGCCGGCGAGCTCGTCGTCGCTCGCGCTCGAGAGATCGCGGCCCTCGATCGCGACGCTGCCCGCGCTCGGCCGATCGAGCGTCCCCATCACGTGCAGCAGGGTCGACTTGCCCGAGCCGGAGGGGCCGACGATCGCGGTCAACTCGCCGCGCCCGATGCACAGGGAGACCCCGCGCAGCGCCTCCACCCCGCCGGGGTACGTCTTGCGGACGTCGCGCAGCTCGAGGACAGGAGCACCGCTCACCGTCCCGTCTCCACCGTCATCCCCGCCCGCAGGCCCTTGCCTTCGACCTCGACGTAACCGTCGGCGCCGAGGCCGGGGGTGACGACGACCTGCCGCCGGGCGCCGTCCGGAGCGCGGACGTAGACGGCGAAGCGATCCCCGCCGATCGCGATCAACGCGGTCAGCGGCACGCTCAGCACGCGCTTGCGCACCTGCCGGGTGAAGAGGACACCGACCGACGCCCCGTCGAGGGCCGGGATGCGGTGCCTCCCGGTCACCGCGATCGTCGCCTCGACCTCCGGTTCGGCTTCTTCGCCCGAACCGCCTTCGCCGCCCGTCGATTCCACCGCGTTCAGCCGCCTCACCTCGCCGGGCACCTTGGCGCCGCCGGGGAGGACGACCTCGACCTGCTGCCCGGGGTGGGCGATCGATTGCTGGTCGGCTTCGAGCCTGACGTCGACGACGCGCCGGGTCGAGCTGGTGCGCATGATCGGGACCGAAGGTGGTTCGGCTTCCGCTCCCGCTTCGCCGCCGGATCCACCCCCACCGCCGGTGCCGCCACCGAGGGCTTCGCCCAGCCTCGCCTCCGGCGCCGTCACCCGCTGCGGCCCGCGCAGGAAGGCGACCCGCCCGAGCTCGACTTCGCCGGTCGCTTCGAGCCCGAGGTCTTCCTGCCAGGCACGGACCGCGGCCGCGGTCGCGGCGGTGAATTCGTCGTCGACCGTTCCCGGGTCGAAGCCGAGCGCGGCGAGATTGCGCTCGAGCTGTTCGACATCGCGGCCGGCGCCGACGCCTTCCGCAAGGGTCCGGTAGGCGGGGACCGTCCCGTACATCAGCAGCACCGGCTCGCCGGCCAGCGCGTAGAGGCGTCCGCCGCGGCGGACCACGTCGCCGGCCGCCGGCAGCGCCGTCACCGTCCCCGATAGCCGCGCCGGCACGGTCGTCGCGCCGGCGTAGCCGATGGTCCCGCTCGCGGTCAGGTGTTCGGCCAGGGTGCGACGCTCGACCCTGCCCGTGAACCCGCCGCCGTCGGCCGCGGCCGCCGCGGCGGCGTTCCCGCCCGCCCCGCCCCCGCTGCCGGCGAGGACGAGCACCAGCGCGCCCGCCACGAGCAGCGTCGCCATCGCGGTCGCCGGCACCACCCGCCGGCCGCCGGCCGCCGCGGCGGCGCGCCGCAACCGTCCCGCCGCCCGTCCGCGCCGTCCCGGCCGCCCGTCCCCCACGTCAACCACCGATGTGGATGCCGTTTTCGGACAGTTCGGGGAACTTGTCCTGACAGGCTTCCTGCGCCGCTTCGAAGGCGGGCGAGCTGGTGTCGATCCCGGCGATGTCGAAGTGGAATTTGCCGGGGCCGAGGAATTCCGGGTCCCCCATGTCGATGCCCTGGCCGCGCATGCATTGCGTGAAGGCCAACACGCCTTCCCTGAATTCCTCGCCTTCTTCGGCGGAGAGTTCCTGGCCCGCGGCGCCGAGCTTGCCGTCGCAGGCGGCGAGCGCCTTCTTGGTCGTCGGGTCTCCGCCACCGATGTCGATGCCCTTGCCCGGCTTCGGGTCTTCCATTTCGACCCCGTGCGCGCGCATGCATTCGGCGAATTCGAGCGTCGCTTCTTCGCGCGAGGCGCTCCCGCCCCCACCGCCACCGGAGCTCGACCCACCGCCGCCGCAGGCCACCAGCCCGACGATGCAGAGCGCCAGCGTCGTGATCACCAACCAGTCCGTCTTCCTCATTCCAGCTCCTTCCGGGTTGCTCGCCATCGGCCGGTTCCCGTTTTAGGAGGTGGGTGGTCACACGACGGTCATCGGACCTGTGACCGCGCTGTGACCGGCGGATGGGCATCCTGTGAGGGGCGATGAGAGTCCTGGTGGTCGAGGATCACGCCGAGCTGGCCGGGTCGGTGGCCCGGGTCCTGCGCCGCGACGGGATCGCGGCCGACGTCGCCCCGGACGGCGAGGAGGCGCTGCGACGGGCCGGGGTCGTCGACTACGACGTGGTCGTGCTCGACCGCGATCTGCCCCGCCTGCACGGCGACGAGGTCTGCCGGGCCCTGGTGGCGCGGGGCGGCGCGACGAAGGTGCTGATGCTGACCGCCTCGGGCACGGTCGCCGAGCGGGTCGAGGGCCTCAGCATCGGCGCCGACGATTACCTGGCGAAGCCGTTCGCCTTCGCCGAGCTGCTGGCGCGGATCCGCGCGCTCGCCCGCCGGGCGCAGCCGCCGCTACCGCCGCTCCTCGAACACGGCGACCTGCAACTGGACCCCGGCCGGCGGGTCGCGACGCGGGCCGGCGAGCGGCTCGCGCTCAGCCCCAAGGAGCTGGCGGTGCTCGAGCACCTGCTCGCTGCCCAGGGCCGCGTCGTCTCCGCCGAGGAGCTGCTGGAACGGGTGTGGGACGAGGCCGCCGACCCGTTCACGACCACCGTCAAGTCGACGATCAACCGGCTGCGGGCGAAGCTCGGCGACCCGCCCGTGATCGTCACCGTCCCCCAGGGCGGCTACCGGATCTGACCATGCCCCACCTGCCCTCGCCGACCGTCCGCCTGCGCCTGACCCTCCTCTACGGCGGCCTGTTCCTGGTCTCGGGCGCGGTGCTGCTGGTGGTCACCTACCTGATCTTCCGCGAGTCCACCGGAGTCAACCTGATCGTCCCGAGCGGGTCCGCGCACGGGACGCCCGCCCAGGTCGCCGAAACCAAGCTGCGCTACGACGACGTCGTCCGCCGCTCCACCGACGCGCTCCACCAGGGGCTCCTCCGGTCCGTGATCGTCCTGGCGATCATGACCGTGGCCTCGATCGCGCTCGGCTGGCTGGTTGCGGGACGGGTCCTGCGCCCGTTGCGGACGATGACGGCGAAGACTCGTCACATCTCCGAGCGCAACCTGCACGAGCGGCTCGCGCTCGCCGGGCCCGACGACGAGTTGAAGGACCTCGCCGACACGGTCGACGGCCTCCTCGAACGGCTCGAGACGGCCTTCGGCGCCCAACAGCGCTTTGTCGCCAACGCGGCCCACGAGCTGCGCACGCCACTGACCCTGTGGCGGGCGCTGCTGGAGGAGACGCTCACCGACCCCGACGCGACCATCGACTCCTTCCGGGCGACCTCCCGACGCCTGCTGGCGCTCGGCGAGGAGCAGGAGCGGCTGCTCGACGCGCTGCTGACCCTCGCCTCCAGCGAGCGCGGCCTCGCCCGGCGCGAGCCGTTCGACCTCGCCGCGATCGTCGCGGCCGTCCTCCGCGACCCGCCGCCGGAGGCGGCGGGTCGCGGAGTGCCGATCGAGGCGGACCTCGAGCCCGCCCCGGCCGCCGGCGACGCCGCCCTCGCCGAGCGCCTCGTCCGCAACCTGCTCGACAACGCGGTCAGCCACAACGTCCCGGGCGGCCGCGTCCAGGTGCGGACCGGCACCGCCGGCGGCGGTGCGTACCTGTCGGTCGCCAACGACGGCGCGGTTATCCCGGCCGCCGAGGTGGAGCGCCTGCTCGAGCCCTTCCAGCGCCTCGGCACCGACCGCACGGCCCCGAGCGACGGTCACCACGGCCTCGGCCTCTCCATCGTCCGCGCCGTCGCCGCCGCCCACCACGCCACCCTGCTCGCCGAGCCCCGCCCCGAGGGCGGGCTGCTCGTGAAGATCGGGTTCCCGGCGCGGGGGGACGGCCGGGGCCCCAGCCGTCCCGGCCGTCCGAGTCGCGGCCCGACCCCGGCCCCGGCCGGTGCGGCCGTCCGAGGTGCGTCCCGGCCCGCGACCTCCCCGCCTGTCCGAGATGCGGGGCGATCCGGGGACGCAACGCCCGTCCGAGACCCGTCCCGGGCGCCTCATGGCGCTCCTGGCAGGCTGTG
>JAFDWO010000022.1 GCA_018268415.1 Actinomycetota bacterium | reverse complement strand
CCCGTCCCTGTGCCGTCTTTTTCACGAACCCCTCCCGTCCCCGTGTCGGCTCTCCCACGACCTCCTGTCGTCCCTGTGTCGTCTCTCCCACGAACCCCTCCCGACCCCGTGTCGGCTCTCCCACGGCCCCCTCCCGTCCCTGTACCGCCTTCCCCGCGACCCCTCCCCTCCCGTCCGGGCGCCTCATGGCGCCCACGGCCTGTCGGGAGCGCCATGAGGCGCCCGGGAGGCAAATACCCCGCCTGGATCGCGATCACGCCGGACGACCGCAGCGCTTACGTCGCCGGCTACTTCAACACCGCCCTACCCCGATCGACCTCGCCACCAAGACCGTCGGGACGCCACTCCCGATCGCGAGCGAAGACGTCGCGATCTCGCCCGACGGCACCACCGCCTACGTCACCTCCACCGCCTCGGTGATCCCCGGTCGCGATCCCCGCCGACGTCGCCGGCGCGCCGATCAAAGTCGGCGAAGAAGTGCGCGACGTGGCATTCGCCCCCGACGGCGCGACCGCCTACGCCGTGAACGGCAAATCGCAGTCGCTGACCCCGATCGACACAGCGACCGGGATCCCGGGGGCGCCGATCCCCCTCGGCGGCCAACCGGTGGCGATGGCGATCACCCCCGACGGGCGCACCGGCTACGTCGTCGACGAATCGGTGGCGGGGCGGGTCGTCCCGATCGACCTCGGCACCGGCACGGTGGGGACGGCGATCCCTGTCGGCAACGACCCCGACGCCATCGCGATCGCCCCCGACGGACGCAGCGCCTACGTCACCTACCCCGGCGGGCAACGCGGTCATCCCGCTCAACCTCGCCACCAACGCGGCCGGGGCCGCGATCACCGTGGGCTCCTTCCCGCTCGGGATCGGGCTCACCCCGGACGGACGCACCGCCTACGCCGCCAATTATTTCGCCAAACCCTCACCCCGATCGACACCGCGGCCAAGGCCGCCGGCGCGGCGATCGAAGTCGGCGAAGCCTCCTACGGCATCGCCGCCGTCCCCAGCCAGCCACCGCAGCCGACCCTCACCGGACCGACCACGGCGGCGCCGGGGGAGCGGCTCGCCTTCGATGGCTCCGCCTCGCGCGCGCCCCTCGGCACGATCGTCGGCCTCCGCCCCGCAACCCCTGTCCTTGTAACCCAGTGGGTTACAAGGACAGGGGCCTCCCTGCCGGTCGGGCCGCCACCCGCGTTCGCGCTCGGCCGTACCGGTCACGGCAAGGTGCGAACGCAACGCGCCGGGGAGGGGCGCCCAGCGGCCGGCGCGGCGACCGCTTCCCGCGGCGCACAACCTGGGCCGCCTGCCGGGGGCCGAGGCCCCGGCGAGCCCCCGCACGCTACCCTCACCCGCGTGCGGATCATCGTCGTCGGGGCGGGGCACGTCGGCATGACGATCGTCGAGGCGCTCCACGAAAAGCACGACCTCGTGGTTGTGGACCTTGACGCGGGACGCCTGCGGGAGCTGTCCTACGCCTACGACGTGCGCACGGTGGCCGGCAACGGCGCCAACCGCCTGACGCTCGAGGAAGCGGGGATCGCGGAGGCCGGGCTGCTGCTCGCCTCGACGGCGCGCGCGGAGGCCAACCTGGTGTCGGCGATGCTGGCCCGGCGGCTCTCCAAGGCGAAGACGATCGTCCGCACCACCGACCTCGACTACCTCGAATCCTGGCGCGAGGGCTATCTCGACGTCGACTACATGGTGTCCTCGGAAATCGAGACGGCGCGCGAGATCGCCGGCACGATCACGGTGCCCGCCGCCCGCGCGACCGAGGGGTTCGCCGACGGGCAGGTGCAGATCGTCGAGTTCGACGTGCCGCACGACGCACCGACGCTCGTCGGCGGCCACCTCGGCGACGCCGACCTGCCCGCGGATTCGACCGTCGCCTGCATCGTCCGCGACGACGCCGTCGTGCCGGCCCGCGCACAACAGCAGGTCCTGCCCGGCGACCGACTGATCGTGATCGGCTCGCCCTCGGCGGCGCGCGAGTGGAGCCGGCGCCTCGTCCCCGCCGACCGCCCGATCGACGACGTGGTCATCTTCGGGGCCGGGCGCACCGGCGGCGCGGTTACCCGCGAGCTCCTCGAGCGCGGCTTCGCCGTGCGGGTCGTCGAGCCCGACGTCGAGTGCGCCCAGCGCCTGGCCACCGAGTGCCCCCGCGCAAACGTCTTCCACGCCACCGGCCTCGACCGCTCGTTCCTGCGGAGCGAGCGCATCGGCGGGGCGGGCGCCGTGGTGACCGCCACGGGCAGCGACGCCAAGAACCTCTACCTGGCGGTCCTCGCCCGCTCGCTCGGCGTCCCCTTCACGCTCGGGGTCGTCGACGACCCGATGTCGGTCGCGGTCTTCGAGCAGGGCGGGGTCGACGTCACGGTCAACCCGCGCCTGGAGACGGCGGAGGAGATGATCCGCTTCGCCCACGATCCGCGCACGCGCCAGCTGGCGATGCTGGACGACGATCGCTTCGAGGTGCTCGACATCGTCGTCCGCGCCGACAGCGAGCTGGCCGGCGTGCGCTTCCGGGACCTCCCTCAGACCGGCTCGGTGATCGGCGCCCTGGTCCGCGACGGGACCGCGGTGTTCCCCCACGGCGACGACGCGCTGCAGCCCGGGGACCGGGCGATCGTCCTCACCCTGGCGGAGCGGGCCGCGGTCGTCGAGCGGGCTCTCTGAGTGGTATCCGCGGAGCGTTTCCGGCGCCTGCGACGCGGCGCCCTCGGCGTCGACGTCGGCGCCGCGCTGGACCTCCTCGGCGGCGTCCTCAAATGGGTCGGCCTCGCCTTCCTCGCCCCGGCCGCGGTGGCGCTGGTGGAAGGCGAAGCACCCTGGCCGTTCCTGCCGGCGGGCGCGATCACCTCGGCCGCGGGAGTGGCACTCGACCTGCTCACCGACGAACGACGGGAGGAACGCATCGGCCCGCGGGAGGGCTTTCTCGTCGTCGCGCTCGTCTGGCTGACGGTGCCGGCGTTCGGCGCCCTGCCGTTCCTCTTCGGCGACGTCCCGCAGCTGGCCAACCCGGTCGACGCGTACTTCGAGGCGATGTCGGGGTTCACGGCGACCGGGGCGACGGTGCTCAGCCACGTCGAAGGGGTCGGGCGGGCGATGCTCTTCTGGCGCCAGCTCAGCCACTGGCTCGGCGGCATGGGGATCATCGTCCTCGCCGTGGCGGTGCTGCCCCGGCTGCGGGTCGGCGGCCGGCGCCTGCTCCAGGCCGAGCTCGCCGGGCCGGCCGAGATCGAGCCGCTGACCGCGACGATCCGCCAGACGGCCCGCCGGCTGTGGGGGCTCTACGTCGGGCTGAGCATCGTCTCCACCCTGGTCATCGCGGCGTTCGGCCTGTTCGGCCTGGACCCCTCGCTGAACCTCTTCGACGCCTTCTCCTACGCGACGTCGGCGGTCGCGCTGGGCGGGTTCTCGCCGCGCGACGGCTCCGCCTCGACGCTGGCACCGATCACCCAATGGGCTCTCTGCCTCACGATGCTGATCTCGGGGATCAACTTCCTGCGGCTGTTCCGGCTCCTGGTGCAGCGCCAGGTCCGGGCCGTCTCACGCGACGAAGAGCTGCGGCTCTACCTGTTCCTGTTCGTGCTCGCCGCCGCCCTACTCCTGGCCGAGGTACTGGCGGACGGCGGCATCGGCGTCGCCGACGCGGTGCGGACCACCGCCTTCCAGGCCGTCTCGACGATGACGACCACCGGCCTCGCGGTCAGCAACTACACCCACTGGGGCGCGCTGGCGACCATGACCTTGCTGCTGCTGATGTTCGTCGGCGCCTCCGCCGGGTCGACCGGCGGCTCGATCAAGGTCGTGCGACACCTGCTCCTCTTCCGCATCATCCGGCGCGAGTTGGTCACCGCGGCCCACGCCGACATGGTGGTGCCGATCCGGATCAACGGCGTGGCCGTCGACGAGCGCTCCCTGCGCTCGACGATCGGCTTCCTGGCCCTCTACGTGCTCGCCTTCGCCCTCGGGTCGCTCGGACTCGTGATCGTGGCGACCCGAGCCCATACCGGCATCGACGTCTTCGAGGCGATCGGGGCTTCGGCGTCCTGCCTCGGCAACGTCGGCGCCGCCTTCGGCTTCGCCGGCCCCTTCGGCTCCTACGCGCCCTTCAGCACCTCCGCCAAGCTCATCCTCACCGCCCAGATGTGGCTCGGCCGCGTCGAGATCATCCCGGTCCTGGTGCTGTTCACGCGGAGCTTCTGGCGCGGACCCGGGAGCGGCTGAGGGGCCTTCGGTCGCGGACGGAAAGTCCGCCGCGGGCGCGCGTCCGGGTGTACCTTGGGCAGATGGAGCTTCCGGTCCGGCAGCGACGGTTGCTCGTCCTCCCGGCGACCTGCGCCGCCGCCGCGATCGCCGCGGTCCTGACGGCCGGGGCCTCGAGCGCGCCCGCCGCGGCCGAAAAGGAGATCCGCTGCCCGGCGCCCTCGACGCTGGTGCGGCCCGCCGACCCGCGCGGCGCGATCCCGGCGGCCAAGGACGCGCTCGGGTCGCCGGGGCGGGTCCTGGAAGTGCGCCGCGGGCCCCACTCGACCTACGCCGGGCCCGTCAGGCGGGCCTGCGGGCAAGAGGTCCTGGACCTGTCGATCTACGTGAACGTGCACCCGATCGGGATGCGCTGCTCGGCCTGCAACCTGCACGCCTACGTGGTGCGGCACCGGACCGGCCGCTGGGAAGTCTGGACCGCTTACTGAGCGCGGCGGCAGCGCGGCGCGCGGCGCGCCGCGCGTCCGGACGAGACTATCCGCGGCCCCGGCGCATGGTGAGCTCCAGATCCGCCCCAGACCCTCGACGTCCTGGTCGCGGACGAACGCCTCGCCCCCACCCGCCGCGAGTTCGACCTCCTCTACACCTTCGCCGGCGCAGCTGATCGCGCCCTCGGGCGCGAGGTGATCTACCGCCGCGCCTGAGGCCTACGCGATGGCCGACGGGGAGCGCTCCGCGACACCTACGTCGGCCGCCTCCGCCTAAACCGGAAGGCACCTCCCCCGCCTGGTCCTGCATACGCACCCACTTCACCATCGGCGTA
The DNA here is from genome assembly GCA_018268415.1 of Actinomycetota bacterium. Classification (GTDB taxonomy): domain Bacteria; phylum Actinomycetota; class Thermoleophilia; order Solirubrobacterales; family 70-9; genus VAYN01. The sequence goes on along the minus strand of JAFDWO010000022.1, from coordinate 805 downwards.
CCCCCTCGAGCCCACACCCTCGAGCGCGCCGCCGCCTGGTCGACCGCTCCACGCTTGCGCCCGGAGATATGCCGACCAGGGAAGCCCCAGGCACCGGGTGAGGCGAAGCCGCCGTCCACGGAGACCCCGTGTGACCTGACCCCCATCGGCGCCCCGAAGGGATGGGGCCTGGGAAGCGGGCGCCCGGGAAGGGATGGGGTCTCGGGAAGCTGTCGCCCGTAGGGGAATGGGACGCGGCCCGAGGAGGCTGTCGCCCCGGGCGAGGGCCCCGGCCCCCTCAGGCTGCCGCCCGTGGCGGAAAGGGATGCGGCCGCCTGAAGCTGTCGCCCATGGCCAAAGGGATGCGACCGCCTCGAGCTGCCGCCCATGGCGCCAAGGGATGCGGCCGTCTCGTCCACGGCCCTGGCAGGCTGTGGCCGTGGCCGAGACGGCCGGGTGTACGAGGAGCGAGCGGGGGAGGCACGGAAGGCCCCCGGGAGGGTGCGGGCGAGTGCGAGGCGGATCCCTCACGGGGTCCCACGGATCCCCCCGATCCCGGCCCCGGGGGCCGGAGGGTGCGACCGATCCGTCACGGGACCGTCACCGAAGGGGGACCCCGTCACGAAGATGCCGGGAACGTCACCCTTCCTCCCGGCCTTCGCCATCACTCAAGGATCTCCGTGTTTGGTTTTGGTTGCTCAGCAACCAAAACTCGACGCGCGTCCCACGGACCCCCCGATCCCGGCCTCCGGGGGCCGGAAGGTGTGATGGGACCGTCACGGAGGAGGGATCTGGTCACGGAGACGTCGGGAAGGTCGCGAGTGTG
>JAFDWO010000021.1 GCA_018268415.1 Actinomycetota bacterium | reverse complement strand
CTCAGCCCGGCCGCGGCGCCGGGGAGGGCAGCGGCTCGCCCGCCAACCCGGCGAGCAGGTTGTCGACGGCGCGCTCGGCCATCAGCTCGCGGGCGGCGTGGGTGGCGCTGCCGATGTGGGGCAGGACGACGACGTTGGGGAGGTCGTGCAGGGGGTCGGAGGGCGACAACGGCTCGGGGTCGGTGACGTCGAGCCCGGCGCCGCCGAGGCGGCCCTCCGCCAGGGCCGCGTGCAGCGCCGCCTGGTCGACGAGGCCGCCGCGGGCGGTGTTGATGAGGAGCGCGTGGGGCTTCATCACGGCCAGCGCCCGGGCGTCGATCAGGTGCCTGGTGGCGTCGGTCTGCGGCGCGTGGAGGGAGACCACGTCGGCCTCGGCCAGGGCCGCCCCGAGGTCGTCCCCGCGCCCGACGTAGAGGACCCGCATGCCGAACGCCTCGGCCCGGCGGCCGGTCGCGCGGCCGATCCGGCCGGGGCCGACGATCACCAGCGTCGCCCCGTTCAGTTCGAGGCCGAGCCAGCCCTCCGGCTCCCAGGTGCGCCAGTTGCCCGCGCGGACATCGGCGGCCGCCTCGCGCAGCCGCCGTGCGGTGACCAGCAGGAGGCCCAACGCCAGGTCGGCGGTCGCCTCGGTGAGGACGTCGGGGGTGACGCCGACCGCGACCCCGTGGGCCGCGGCGGCGCGGGCGTCGATGTTGTCGGAGCCGACCGCGTAGTTGGAGACCACCCGCAGGGCCGGATTGGCCTCCAGCAGCTCACCGTCGATCCGATCGCTGACCAGGGAGAGCCAACCCTCCGCCCCGTCGAGCTGCTCCTCGAGGTCGGCCCGGCCCGGGGGCAGCGGCCCGGGCCAGATCCGCACCTCGTGCCGCCCGGCGAGCCGCTCGAGCGCCCTGCCGGGCAGCGCCCGGGAGACGAAGCAGCGGGCCATCAGGCGCCGCCGCCGTCCCCGCTGAAGGCGTGGGGGTAATCCGCCCGGGCGGCCTCCTCGCTGATGAATCCCTGGCGCAGGTCCTCGCGCACGGCGGCCGGGTCGCGTTCCTCCGGCGGCCCGTATCCGGCCCCGCCGGCCGTCCGCCAGTGGAACCGCGCCCCCGGGGTGAACCAGTAGCCGGTCTCCTTCTGGACCGATCTGGTGCTCCCGTCCGGGGCGATGATCTCACCGCTGCCGGGCCGGCCTTCGGCGCCGCCGAGGAGCCCCTTGGCCGGGTTCTTCGCCCGCTCGAGCATGTTGATGCCTTCGCAGGTCTCGGTCAGCCGGAAGAGGAACACCACCCCCAGGCCGCCGCGGTACTGCCCGGCGCCGCCCGAGTCCGGATCCAGTTCGTAGCGGTCCAACACGATCGGCGCCTTCGCTTCCATCACCTCGCAAGGGGTGACGCGGGTAGCTCCCTGCATCCAGTGGATCAGCGCCGATGCTCCGTCCCCGCGGGCACTGGCGCCCTGACCGGTGGGGAAGGCACCGCCCATCAGCCAGCCCTCGCCGGTCTCTTCGCGGTAGCCCCAGAAGCCGGTCCCCGCGATGTCACCGCCGGCTTCGGCGACCAGCCGCTCGGGGATCGCCTGGGCGACGGCGTGGATCGCGGCATCAGCCGCCTGCATCCCCGGCCAGGAGCCCATGAAGCAGGGCGAGGGCCGCAGCGGATGGAAGATCGACCCCGGCCTGGTGATGATCTCGAGCGGCCGGAAGAAGCCCTCGTTGAGCGCCTCGCCGCCGCCGACCAAGGCCGTGATCGCCACCCGGCAGGCGGAGACCGTGGTCGGCACCGGGCAGTTCATCGGCCCGCCGCGGGAGTCGGGGGCGCCGGAGAGATCGAGGCGACAGCGGTCGCCCTCGACCTCCAACCCGACGTCGAAGGGGATCGCCTCGTCGCTGATGCCGTCGCTGTCGATCTGGCCGTGACCGACGTAACGCCCGTCCGGGATCTTCGCCAGGTAGGAGCGGACGGTCGCCTCGCCGTGGTCGAACATCGCCTCCACCGCCGCCTCGAAGGTCGGCATCCCGAACCGCTCGATCACCCGGCAGAGCGCCGCGGCGGCGACCCGGACGCCGACGATCTCGGCGTTCAGGTCGCCCTCGACGTCACGCGGCAGGCGGCTGTTGGCGCGCAGGATCCGCATGATGTCCTCGTTGCGCTCACCCCGGCTGTAGAGCTTCACGCCCGGCAGCAGCATTCCCTCCTGGAAGAGGTCGACGGTGTCGGTGCAGTACCGGTTCTTGGCGCCGATGTCGGCCCAGTGTGCCTTGATCGCGGAGTAGCCGACCAGGCCGTGCTCGGGCATGAAGATCGGCATCACCACCGCCGCGTCCTGCGCGTGGGAACCGGTCAGGTAGGGGTCGTTGAGCAGGATCACGTCGCCCGGCTCGAGCTCGGACTCGCCACCGACCGACTCCACCGCCGCCTCGATGCAGAAGCTCATCGTGCCCATGAACGTGATCAGGCTCGGCGCCTGCGCGAGCAGGCGGTAGTGGCGGTCGTAGATCACCGCGGCAAAATCGAGAACCTCGTAGACCACCGGGGTGAACGAGGTGCGGATCAGCGCCCGCTGCATCTGCCGGGCGGCCGAGAGCAGGCCGCTGCGCACCAGGGCGACGTCGACCGGGTCGACCGCCTCCCCCTCGCCGCGCAACGAGCTGCCTGCGCGATGGACCACCGCGTCCTGCGCGAGCGTGATCAAAGCTCCTTCCCCCCGGTCGCGTCGATCTCGAGGGCCCCGCCGGCGACGACCCGGGCGGTGCTCCCGGCATCGAGATAGGTGGTCGCCGTCTGCTCGACCACCAGCGCCGGGCCCTGGCAGTCCTCCGCACCGAGAGCCGCCCGATCGACGACGCGGAAGTCGAGCTCCTCGCCGCGCGCGAACGACCACGCCGGGGCCGTCCGCTCCCCCGCCAACTCGGCCCGCGCGGCCTCCGCGGGTTCACCTGGTGGAGGTATCGGGATCCGCAGCGCGCCGCGCACGGTCACGATCTCGATCGGCACGTCCAACGGCTCGGTGAAGGCCTTCACGTAGGCGTCGACGAACAGCTCGGCGATCGCGGCAGCGGACCCGTCGATCGAGCCATCGGCCCCGACCGAGATCGTCAGCGCATGCTCCTGACCCGCGTAGCGGAGGTCCATCAGCACCTCGCGCCGCGCCGAATCCGGGACCGTCGTCATGCGCCCCTCGAGCGCCGTGAAGATCTCCTCGACGACCGATCCGGTAGCGGCCAGGACCTCGTCGTCCAACGGCCGGATGTAGGTCCGCCCGGCAGTCTGGACGAGGTCCGCGCCAAGCAGACCCCAGGCCGAGAAGTTGCCCGCCAAGGGCGGGATCACGATCCGCGGGACCTCGAGCTCGGCGGCGACCAGCGAGGCGAAGAGGGGTCCGGCTCCACCGAACGCCATCAACACCGCCGTACGGGGGTCCTGGCCGCGCTCGGTCAGCACCTCGCGGATCGCGTCGGCCATGTTCGCCGCGGCGATCCGCAGCACACCGCGGCAGAGCTCGAGGACATCCTGGCCGAGCGCCTCGGCGACCGGACCGAACGAACGGACGGCCGCGTCGCGGTCGAGCTCGACCCCGCCGGCGAGCCGACCGTCGCCCATCAGGCCGAGGCAACAGGCGGCGTCGGTGACCGTCGGTTCGGTCCCGCCGCGTCCGTAGCACGCGGGCCCCGGCTGGGCGCCGGCGCTGCGCGGGCCGACGCTCAGCAGCCCACCCTCGTCGAGGTGGACGATCGAGCCGCCGCCGGAGCCGATCGAGCGCACGTCGACCCAGGGGGACTGGATCGGCAGGCCCTCGATCCGGCCCTCGTACATCAGCAGCGGCCGACCCTCGACGATCAGGCAGACGTCGGTGCTGGTGCCGCCGACGTCGATCGTCACGACCTCGTCCAGCTCCAGCTCCCGGGCCAGGTTGGCGGCGCCCTCGACCCCGGCGACGGGGCCCGAGATGATCGCCTCGAAGGGGCGCTCGGCGGCCTCGCCGAAGGTCATCGCGCCGCCGCCCGACCGGGTCAGCAGGCAACCGCCGTCGAGGCCGCCGTCGCGCAGCCGGTTCTCCAGCTTGGCGAGGTAGCTGGCGGTGCGCGGGCGCACGTAGGCGTCGACGACCGTGGTCGAGGTCCGCTCGTACTCGCGGTACTCCCCCGACACCCGGTGGGAGAGCGTGATGTCGCCCTCGAAACCGGCCCGGCGCAGAACCCGCTCGGCCTGCAGCTCGTGCTCCGGATTCGCGTAGGCGTTGAGGAAGGCGACCGCGATCGCCGTCACGCCTTCCTGCTCGAAGCCGACCAGCGCCGCCTCCACCTCGTCCTCCGCCAGCGCCTGCTCGACCGAGCCGTCGAAGAGGATCCGCTCCTTCACCGGGACCCGCAGGTGCCGCGGGACCAGCGGCGGCGCTGCCTTCCAGAACAGGTCGAAGGAATCGGGACGATCGCCGCGCGCCAACTCGAGCGTGTCGCGATGCCCTTCGGTGGCCAACAGGCCGACCACCGCCCCGGAGCGGGTGAGCAACGCGTTGATGCCGACCGTGGTGCCGTGCAGGAAGTACTCGACCGCACTCAAGCCACCGTTCGAGATCACCTCGCCGACCCCCCGGATCACGCCCTCGTCAGGCGATTCGGGGGTCGTCGGCTCCTTTGCCACGCGGATCTCGCCCGTGGCCTCGTCGATCAGGACGACGTCGGTGAAGGTGCCGCCGACATCCACTCCCAGCCGTGTGCTCATGAATGCATCTCCGTGGTCAGGTGGTTTGCTTTCCGTTCGCGGAGGGCTCGCTCGAGCACCCGCATGAAGTTTCCGCCCATGATCGCCGCGACCTCGCCCTCGGCCAGGCCGCGGCGCTCCAACTCGGCCGCCAGCGTCGGATACCCGCGCGGCCCGTCGATCCCGTCGACGACCAGCGCCATCTGGTCGAAGTTCACCCCCAGCCAAGGGGGGATGCGCTCGACGCCGAGGCCCGGGCAGACCAGCAGGCGCGAGATGAAGTCACCACCGAGACCGACGTGCTCGATGCCGACGACCTCGACCGCGTGCTGGATGTGCTCGACGAAGCGGTCGAGGGAGCAGTCGAGGTCGGCACCGAGGAACATCGGCATCGGGAAGAGCCCGACGACGCCGTCGCGGGCGGCGACCGCGCGCATCTGATCGTCGGTGATGTTGCGCGGAATCTCGTGCAGGCTGCGGCAGGCGGTATGGGACACCACCACCGGCGCCTCGGTGGCGACCTCGAGCACGTCGGCGAAGGTGCCGTCGGAGGCGTGGGCAAGGTCGATGATCACGCCGAGCTCCTGAAGCCGGGTGACCAGCAGGCGACCGAGGGTGCTGAGGCCACCCTGGGGCGGCTCACCGTTGCCGTCGGCATAGAGGTTGCGCTGGAAGTGGGTGAGGCCGACCATCCGCACCCCCAGCTCGACGAAGGGCTCGATCAGCGAGGGGTCGTTGCCGATCGGCTCGACGCCCTCGAAGGAGAGGAGCAGCCCGATCCGATCGGTTTCGCGCGCCAGCTCGAGGTCCTCGTGGGAGCGCACGAGGACGACCTCGCCGGGGTTGTCCGCCGCCGCCCGGCGCCAGGCCTGGACGTTCTCCATGGTGCTGCGCAGCGACCGCTCGCCGACCTGATCCCAGAAGAGATAGATCGGGCAGACCTGGAGGCGGACCCCTCCCGCGCGCAGCTCCTCGAGGTAGTAGCGGCCGAACGGATTCGGCTCGCGACTGCGCACCACGAGCTCGTTGAGCAGGTCGTTGTGCGCGTCAAAAGTTTCGAAGCTGGCCACCGTTCTCCTCCTAGCTGTTCAGGTCAGGTCGACGCGCCCGCCGAGGTTCCGGGCGCGGGCGCGACGCTCGAGTTGCTCGACCGTGGCCATGTCCTCCACCGCGACCCCGACCGACTTGAAGACGGTGAGCTGATCCGCTCCTTGGCGGCCGACGACCTCGTCGGCCAGGACCTGCCCGAGCTCGGCCACCAGATCGTCCTCGCCGAGGGCGCCGGAGGCGATCGCGGCCATCACCTCGCCGCCGTCGTCGACGACGGCGGGGCGCCAGTCGACCACGATGCGGGCGGCGGTGAGGGTCTCCTCGTCGAGCTCACGCCCGCGCGGGGAGCTGGCGCCGATCGCGTTGACGTGGGCGCCGGGCGCCAGCCACTCGCGGCGCAACAGCGGCTCGGTGGCCGGCGTCAGGGTGACGACGACGTCGGCCCCCTCGACCGCGGCCCGCACATCCTCGACCGGCTCGACCGGGAACCCGACGTCGGCCTCTCCGGCAAGCCGCTCGGCGTTGGCCGGCGTCCTGCTCCAGAGGCGGGCCCGACGGAAGGGCCGGACCAGCGCCAGCGCCTCGAGATGCTCGCCGGCCTGGGCGCCGGAGCCGATGATCGCCAGCTCCGCCGCGGCCGGATTCGCCAGCGCTCGCGTCGCCACCGCGGTCACCGCCGCGGTGCGGCGGGAGGTCACGCTGGAGCCGTCGGCGATCGCCCGCAGCACGCCGGTCTCACCGTCGAATAGCAGCACCACACCTTGATGGGCGTCGAGACCGCGTGAAGGGTTCTCGGGAAAGACGCAGACCGCCTTGAGGCCGAAGCGCGCTTCCTCGCCGCCGGGTCGGTGCGCGGGCAACAGCCCGAGGATGCCCGGACTGCCGGGCGTCGGTGCGACCGTGACGCGGTGGCGCTGGGTCAGCTCACCGTGTGCGAGCTCGGTCAAGGTCGTCGCCATCAGCTCGATGCAATCCGCCATCGGCAGCAGCTCCCGCACCTCCTCCGCGCCCAGACAGACGATCGAGCGATCAACGTTCACGGACAACATCATACATAGCAGCGTTCTGATGTGCAAACAATTGGTCGAGTCATGGTGCCACCTCGCTCAAGCCCCGAATCGGGCGGGTTGGAACCGGAGCACCCCAGGTGCCACCGTCGGCACCCCGCTCGCGCAGCCGGCCGGGCACGCCGCGAAGCACCTGCGGCCCGGCCGGGGCGCGAAGGCAGCGGCCCCCTACCGCCCGTCGCCAAACGCGTGCGGATAGTCGGCGCGGGCGGCCTCCTCGCTGACGTAGCCCTCGCGCACGTCCTCGCGCACGGCGTCGGGATCGCGCTCCGCGGGCGGCCCGTAGCCCGCCCCGCCGAGGGTCCGCCAGCGCAACCGCGTCCCCGCGACGACGGGGAATCCGGTCACCTTCGCGACCGTTTCGGTGCGACCGTCAGGGATGATCAGCAGGCCGCTACCGGGCCGGCCCTCGCCGCCGCCGAGGAGGCCCTTGGGCGGGTTCTTCGCCCGCTCCATGATCGTGATCCCTTCGCAGTCCTCGCTGAGCCGGAAGATGATGTCCACCCCCAGCCCGCCGCGGAACCGGCCCGCGCCGCCCGTGTCGGGATCCAGCTCGATCCGGTCCACCACGATCGGTGACTTCGACTCGATCACCTCGCAGGGCGTCAACCGGGTCGCCCCCTGGATCCAGTGGATCAACGCCGAGGCACCGTCGCCCCGGGCACTGGCACCCTGACCCGTGGGGTATGCGCCGCCGACCAACCAGGACTGGTCGCTCTCCTCGCGATAGCCCCAGAAGCCGAAGGCGGCGATGTCGCCGCCAGGTTCGGCGACCAGCTGCTCGGGGATCGCCTGGGCGACGGCGTGGATCGCCGCGTCGGCCAGCTGCATCGCCGGCCAGGCATACATGAAGCAGGGCGAGGGCCGACGAGGGTGAAACATCGACCCCGGCCTGGTGACGATCTCGAGCGGCCGGAAGAAGCCCTCGTTGAGGCCCTCGCCGCCGCCGACCAGTGCCACCATCGCCACCCGGCAGGCCGAGACCGTGGCCGGGACCGGCGAGTTGATCGGGCCACCGCGGGCGTCCGGCGCGTCGGCGAGGTCGATCCGACAACTGTCGCCCTCGACCTCGAGCGCGACGTCGAAGGGAATCGCCTCCTCGTTGACACCGTCATCGTCGAACTGCCCGTGGCCGACATAACGCCCGTCCGGGATCTTGGCGAGGTAGGAGCGGACGGACGCCTCGCCGTGGTCGAGCATCGCCTCGACCGCCGCCTCGAAGGTCGGCATCCCAAATCGTTCGATCACCCGGCAGAGCCCGGCGGCGGCGACCCGGACACCGACGATCTCGGCGTTCAGGTCGCCCTTGAGCTCCCGCGGCAGGCGGCTGTTGGCGCAGAGGATGCGGACGATGTCCTCGTTGCGCTCACCCTTCCGGTAGAGCTTCACCCCCGGCATGAGGACGCCCTCCTGGAACACGTCGACCGTATCGGTGGCGTAGGGATTCTTGGCGCCGACATCGGCCCAGTGGGCCTTGATCGCCGAGTAGCCGACCAGGCCGTGCTCGGCCATGAAGACGGGCATCACGACCGCCGCGTCCTGCGCGTGGGAACCGGTCAGGTAGGGGTCGTTGAGCAGGATCACGTCGCCCGGCTCGAGCTCGGACTCGCCGCCGACCGCCTCCACCGCCGCCTCGATGCAGTAACCCATCGTGCCCATGAACGTGAGCAGGCTCGGCGCCTGGGCGAGCAGGCGGTAGCGGCGGTCGTAGATCACCGCGGCGAAGTCGAGGATCTCGTAGATCAGAGGGCTGAACGAGGTGCGGATCAGCGCCCGCTGCATCTGGCGGGCGGCGGAAAGCAGGCCGCTGCGCACAAGGGCGACGTCGACGGGGTCGATCGGGACCCGCTCGCCGGCGGGCCCACTGCCCACACGGTGGACGACGGCGTCCTTTTCAATCGTGGTCAAGATTCACTCCTTGTAGTGTCGATCTGGTCACTTCCACCATTGCCCGACCGGTCGCCGGGTCCCGCCGGCACCCTCACGTCCGCACCCTTCCCCAGGCGTCGATCGCCACCGCGGCGAGGATGATCACGCCGAAGAACACCTGCTGGTAGACGGCGCTGAGGTTGAGCAGGACGAAGGCGTTGCCGATCATCGCCAGGATCGCGATGCCGACCGCGGTGCGCCACATCGCGCCTTCGCCGCCCGACATCGAGGTGCCGCCGACGATGACGATGGCGAACACGTTGAAGAGCAGGTTGAGCCCGCCGGCGCTCGCTTCGCCGAAGGCGACGCGCGAGGTCTGCAGCACCCCGGCCAGACCGGCGACGGTCCCCATCAGGGTGAAGCTGAAGAAGCGCACGGCTTCGACCGGGACGCCGGAGAGCTTGGCCGCCTCGGGGTTGCCACCGACGGCGAAGATCCGCCGCCCGAGGACCGTGCGGTGCAGCAGCAGGCCGGAGAGGACGAGGACGACGACCATCAGGTAGACGCCCCAAGTCAGGCCGAGGAAGGTTTCCTGCCCCAGCTTGAGGAAGGTCGGGTTTTCGACCGAGATCAGCAGCCCGTTCGTGATCGCGAGGGCAAGCCCGCCGACGATGAAGCCGGTGGACAGCGTCGCGATGAAGGTGTTGATCCGGCCGACCGTGACCAGCATGCCGTTGATCGCTCCCACCAGCATGCCGCAGAGGACTCCCGCCAGGATGGCGACGGCCGCCCCGTCGCCGGCCAGCTTTGCCGCCACGACGCCGGCCAGGGCGAAGACCGACCCCGCCGAGAGATCGAACCCGCCGCCGATCAACACCAGCGTCAGCGCCGCCGCCATGATCGCGGCCGGCGACCACTGGTCGAGCAGGTTGCTGAGGTTGGTCCCGGTGAGGAACTGGGGCGAGGCGATCGTCAGTGCGATCGCGAGCAGGATCCCGCCGAAGACGATTCCGTATTCGCGGAGGAGGGGTACCAGGCTCACACCTCGCGAGACCGCCTGTGACTCCACTCGACCGGCCTCGGTCGTATTGGTACTCATCTTTCGCTACTCCTTACTGTAAGTCGGGGATTCACCAAAGCTGGCGGCGACGATCGCCTGTTCCTCGAAGTTCGCGCTGTCGAATTCGCCCGAGAGGGCGCCTTGGCGCAGGACGATCACCCGGTCGGAGAGACCGGTCAGCTCCTCGATGTCGGAGGAGATCATCAGCACCGCCGAGCCTTCGTCGGCCAGCGTCGCGATCAACCTGTACATCGCCTGCTTGGCGCCGATGTCGATGCCGCGCGCGGGCTCATCGACGATCAGCAGCCGGGTCGACGTCCACAGCCACTTGGCCAGCGCGACCTTCTGCTGATTGCCGCCGGAGAGCTTCCAGACCGCGTCGCCGGCGCGCCCCCGCACGTCGAGCCTGTCCATCAGCCCGGCCACCTTCTCCTTCTCCGCGCCGGCGTCGATGAAGCCGCCGTGCGCGGCCTCGGCCCCGTGGACCAGGGCCAGGTTCTCGCGGACGGACCGGGGCATGACGAGGCCCTGCTCCTTGCGCGACTCGGGGACGAGGGCGATGCCGTTCTTGATCGCGTCGCGCGGCGAGCGCAGCTTCAGCTCGCGACCGTCGAGCTCGATCGTGCCGCTCTTCAGCGGCGTGACGCCAAAGAGCAGCCTCGCCAGGCTGGTGCGCCCCGCGCCCATCAGGCCCGCGACCCCGAGGATTTCGCCCGCCCGGATCTCGACGTCGAGGTCCTTGATCTTCTGGCTCGCGAGCCCGCGCGCCGAGAGCACCACCGGGGCGGACGCCTCGACGGGCTTGCGCGCCGGGAACGCGAGGCCGAGCTCCCTGCCGACCATGCCCTCGATCAGCGACGCCGGGGTCTCCTCGGCGGCCTTCGAGTGGCGGACCAGGCGCCCGTCACGAAGGACGGTGATGTTGTCGGAGATTTCGAGGATCTCGTCGAGGAAGTGGGAGACGTAGATGATCGTCGTGCCTTCGTCACGCAGGCGGTTGACGATCTGGAAGAGCGACTCCACCTCCTTCCTCGTCAGCGCCGCGGTCGGCTCGTCAAGGATCAGAAGCTTCGGCTCGCGCGCCAGCGCGCGCAGCAGCTCCACCTGCTGTTGGGCCCCGATCCCCAGCTCGCCGACGGCGGTACCGGCGGGCATCGCGATCCCGGTCTGGCGGCAGAGCTCCTCGTAGCGCCGCCGCAGCTCGCGGCGATCGTAGAAGCCGGCCTTCGAGGACTCGACGCCGAGGAACACGTTCTCGATCACCGAGCGCTGCGGCACCAGTTTGATCTCCTGGGCGACCGGGACGATCCCGTCGCGGGCGGCCTCGCGCGGGGTGCGGTAGCGAACCTCCGCGCCGTTCACCAGCATCTTCCCGGCATCAGGCGCGTAGACGCCGGAGATGATGTTCCCGAGCGTCGACTTCCCGGCCCCGTTCTCGCCGACCAGCGCGTGGACGGTGCCCCGCTCGACGCGAACCGAGACCTCTTCGAGCGCGTGGACGCCGCCGAAGTGCTTGCTGACGGAAGCCAGCTCGACGATCACATCAGTCGCCGCGCCGTTGCTACTTGGTGACCTCTCCGTAGTCATCTGGCTCATGTTCTGTTCGGATTTGGCCGGCCTTCCGACCTCGTGGGCCGGCCGAGCGTCTCGGCCGGCCCACCGGAGGCCTGCGGGTCGTCTAGCGCGCCGACCAGCTGGATTCGAATTCCGAAACGTTGTCCTTGTAGAGGATCGGCGGTTCGGACTTCGCTTCGATCGCCGCGGGGACTTTCTTTTCTTCCAGCGCTTCGATCAGCGTCGTGGTGATTTCTTCTCCGTACTGGTTGATCGGTTCCGGGAACGCGTCGGCGAACCAGGCACCCGACTTGACCGCTTCGACGCCCTCTTCGGAGCCGCTGGCACCGATCAGCTGGATCTTGCCGAGCTTGCCCGCCTTCTTCAGGGCGGTTTCGGCGCCGATCGCGCACTGGTCGGAGTCACACACCATCACGTTCATTTCCGGGTAGGTGGCGAGCAGGTTGCTTGCCGCGTCCTGGGCTTTGGCGACGTTGGATTCGCCCGACTGTTCGTCGGACAGGAGCTTGATCGAGGGGTTCTTGGCGAGGCCTTCCGAGAGGAGCTTGGTGCGCGTCGAGGTGCGGGAGTCGAGGGGGTTCCCGGGGATGTAGACGACGTTGCAGGGATTGAGCCCTTCACACGCTTTGCTGGTGGCTTCCACCAACATTTCCTCCTGTTTGGGAATGTTGATGTACAGCTGCGAGGTGATCACGTCGGGGCTTTCGTTCGTCGTCGCCACCGGGTTGTTGCCACAGATGTTGATCGCGCACACCGTCAGGATTCCCTGATCATGGGCTTTGGTGATCGCGGGAACCGCGGCGGGGGTGATCGGGATGATCACGAAACCGTCGTAGTTGCCGGTGCCGGTCGAGGTCTGGATCTGACTCGCCTGCTGGCCGGGATCGCCGTTGGCATCGGTGACCGTCAGGTTGGCACCGTGTTCTTCTGCGGCTTTTTCGACCCCTTCGGTGAACGCGCCGATGTACGGGTTCGAGGCGAGCGGGTTGAAGTAGGCGATGGAAAAGGACTTCCCGCCTTCGCTCGAGCCACCACCGGAGGCGCTGGTGGAGCCGCTGGAGCTGGAGCTGCTGCTACCGGACGAACCACACGCCGACAGGGCGATGGCGGCCACCAGCACGGACATCACGACAGCGAGACTGCGGAGGGTGTGCGAGCCGGGCGCACGCTTACTACCCCCACTCACGGTGGGTTGGTTCCTCTTACGAATCAAGGCAACTCCTTAGGTTCAGACCACGTTGTTGCGTGAAGCATGATTGCGATAAACTACATGGCAGGACTCTGATGTGCAAACAATTGTTTCGCCCTCCCTTTCGCCTCCCCCGATGACCATCACCTACGCCGACAGGCTCGCCCGCATGCCCGGCTACCAGGCCGGGGTGCCGGCCGGGCAGGCGCCGGAGGCGGTGGCCGCCGGGCCGCTCGCCCAGCTGGCCTCCAACGAGTCGCCGACCCCGCCCCACCCGGCGGTGGTCGAGGTGATCGCCCGCGCCGCCGCCTCGATGAACCGCTATCCCGACCCCGAGGCGACCCTGCTGCGCCGCCGGCTGGCCGGG
>JAFDWO010000020.1 GCA_018268415.1 Actinomycetota bacterium | reverse complement strand
GGCCCTCCGTGCTCCTCCCGCCCGCTCCCCGCACCCTCGGCCGTCTCGGCCACGGCCACAGCCTGCCCGGGCCGTGGACGAGACGGCCGCATCCCTTCCGCTGTGGGCGACAGCTTGAGGGGGCCGGGGCCCTTTCGCCCACGGGCGACAGCTTTCCGAGGTCGCATCCCTTCCTCCACGCGCCGGCCCGGCAACGCCCGCCCCTTCCCCTCCGCGCTCGCCGCGGACGAGGGACGGTGTTGGGGGCTCAGGCTGAGCCGAAGCTGACGAGGAAGGTGGCGAGGAGGGCGGTGGCGAGGCCTAGCTTCTGTGCGGAAGACCAGCGCTCACCGAGGACGATGCGGGCGAGGATCACGGTGAAGCCGGGATAGAGGGCGGTGAGGACGGCAACCACGGCCAGCTCGCCATGGTGGTTGGCGATGATGAAGGACAGGTTGGCGGCGCCGGCGAGCAGACCCGCCGCGAGCAGCAGGGGGATGCCGCGGCGCCCGTCGGCAGGAACGCCGCTGCGCAGGGCGATCAGGGCGGGCCCGGCGGTCACGAGGACCGCCACCGCCTCGGCGACGACCAGGGGCCAGGCTCCGGCATTCGAGCCGGCCCGGTCGTAGCCGACGAAGAGGAGGCCAAACCCGAGGCCGGCGAGGATCCCCCAGACGGCCCCGGAGCCGGCCGCTCCCCCGTCGCCCCCGGCTTGCCAAGAGACGAGGCCGATGGCCGGGATCGCGGCGACGATGCCGATCGCCGCCAGGGCGGTCAGCGAGTCGCCGGTCGCCAGCCCCACGATCACCGGGATCACCGCGGTGAGGAGACCAGAGAGGGTGGCGACGACGCTCATCTCGCCGCTGCCGAGGCCGCGGTAGAGAGCGAAGGTGCCACCGGCGGAGCCGATGCCGCTCGCCGCTCCCCAGGCAAGGACCTGGGCGCTGATCCCGTCGCCGGGATAGAAGACCACCGCGAGGAGCCCGACGAGGAGGCAAAGCGCCTGCGCCCCGGAGGTGACGATGATCGCCGGCAGGCGGCGGCTGGCGAGTCCGGCAAGGAAATCCGAGCTACCGTAGGTGGCGGCAGCGAGCAGGCCGAGGAGGACGGACATCGCCGCAAGTTAGCCGCGCCGCCGCCGCGCCGCCTGGCGGTGCCGTCGCTCAGGTGGCCGAACGGCGGAGCGCGGTGACGGCGGCAGGGTGTCGTCGCCCGCTCCGGCGGGTGCGCCGCGCGCGCTGCCGGGGCTCGGTGAGCCAGAGGAGCATCGCGATGCCGGCGAAGGCGAGGCCGACCCCGCAGACCGCACCCCAGCCGCCGGCACTCCAGGCGATCGCACCCGCCGCCGAGCCGATCGCACCACCGCTGAAGTTCGCGGTCACGTAGGCCGTCGTGACACGCCCCGTGGTCGCGCGGCCGAGCGCGTAGATCGCGCCCTGGCTGAGCACGTTTTGGCCCTGGACCCCGAAGTCAAGCAGCGCCAGGCCGACCAGGATCGCGACGACGCTGTGCTGGCCGAGGATGAGGATCGGCCAGCTGACGAGCACCGCAGCGAGCACCGCGCCGGTGGCGATCCGATTGTGGCCGCGGTCGTGGAGGCGGCCCATGCGCATCGCGGTGAGCGCCCCGACCAACCCGGCGAGGCCGAACAACCCGATCTCCGCCTCGCCGAATTCGAAGGGCGGGTCGGAGAGGAGGAAGGAGAGCGTCGTCCAGACCAGACTGAAGCTGCCCATCCCGCAGGCGCCGTAGGCCATGCGCCGTCGCAGCACCGGCTCGCGGCGAATCAGCGCGCCGACGCTGCCGAGCAGCTCGCCGTAGCGGAGCGAAGTGGCGGTGCGGCGCACCGGCATCGCCCGCCAGAGCGCGAGCGCCAGCACCGCCATCGCCACCGCGGCAATTGCGAAGACGACCCGCCAGCTCGTCGCCCCCGCGACCAGGCCGGAGAACGTGCGAGCGAGAAGGATCCCGGTGAGCAGGCCGCCCATCACCAGACCGACGACGTGGCCGCGTTCTCCCTCCGGGGCGACCGTGCTGGCGAAGGGCACGAGAATCTGGGCGACGACCGAGGTGGCCGAGGCGATCCCGATCGCCAGCGCGAGCACCGCGAACTGTGGTGCCGCGGCGGCGGCGACCAGCGCCACGCAGCTGATCGCAAGCAGGGTGGCGACGAGCTTGCGGCGGTCGACCAGGTCGCTGAGCGGGGCGAGGAAGACGATGCCGAGCCCGTAGAAGACCTGCGAGACGGTCACCAGGAGCCCGGCGGTGCCGTCGGAGACGCCAAACTGCGAGGCGATCACCGACAGCAGCGGCTGTGCGTAATAGAGGTTGGCGACGGTGGCGCCGGTGCCGATCGCGAGCAGGGCGATCAGCTTGCGCGGCATGGGCCTGGCGGCGTCCGTCGACACCCGCCCTAATCTAGGGTCGGCGGGCGTTGACGACGACGAGATCGCTCACACAGACCGTCACCGCCCCCGACCGGACCGCGGCGCGGCTCGGGCTGGCGGCGATCTGCTCCGGCTTCCTGATCGTGACGCTCGACGCGATGATCGTGAACGTCGCGCTGGGGCCGATCGTGGCCGACCTGGGCGGCTCGCTCGCGGGCGCGCAGTGGATCGTCAGCGCCTACACGCTCGCCTTCGCCACCTTCCTGCTGACCGCCGGCGCCTGGTCCGATCGGATCGGGGCGAAGCGCGCCTACCTGATCGGGCTCGCCCTCTTCGGGGTGGCGAGCGCGGGGTGCGCGGCGGCGCCGACGATGCCGACGCTGATCGTGGCGCGGGCCGCGCAGGGCCTCGGTGCGGCGCTCCTGATGCCCTGCTCGCTGGCGCTGATCACCCACATGTTCCCCGCGGGGCCGGAGCGGCGCGGCGCACTTGCCGCCTGGGGCGGGATCTCGAGCGTCGGCATGGCGGCCGGCCCGGTCCTCGGTGGCGCGCTCGTCGACACCGTCGGCTGGCGCGCGATCTTCCTCGTCAACCTGCCGGTGGCCGCGATCGCGGCGGTGGCGATGAGCGCCTACGTTGCCGAGACGCCGCGCCATCGCCACCCCTTCGACCTGCCCGGACAGGTCCTCGTCGTCTCCGCGCTCGGCGGCCTCAGCGGCGGCTTCATCGCGGCGGGGTCGGCGGGTTGGGGAGCGCCGGAGACGATCGGGCTGCTGGCGCTCGGCGTCCTCGCGGCGCTTGCCTTCTGGCGGGTCGAGCGCGCCGTGCCGCTGCCGATGATCCCGCCCGCGCTCTTCCGTGACCGCCAATTCTCGCTCGTCGTCGGAATCGCCGGGGTCTTCAACTTCGGCGTCTACGGCAGTCTCTTCTGCCTCTCCCTGCTCTACCACGAGAAGCTCGGCCTCAGCCCGTTCGCCACCGGTCTGGCGCTGCTGCCACTGCTCACCGTGATCATGACGTTCGCCTTCGGCTCGGCGCGGCTGATCGCGCTACTCGGCGAGTGGCGCTCGATGGTGGTCGGCCTCGCCGGCGGTGCCGTCGGGGCGGCGCTGCTGGCCATCCTCGGGGGCGCCTCCACCGGCGTGACCATCCTCTGCACCGTCCCCTTCGGCACCGTCGCGCTGGCGATGCAGGCGATGACGGCGCTGGCGATGGAGGAGGCGCCGGTCGAGCGCATCGGCCTCGCCTCGGGGATCCAGAACGCGGCCCGCCAGGCCGGCGGCGCCCTCGGCGTCGCCCTCCTCGGCACCCTCCTCTCGACGACCGGCACCCTGGCGCTGCACCTTCCGATGAGCCTGGTCGCGGCGTTCTACCTGACCGCGGTCTGCCTGGCGCTCTACGGGTGGGCGGCCGCCCGGGCACGCGTTACAAGCGACTGAGACTCAACGGTTTCAGGACCTCGGCCCCACCCCCGCCGCCACCGCCGTCCGTTCGCGGCCGGTCGACTACCCGGCCTGTGTCACCTGCTGTCGACGGCCGAGCAGCAGGTAGGTGGTCATCGGACCCTTTCCCTTCACCTCGATCGTCCCGCGACAACGGAGCTCGTACCCGGCGCGCAGCTTCAGGTAGGTCCGCTCGGTCACCTGGATCGCGCCGGGGAGACCGTGGGACTCCATTCGGTTCGCGGTGTTCACGGTGTCACCCCAGAGGTCGTAGGTGAACTTGGCGCGCCCGATCACCCCCGCCACCACCGGACCGCTGTCGATGCCGATCCGCACCGCCAGTGGCAGGCCGGTCTCCCCTGCGCACCGCTCCGCCTCGCCGCCCATCTCGAGGGCCAGGTCGGCGATCGCCTCGGCATGGTCCTCGCGCGGCGCCGGCAGCCCGCCCGCCACCATGTAGGCGTCACCGATCGTCTTGATCTTCTCGACCCCGTGGCGCGCGGCGAGAAGATCCCAGCCGGCGAAGACGCGGTCGAGCAGGACGACGGTGGCGTCCGGCGGCAGTCGCTGCGCGAGCGGGGTGAAGCCGACGATGTCGGCGAACAGCACGGTCGCCGCGCCGAAGCGCTCGGCGATCACCTGGTCGGACTCCTTGAGGCGAACCGCGATCGACGCGGGCAGGACGTTCAGCAGCAGCCGCTCGGACTTCGCCCGCTCGACCTCGAGTTCGGCGAGGGCACGCTCGCGCGCGCGGACGAAGTACTGCAACAGGACGTAGGCGGTCAGGCTTACCCCGAGCAGGTTCAGCACGAAGAAGGAGATGACGACGCCTTCGGGGATGCCGACCGACGGGCCGGACAGAGCAGGATCGATCGCCCCCGAGAGCACCATCAGGGCGGCGAAACCGACGAACCAGGGAACCGCCTGGCGGGCGCCGACGAAGAGCAGGGCACCGACCGGGCAGGTGAGAGCCCAGAGCGCGACCCCAGACGACTCGGCGAAGCCCCCCAGACTCCACTGCAGGGCGAACGGCAACAGCAGGCTCATCAGCAACTGGCTGGTGCGAAAGAGGCGATACCGGTGCGTCCGCGCGAACGCGTAGAGGCCCGCCGCCGAGCACACCTGGTAGGAGAAGGGGATCGCGGCAGGGAGCCACAGCCCCAGCACGACGTAGGTCCCGACCCAGGCGAAGGCGAGCGTCACCATCAAGCTCGTCGACAGGACCAGCACCGCCTTGCGAACCCGGACCTCCTCCGAGTCCGAGGGCAGGCTGCCCAGCCCCGTCAGCAAACGCAGCCGGTCGGCTCCCTCGATCCATGCAGCGCGCCCAAGCGCATCCACGGACACCTGCCGAGCATATGCCCGGCAGGCGCCGGCCGCCAGGTGATTGATTCCGCGGAGGCGGGACGGGATGGGGCCTGGGGAAGCTGTCGCCCCGGAGGGATGGGGCCTGGTCAAGCTGACGCCCGAGGAAAGGGACGCGGTCGCTGAAGCTGTCGCCCGGCGGGAAGGGATGGGGCCTGTGATGGCGCCGCCGCCCCGCGGAAAGGGCTCTGGCCCCCTCAAGCTGTCGCCCACAGCGGAAGGGATGCGGCCGTCTCGTCCACGGCCCGGGCAGGCTGTGGCCGTGGCCGAGACGGCCGAGGGTGCGGGGAGCGGGCGGGAGGAGCACGGAGGGCC
>JAFDWO010000001.1 GCA_018268415.1 Actinomycetota bacterium | reverse complement strand
ATAAGGAGCAGCGGGGCGGTCCCGGGACGGCGGGTGGCCGGTGGCTGGGCCAAAAGACGACCGCCGGGGTCGGGGCCGGGAGTCAACTCGGACGGGCGCAGGGGCCGAACCCGCACCGCATCTCGGACGGGTGCTGGGTCGCGGGCCGCGCCGCAACTTGGACGGGTGCCCCGCCCGGGACCGGGCCGCAACTCGGACGGGCGCCTCGGGACCGGGCCGCAACTTGGACGGGTGCGGGGCCGCGGGCCACACCCCGCCGCGCCGCAACTCGGACGGGCGGGGTGGCCGGGACCGCGCCGCCACACGCCGCCGCGCGGCAACTCGGACGGGCGGGCCGGCCGGGACCGCGCCGCCGCGCGCCGCCACGCGCCGGCCCCCACCCCCGGCCGCCGGGCGGGCCCGCGCCCTGTCCAGAGCGCGGGCCTCTGCGTCAGGCCTCTACGGGGTGCCGCCGGTGAACTTCGTGAATTCGGTCCAGGACTTCTTCGGCACGAAGCCTTTCTTGAACAGGCCGGAGCCGTTGCAGAAGTTGCAGGTTTCCGGAGCGTCGTCGACCGAGAACCAGTAGACGTGGCGGAGGCGGAACTTGGCCGCGTCCTGCTTCAGCAGGGTGAAGGCACCCTTGAGTTCGCGCGCCTGGCCGGAGGCGCCGACCGCGAACACGTTGGACGGGCCCTGCGGGGGTTCGGAGCTCCAGCCGAGCTCGGTCACCCAGAGGCCCTTGGCGCCGTCGCCGGAGCGGGTCATCACGCCGCGGAGTTCTTCGATCTCCGCCGGCAGCTGCCGGTAACGGGCGACGTACGGATGCAGCGCGACGCCCTGGAAGCGGGACTTGATCCCCGGGTTCGTCTTGTACATCTGTTCGAGGAAGTAGGAGCCGAACCAGTTGGGGCTGGTCGCGTGCATCACTTTTTTGCCCTTCAGGTACCGCGCGCCCGCCGGCTTCGCGAAGAGGCCGCCGAGGACGACCTGGGCGGCCGGGTCGGCCCCCTTGATCGCGGTCGAGGAGAGCTTCACCAGCTTCCCGTATTCGGCCGGGTTCGGCTTGGCGACAAAGTACTTGAAGTTCGGCTCGTTCCAGATCTGCCAGGCCTTCACCGGTTTGACCGGGACGGTCGGGTGTTCGCTCCAGAAGGTGCCGTTGGTCCCGTAGCGGGCGACCGCGGCTTTCAGGAACGTCGACCAGGCCGTGCCCGCGGAGCCGGCCACCGGCAGGCGGGCGGGCGCCTTGGTCCCGGGGGCACCGGGCACGTTCACGCTCGGCACCGCCCAGCTCGGCGCGCCGACGATGAACGGCAGCAGTTCGATGCCGCTCTTCGCGGCGTGTTCGACGGTCCCGTCGAATTCACTCCAATTCAGGGCGCCACTGCGGGTCGGCTGCACGGCGCCCCAGATCAGCGCCACGCGCATCTCCTTGACGCCACCCTGCTTCAGGGTGTTGAGCTGTTCCTGGCTGAGCGACGATTGGGGCACCACGCCGAAGAAGTTGGCGGGCACGGCCGCGGCGCTCGCGGCGAAGACGCCGAGCGCGAGGACGACGGCCGACGCGGCCGTCAGGGCGCGCGCCTTCCTGCTGGCTTTAAGCATCGATCCCTCCATGATGGGTTGTGGACTAACTCGCGTTAGAAGAGGAGACGCGTCCGTCGGAGCCACCCTGGCCCGACTTACGCTGGCGGTAGAGCACCACGCCGATCGAGATCGCCGCGAGGACGACCACCGCGATCAGGATGGGCACGACCGGCGAGGAGCTGCCGCTGTTGCTCGAGGCGTTGGCGGCCTTCTGGGTCCCGGCGCCGAGCTCCTTGCTTTCGGAGATCGAGCCTTCCGCCCCGTTGCCTCCCCCGTTCGGCTTGTTGCCGCCATTGCCACCGGCAGCCGTGGAAGGATGGCCTTCTTCTTCGTTCGAGGAAGATCCTTCCTTCTTCTTATGGCCTGCAGACGATCCGTTTCCCTTTTCGGACCCTTCCGAGCCGACGCCACCCGTTTCCGCGCCGGAACCTTTGGCGGCGGGATTGTTTTGGTTCTTGTGATGGGTAGCCGAATTGCTCGAGTGGTTCCCCCCGGTGGAGGGTTCGCTCGAGACCGAGGGAAGTTCGGTTTCGTACACGGCTTCGCCGGGGTTCTGCGCGAAAGCGCTCACGGGAAGTAGAGCCAATGCCAGCAGAGCAAGCACTGACGGAAGCAAGAAGAAGGAGCGGACCGAACTACGGCCCCGGCGGCGGGGGACACCTGGCATTCCGCGCAAGGTTAGAGGAATCGGCGGCGTTCCTCGGTCCGATCGCCCTGATCGGAGCCCTGGCGATGACGAGCGGCGGCTTCTCGGTGAGCTCTCGCCACATCGCGGGGCTGATCGTCTGGCTGCTCGTCGTCGTCCTGCTGGTGCTTGGCGTGGGTGGGAGGGCTCTGCTCGCGAAGCCGTTCTACTGGGCATCGGGCCTCCTCCTAGGTTTTGCAATTTGGTCTGCAGTCTCATCTCTCTGGTCCGGTTCTGTCGAGTTGAGCGTCACCGAGGCGGACCGAGTCCTCATGTACCTCGGCGTATTCCTTGCCGCGTTCCTCCTGGCCCAAACCAACCAACGGCGCCAACGTTTCGGTGAAGGCATCGCAATTGCCCTGACGCTGCTGGCGATCCTGGCCCTCGGAACCCGCCTCCTTCCCCATCTCTTCGCCCTTTCCTTCGACGAATCGAAAGGGACCCGGCTGCAGTACCCACTCGGCTACTGGAACGGCGACGCGATCCTCTTCTCCTTCGCCGCCGCGCTCTGCGTCTGGATGAGCCGCCGCTCGCTCACCCCTGCCCTGCGCTGGTTCTCGATCGGCGCCCTGCCGGCGGTGCTACTGGCCCTTTACTTCACCCACTCGCGCGGCGGCATCCTCACCCTGATCGTCGCCGTCGGGACGCTGGTCGTCCTCTCCCGCGACCGCCTCTGGTACCTGGCGACGCTGCTGATCGCCGCCGTGCTGACGATGCCGGCGGTCCTCGCGATCCACTCCTATCCGGAACTCTCCAACAACTACAACTTCCCCCCGATCGTCGGGCAGGGCCTCAAAGCCGGAGCCATCCTGCTGGCCGGGATCGCGGTCACGGTGCTCGCCGTCTGGCTGCTGCGCCGGCTCGAGCGGCGCGGCCCCCCGGCAGTGACGCGGGCGCTCGCGATCTCCCGTGATCGCCGCGTGCTGGGCGGGATCGCGCTCGCCGGCCTGGTCCTCGTGATCGTCGCCGGGATCCTTTACGGCGAGACCGCCTGGGACAAGTTCACGAGCACCGACCTCACCGCACCCTCCGGCCTCGCCGAAGCCTCGAGCCGCGGCCGCGCCCAGTTCTGGGACGTCGCCCTCGAAGCCTTCGGCGAAAAGCCGATCACCGGCCACGGGGCCGGCACCTACCAGTTCGCCTGGACCCAGCTGCGCCCGATCGTGATGACCAACACGCAGGCGCACTCGCTCTACCTCCAGGCACTCAGCGAGCTCGGGATCGTCGGCGGCGTGCTGATCCTCGGCCTGGTCCTCTTCCTGCTCTGGACCGGCTTCACCGCCTGGCGCGCCGCCGGGGGACGGGAGCGCGAGCTCTACGCGATCCTCCTCGGCGTCAGCTTCGCCTTCGCCGTCGGCGCCGCCTACGACTGGTTCTGGCAGCTGGCGGTGATCGGCTCGGTCTTCTTCATGGCGACCGGGATCCTGGTCGCGGCCCGCTGCGGGCAGCTCTGGCGGGCCCGCGCGGTGGCCCGCGCGCGCGAAGGGGTCGAGGTGGAGACCGACGCCGAAAGCCGCCGCTTCGGCCTCACGATCGTCGGCCTGGCCGTAGCCTGGTTGACCATGCTGGCGCTCACCGGTCCGCTGCTGGTCGATCACGAGATCAACCAGTCGAGCGCGGCGGCCCAGAACCACGAATACGCCAGCGCCGTCGATCACGCCGAAACCGCCCGCTCGATCGAGCCCTGGGCGGCGAGTCCGTACCTCCAGCTCGGCCTGCTGGCCCAGCTGCAGGGCGAACTCCCGCTGGCGATCAGTCGCTTCGAGCAGGCGATCGACCGCGAGAACCAGAACTGGACGCTGTACTACCTGCGCGCCAAGGCCGAGTACCAGGCAGGGCAGAACGAAGCCGCCCAGAATGACCTGAACGAAGCAAAACGCCTCAACCCGCTCGAAACTTGTCTCACCGAAGGGTTTGAAGGCTGCGGATGACCCGAACTCCGGACACCGAGAAGATGGACGCCGAACGCCGGGCCGCCGCCGAGGGGCCGGAGCGGCGCGCGACCGCGATCCAGTACCGCGCGGCCGACCGGCTCGGCCTGAGCGGCCCGGAGGGCTCGCGCCGGCGCGGCGCACTACTGCGGCGGCTGATGGCGCTGGGCGACTGGACGGCGCTGATCGTCGCCCTCCTCGTGGTCACCGCGGTGACCTCCTCGACCGACGTCGCCGACCTCTTCTGGGCGATCCTCTTCAGCCCCAGCTGGATCCTCGTGGTCAAGCTCCACGGCCTCTACGACCACGACCACCGGCGGATCCGCCACTCGACCCTCGACGAGGTGCCCTCGCTGGTCTCGGCGACCGTGCTGGGGACCCTGGTGATCGACGGCCTGCTGGCGATCAGCCCGGTCGGCCCGCTCTCGCCGAAGAGCGCGATCGGCCTCGGCCTCGGCACCCTGATCGGCAGCTTCATCCTGCGCGGCGTCCTGCGTTGGGTCTGGCACCGGGCGACGCCGGTGGCGCTCGGCCTGGTGATCGGCCCGCCCGCCACCGTCGACGCCGTCGCCCGCCGCGTCGTCACCCACCCGGAGACGCGCCTCCACCTGGTCGGTTACCTCTCCTCCTCGCGCGAGGAGGATTCGGCCGAGCTGCCGCGCCTCGGCACCGTCGCCGATATCTCCGAGGTCGCCGAGGTGACCGGGATCGAGCGCGTCGTCGTCACCGAAGGGCAGATGAGCGAGCCCGCCGCCGAGCGGCTGATCGAGGAGTGCAAGAAGGCCGGCCTGGCGCTGACCTTCCTGCCCCAGCACTACGGCCTGCTCGGCCCGGGGATCGAGCTGAACCGCCTCGCCGAGCTGCCGGTGCTCGACTTCCGCTTCTCCGACCCGCCGCGCTCGACCCAGGCGATGAAGCGGGTGATGGACGTCCTCGTGTCCGGGACGCTGCTGGTGGCGATCTCCCCCGTGCTGCTTTGTGCGGCGCTGGCGACGCTGGTCGACTCCGGCCGCCCCGTCTTTTTCCGCCAGAAGCGCGCGGGCAAGGACGGCGAGCCGTTCACGATGCTGAAGTTCCGCACCATGGACGCCGACGCCGAGGACCGGCTGGGCGAGCTGGTCGACCTCTCGAAGCTCTCCGAGCCCGCCTTCAAGATCCCCGACGACCCGCGCGTGACGCGGGCGGGCAGGGTCCTGCGGCGAACCTCGATCGACGAGCTCCCGCAGCTATTCAACGTGCTGCGCGGGGAGATGTCGCTGGTCGGACCGCGGCCCGAGGAGGAGGCGGTGGTCGCCCTCTACGACGAGCGCCAGCGCGGCCGCCTGGCGATCAAGCCGGGGCTGACCGGCCCGATGCAGGTCTACGGCCGCGGTGACCTCACCTTCGAGGAGCGCCTGGCGATGGAGCGCGACTACCTCGACAACCTCTCGCTGCTGACCGACCTGCAGATCCTGGTGCGGACGCCGCGGGCGATCATGCGCGGCGAAGGCGCCTACTAGCGTTGCCCGACCTCGAGGTCGTGATCGTCAGTCACGGCGCCGAAGGCCTGCTGCGGCGCTGCCTCGCGAGCCTGCGGGAGCACCCGCCGCGGGCGGCGACGATGCGGGTTACGGTGGTCGACAGCGGCAGCCCCGACGGGACGCCGGAAATGGTCGCGCGGGAGTTCCCCGAGTTCCTCCTCGAGCGACGCGCCAACATCGGCTTCTCGGCGGCCAACAACCTGGTGCTGCGGGAGAGCCGCGCGGAGGCGGTGCTGCTGCTCAACCCCGACACCGAGGTCTACGCCGGAACCCTCGACGCCTGTCTCGCGCGCCTCGGGTCCGACCCGGCCATCGGGATGGTCGGGGCGAAGCTGGTGCGCGAGGACGGCGAGCTCGACCACGCCGCCAAGCGCTCCTTCCCCACCCCGCTGGCAGCGCTCGCCCACTTCACCGGGATCGGTCGCGGCGCGGGCGCGGGCGCCTCGCTCTCCCAATACCGGGCCACGCACCTGGGCGAGGACGAGCCGGGCGAGGTCGACGCGGTCAATGGCGCCTTCATGCTCTGCCGGGCGGAGGCGGTCGCCCGGGTCGGCCTGCTCGACGAGGGCTACTGGCTCTACATGGAGGACCTCGATTGGTGCCACCGCTTCTGGGACGCGGGCTGGAAGGTCTTCTACGAACCCGGCGCGGTGGCGCTGCACGTGAAGGGCGGCTCGAGCGCCCGCCGCCGGGCCCCGCGCCAGGAGATCGCCTTCCACCGCGGCATGGGCCGCTTCTACCGCCGCTTCGACGCCGCCGGCGCGAACCCGCTCCTCAACCTCGCCGTCTACCTCGGCATCGGCGCCAAGCTCGCGGTGAGCCTGACGATCACCGGGCTTCGGGGGCGAGGGCGGTAGGGACCAGCTCCGCGGGACGGTAGGCGCTGCGGAGCCGCCGATGTCGGGCCGCCAAACCTCGCCCGCCGGCCTTCCGTCACACGCCCCCGTTGATGGGCCGAAAACTCAAGCATGGCTTGAGTTTTCGGCCCATCAACACGAGTCGCCGGCAAGAGTCAGAGCGCCGACGACGCCGCTGCGGGAACCGAGGCCTGGGGGGACCAGGTAGGTGTCCATATCTCGCAGCGCGGGGGCGTCGACGTAGCCGGCGAGGATCTCGCGCAGGCGCGTCCGGACCCGCTCGATCAGCCCCGGGGCACCGCCGACGCCGCCACCGAGGACGATCCGTTCCGCCGACACCACCAGCACGACGTTGGCGAGGCCGAGGGCCAGGTACTCCGCCTCCAGCTCCCAGGCCTCGGGGTCGTCGCCCAGCTCCTCCGCCGGCCGGCCCCGGCGCGCCCGCATCGCGGTCCCCGAGGCGAGCCCCTCGAGGCAATCGCCGTGGAATGGACAGGAGCCCTCGAAGGGATCGCGGGAGCGGTCGTGCGGGACCATCATGTGGCCGACCTCGGGGTGCTGCAGGCCGTGGAGGGGCCGCCCGTCGACGAAGACGCCGCCGCCGATCCCGGTGCCGACGGTGACGTAGACGAAGGTGTCGACCCCCCGCGCCGCCCCGTGGCGCCACTCGCCGACCGCGGCCGCGTTGACGTCGGTGTCGAGGGCGATCGGCACCCGCAGCGAGCGCGCCAGCGCGCCGGCCACGTCGGTACCTTCCCAGCCCGGCTTCGGCGTCGTCAGGATCGTCCCCCAGCGGGGCGAGTCGCGGCGCACCTCGACCGGGCCGAAGAGGCCGACGCCGAGCGCCTCGAGGTCCGGCTCGGCGGCGAAGAACTCGACCGCACGGCCGATCGTCTCCGCCGGGGTCGTGGTCGGGAAGATCTCGACCCGCGCCGGCTCGACGCCCGCTCCGCCGATGGCGCAGACCCACTTCGTCCCGCCCGCCTCGATCCCCCCGAAGCTCATTCGGCCACCGCGCGCTGCTCGGCCGCCTTGCGGAAGATCGCGACCGCGGCGACGAGCAGGATCACCACCGCGCCGAGGCCGATCGCCACCCCGGCCAGGTCGGCGACCTTCGAGGTGGCGATGTTCCAGGCCGCCTCGGCCGCTTCCCGATCACGATTTCCGGACACTAGCCGGTCGACGATTTCACCGCCGGCGAAGCTGCGGGCGAGCAGGGACAGGGCGCCGGTCGCGGCAAACGCCAGCCCGACCCCGATCAGGGTGCGCGAGAGCCGGCGGCGGCCGAGGATGAGGGCGAGGACGTAGAAGACCAGCGTCGCGATCACCGCCGGCGCGGTCAGGTGGCGGATCACCCGCACGACGTCCTGCGCCTGCCCCAGCTCTTCGGCTTCCAGCACCTTGATCCGCGCCGCCCCCGGTTCCACGAGCCCGGCGAGGTCAGAGACGCCGAGTTCTTCCCCCAGGCCTTCCTTTTCGAGCTCGTCGGCGAGCTGGCGCAGGGCCGGGGTCAGGTTGACCACCACGGCGCCCGCTTCGCCCTTCCCGCCTTCTTCGTCGAGCACCCGCAGGAGGGCCTGGTGGCCGGCGCGGTTCGCCTGCAGCCAGACCGCCTTGAACCGCCTCGTGCCCATCACTCGTTCGGCCATCTGCGTCTGCTCGGCGCGCAACCGCGGCACGACCAGTTCAGCGACGCCTTCCTGTCCGGCGGCGTTCAGTTGCGCCTCGGTCTCGCCGACGAGTTCTTCGCCGAGGAACTCGGCGACCCGGTGGCGGACCTCCTTGCTTTCCAGGAATTCGCCGCTGACGGCGACCCAGCTGCCGGTGGAGAGCAGCTGCTGGTTGGCCCAGATCGAGGCGATCGCGACGGTACCCGCCAGCACGGCGAGCACGAGCAGTACGACCACGGCGAGCGGGTGGCTGCGTTCGGGGCTCATCGGACCCGCAACGCGTAGAAATCGTAGGTGATGCGGTCGGCGCCGCCTTCGACCGCGAGCGTCGACGCTTCCGGGACCGGGTCGAACGGGCCCGGCCGGACGATGCCGGGCGCGGCGCGCAACAGCAGGCCGTCGCCCGCGGTTTCGGGGACGAGCCGGTAACGCGCCTCGCCGTTGACCACCGCGTGCCGGGCGGCGGCGTGGAAGAGGAAGGCCTGCACGCGTTCGAGGCCGGAGACGCCGACGCCGTGGATCCGCGCGAAGACGACTTCGCCCGCCCCGGGGGTCGGCACCGTCACCGCCTCGCCCGCCGCCGCGCTCACCGAGCCGATCTCGCGTTCCGTCCCACAGCGCTCCGGTACCCGGCCGAGGACCTGCCAGCGTTCGTCTTCCCAGAGCGGCACGAAGTTGCAGAGCACGGCGCGTGCCTGTTCGGGCGGGTCCCAGCCGCCGAAGCGGTTGTCGAGATCGGCGCTGGGGAACTCCGCGTCGACCGCCAACTGGTTCTCCCGCAGGAGCCGTTCCGGCCCATCGGGGCTTGCGACCGCGGCCGCGTTCAGCCGGTCGAGCGCCGGCGTGTAGGCGCTGTAGTTCTGGAAGACCGGCAGCGGCCGCCAGTCGAGCCCATAGGCCCAGGCGGCACCGATCTCCCACGGTTCGACCGCCACGCTGCGGCCCCGCAGCGCCCGCAGCGCGCCCGGCGCGAGCGCGTAGGTGCCCTGCATCCCCTGCCGACCGGTCGCCATCGTCGCCGCCCGCCGAGCGGGGCTGACCAGGGTGCGCGCCTGGTCGACGGCGAAGCGCACGTTGTGGACCGGGTCGAACTGCGTTTCCAGGCCGGCGGGCCGCACCGGCAGGCTGATCGCGAAGACGGTCGCCGCCGCCGCCAGCATCAGGCGGCGGCGACGACCGCCGAGGCCGACGGCGACCCAGAGGACCGCGGCATTGGCGAAGAGCAGGGTGAGGTGGCCGGCGTCGACGCGGACGACGCCCTCCTTGTAGATCGCGAAGGAGACGAGCGCGGTGATCGCGACGCCGGCCCAACGAGTCGCCCGGTCGCGCCCGCCCCAAAGCCAGGCGGCGGCCACAAGCGCCAGGCCGGAGCCGATCGCGGCGGCGACCGCCGCCGCCACCTTCCAGGCGGCGACGTCGGTCGAGCGCAGCATCGCCGCGCTGTAACCGCCCGCGATCTCGATCGTGTGGCCGACGAACGCGGGGGCGTCGGCGAGGCGCTGGCCGGTCACCAGCCAGAGCACCAACGTCGCGGCCGCGAAGAGCGTCAGGTAGGCAGCGATCCGCCGTCCCCCCGCCCGTGCCCCGACCAGCGCGATCAGGAGCACCACGGCGACCAGCGGGCCGGTCGAGAGCTTGATCAGCGCGGCGGGCGCTGCGAAGGTCGCCGCGGCGACCGCGAAGGCCCAGAGCACCCGCTCGGAGCGCTCCGCTTCGAGCAGCCAGAAGGAGGCGAGGACGGCGACGAGCAGGCCGACCTCGAGCAGCGCCAGCGGCAGCCAGGCGACGGCGACGAAGGCGACGACCATCGCCACGACCAACGGCAGCGCCCGCCGCAGCGCCCAGACGAGGCCGACGCAGAAGAGGACGTAGAGCGCCGCCGCGTAGAGGAAGCTCAGCACGCCGAGGCCGTCGAACCAGACCAGCCGCGAGTTGAGGAAGCCGAGCGGCCCGTAGGTGAAGACGACTTCCTTGCCAAAGCGGAGCCCCTGGTCGACCGCCATCGCGAGCCCCGCGTTCCAGCTCGCGTCGAGCCCGACCCCAGGCGCCTTGAAGCCGACCTGCCAGCTCAGCAGCGCAACGATCAGGCCGCCCCAGAGCGGAGCGCGCTTAGCCGCCGTGGCCGCCTTCATGCGGCCGCAGGCTACCGACGCCGACCGCGATGGCTCAGGCGGGGCGCAGGCCGTCGAGCGCGATGCCGACGAGGCGTTCGATCTGCTCGGGCTCGGTGCGGCGCAGGCCGGCGATGCCGCTGATCATTTTCGTGACGTCCGAGATGTCGACGTCACCACGCACCTCGCCCGCTGCCTGGGCGCGCTGCAGGAGCGGCTCCCCGGCGCCGTAGATTGCCCCGGCGCAGCCCTTGAAGACGGGGGAATCACGGTCGAGGCGGGAGAACAGCTCCTCGGCCAGGGCGCGCTTGGTCGCGGCGAAGGCGACGAACTCGCCGAGCCAGCCGGTCAGCGCCTCCCACGGCGGCAGGTCCTCGTACTTGGCGGCCGCCGCGCAGATCCCTTCGACGCCGCCGAGATAGGTCGCCTCGAGCAGGTCCTCGCGCCTGGGAAAGTGGCGGTAGAGGGTGCCGATCCCCACTCCGGCGCGCTTGGCGATCTCCTCCAGCGTCGCGTCGGAGCCCTCCTCGGCGAAGGCCTCGCGAGCGGCGGCGACCAGCTTGTCGTAGTTGCGCCGCGCGTCGGCACGCTTCGGCCGGGCCGCCAACGCAGCCAGGTCGGTCGTCGTGTCGGGGGTCGCAGCCATCTCCAATTCTTCCCAGGCAAAGCGGAGGACCACTCCACTTTAGCAACCGGTCCAGCTGCGCCACCCCGGCGGCCGCTACGTCACCAGGTAAGCGAGTCGGCGATCTCGGCGAGGCGCGGCGCCTTCTTGTCCCGCTCGGAGAGCAGCGGGTCACCGACCTGCCAGTCGACACCGACGTCGGGGTCATCCCAGGCGATCCCGCCCTCGGTCTCGGGGTCGTACAGCGAGGACACCTGATAAGCGACGTCGGCCACCTCGCTCAACACCGCGAAGCCGTGGCCGAAGCCGACCGGGACGAACAGCTGGCGGTGCTTCTCGTCGTCCAGGACGTGCGCCTCCCACTGGCCGTAGGTCGGCGAGCCCCTGCGCAGATCGACCGCCACGTCGACGATCGCCCCGCGCGCGCACCGCACCAGCTTCGCCTGCCCCGGCGCGGTCTGGAAGTGGATGCCCCGCAGGGTGCCCTTCGAGGAGCGCGAGTGGTTGTGCTGGACGAACTCCACGTCGACGCCGAGATCGGCCCACTCCTGACGGGCGTAGGACTCGAGCATGAAGCCGCGCGCGTCGCCATGGACCACCGGCTCGATCAGCACGACGCCGTCGAGCTTCGTGGGCAGTGCTTGCGCCACTATCCCAGCGCCTTCCCGTACTGGCGTTCGTAGTACTCGCGGTACTCGCCGGAGCGGATCGCCCCCCACCAGTCCTCGTTCTCGCGGTACCAGGTGACGGTCTTCTCGATGCCCTCGTCGAAGTGGACCTGGGCCTCCCAGCCGAGCTCGCGCTTCAGCTTCTCGGAGGAGAGGGAGTAACGGCGGTCGTGGCCGGGGCGGTCCTGGACGTACTCGATCAACGACTCGTCGCCGTCGACCAGAGAGATCACGCGCCGGACGACCTCGATGTTCTCGCACTCGTCGGGGCCGCCGACGTTGTAGGCCTCGCCCGCCTTGCCCTTGGCGAGGACGGTGTGGATGCCGCGGCAGAAGTCCTCGACATAGAGCCAGTTGCGGACCTGCCTGCCATCGCCGTAGACGGGGAGCGAATCACCGTGGAGCGCGTTCAGCACCATCAGCGGGATCAGCTTCTCCGGGTACTGGCGCGGGCCGTAGTTGTTGGAGCCGCGGACGATCGAGGCATCGAGGTTGTAGGTGTGGACGTGGGCGCTGACCAGCAGGTCGCCCGCCGCCTTGGTCGCCGAGTAGGGCGAGGAGGGGTCGAGCGGGGACGTCTCGGTGAAGGAGCCGGAGTCGATCGAGCCGTAGACCTCGTCGGTGGAGACCTGGACGTAGCGTTCGATGCCGAGCTCGCGCACCGCGTCGAGCAGCGTGCCGGTGCCGATCACGTGGGTGCGGGCGAAGGCGTCCTGGTCGTCGATCGAGCGGTCGACGTGGGACTCGGCGGCGAAGTTGACCACCGCGTCGACGCCCTCCATCGCTTCGCGGACGATCGCCGGGTCCTCGATCGCGCCCTCGATCAGCGGCGTACCCGCGGGCAGGTTCTCGGGCCGCCCGGCATAGGTCAGCTTGTCGAGGACGACGATGTCGTGCTCCTGTCCGGCGATGCGGACGTAGGTGGAGCCGATGAATCCGGCGGCGCCGGTGACCAGGAGCTTCATGGTGTGTTCCTCCGTCGCTTAGTTCGTCTCGGACTCGCGCTGGGCGAGGTACCCGGCCAGGCCATCGTGCCAGGACGGCAGCCGGATCGCGTGCTCGCGCTGGCTCTGCAGGGCGGAGAAGGCGGGGCGGGGCGCGGGCCGGCCGAGCATCTCGGTGGTGCCGGAGAGCACTTTGGTTTCGGTCTTCGCCTGCTCGAAGATCTCGCGCGCGAATTCGTACCAGGAGCAGCTGCCCGCGGCGGCCATGTGGTGGATGCCGTACTCGATTCCCTCGATCAGCCGCGTCAGGCCGTAGGCGAGGTGCCAGGTGTACGTCGGCGACGTCACCTGGTCGCGCACCACCAACACCTCGTTGGTCGATTCGGCGAGGCGCAGCATCGTGTCGACGAAGTTGCCGCCGCCCGTGCCGAAGAGCCCGGCCGAGCGGACGATGAAGTGGCGCTTGTTGGCGGCGGCCGTGGCCTCCTCGCCGGCGAGCTTGGTGCGGCCGTAGGCCGATTGTGGCGCGGGCTGGTCGGACTCGACGTAGGGCGAGCCCTTCTGGCCGTCGAAGACGTAATCGGTGGAGACGAAGACGACCGCGGCGTCGACCTCGCGGGCGCCCGCGGCGACGTTCCCGGCCCCGGAGCCGTTCACCGCGAAGGCGGCCTCCTCGGCGGTCTCGGCCCCGTCGACGTCGGTCCAGGCACTGCAGTTGACGACCATGTCGGGGCGCTCGAGGTCGAGCCGGCGGTGCACCATCTCGGCGTCGGTGACGTCCATCTCGGCCCGCCCGAAGCCGACCACGTCGTGCCCCGCGTTCCCCGCGGCGAGCACCATGTCGCGCCCGAGCTGCCCCGCGGCGCCCACGACCAGAACCTTCATCGGCCCATCCCCGCTCTCATCGTCATCTCCGAGTGTCTATCCGAAATCCGGCGTGTGCGACTGGCGAGCGCCGGACTGAGCCGGGCCAGGACGCAGGATGGCCGCATGGCAGCGCCATTGGGCCGACCGACGACCGCCCCGCGAAGTGTGTCCGGGGCCGCCAGGCGCGCGCGAGGGTTTCGGAAAGGCACCAAGGCCAGAACAGGCTATTGCCCCGAAAGTCGCGCCGCCCGGCCGCCGGATGTTGATGGGCCGAAAACTCCAGACATGGTGGAGTTTTCGGCCCATCAACACGGGGGTGTGACGGAAGGCCGGCGAGGCGCGGGCTAGGACGTCGGACGGCGCCTCGGCGGGTCGGGGAGTCACTGAGAGGACCGTGTGTCGGGACGAAGGCGTGAGGGCCCGGGGCCGGCCGGAAAGGGCACGCGTGTACGCCGGATCCCTCGCTCGCTGAGTTGAGGGCGCCAGGGCGCCCTCAACTCAGCGAGCGCCCGGCCCTGGGATCCCGTCACGGAAGCGTGCGTCTCTCGCGCCGCCGAATCGGCCCGCCCTAAGGCACGGTGGCAACGCTCGGCGTGGTACCGGGGGCGAGATGGGCAGTCGTGCCGAACGCGCCGCCGGCGACCGAGGTCGGCCAGAGGGCGCTGATGTACGCCTTGAAGGCGGCGGCGAGGAAGTTCTCGTTGGGGGTTTCCGGCTGCACCGTGGGCCCCGGGACGAGGGTGGCGGCCTTGGTCGAGTAGGTGACGGTTTCGCCGGTGGCGGTCGGGAAGGCAACCAGGGCGCCGCCGCCGCGCTGCGCGGCGATGGTCGGGCTCGACCCGGGCAACATCGTCAGGCCGGTGTCGTGGTAGCCGGTCGCGGTCGAGTAGGTCCAGAGCGTGCCCGTGTCGGCCTGGAAGGCAGCCCACCGGTCACCCGAGCGTTCGGCGCCGGTCTGTTCCTGAAACGCGTACCAGGCCGGCTGGTAGGTGCCGTCTTCGGCCTGCAGCCCGGCGTACCCGTCCCAGGTCGAGCCGCCGAAGTCGCGCAGGTTGTACCAGGCGGCCAGCTGGATGTTGTCGGGCCCGGCGTTCGCCTTGATCCAGGCGAAGGATTCGGTGAGGAGCGCCGCCGCCGCCTCCGGGTCGACGGTCTCCCCGGCGGGCACCGCACCGTGCGTCGGCCAACCGATCTCGGTGATCCAGAGCGACTTGCCGCTCCCTTCCGGCAGGGTGTCGAGGTAGGCGCGCACGCCGCTCACCTCCGCCGCCATGCCAGCCGCCCCGCCCGCGAACGAGTAGGGATGGATCGCCACCCCGGTGACGTTCGGCGACAGCCCCCCGGTCGATGCCGCGCCGCCGATGAAGGCTTCGTAGGACTCGCCCACCTGGGTGTTGACGGAGCCGAAGAGCACGTTGGTCGGTGCCCCCGCCCGCGCCATCGCCGCCGCCTGCATCTGTTCGGCGGAGTAGCCCAGGAACGCCCCGTACTTCTGGGCTTCGGCGGGCCGCGGGTCGCCCCCCGCGATGTTGGGCTCGTTCCACACTTCCCAGGCGGTGATCGGCGTCGGGTTCGCCTTCCCTTCCCAGAACGTGCCGTTCACGCCGTACCGTTCGACCGCTTCCCGCACCCAGGCGCCCCAGGTCGCCCACTCGGGTTCACCCGGCAGCGGGAACTGCGCGCCGCTCTGCAGCGTCGGCAGGATCGTCACCCCGCGCACCCACGCTTCTTCGACCAGCTGGTCGTTGCCCGCCCAGTCGCCCCCTTCTCCGTTGTATTCGAGCGGCTGGTGGTACACGGTCGCCCCGGAGGCCTGCACCGCATCAAGAAGTTCTTCGCGCGAGGCGTGGTTCCCGTCCCAGTTCAACCCGAAGGTCAACGCGGACGCCGACGAAGACGTCGACAGACCGAGCCCCATCGTGAGCATCGCCACGAGCAGCAGTCGCCGAAGGTAGGTGGGACGCATCGACCCCTCATGGTGCCTGGCGGCGGAAGCGGGCTGCTCCATTCAAGGCCACAACAGGCGGGGCGCCTGAAAGGTGCGCCGCGACGCGCGCTAGTCCAGGCTGGTCAGGTCGGCGATGTCACGAAGATCCTGGGGACGCCCGGCAGCGCGCTTCATCGCGATCAGGTCGTCGACCGAGGCGATCCGGACCGGCGTTCCCCGAACCTCGACCTCGATCGACCGCTTGCGTAGATCCTCGTACGGTGCCGCGCCGATCGTCCCATTGAACACGCCGAGGTCCCCGGCAGCGGTCGGGAGCTGGAGGATGTCCGCGCGAGCGAGATCGAAGCCGTCGCGCGGGTCGAAGCTGCGGAAGCTCGAGTCAACAGCGGACTCGGGAGCACCGAGCTCGTCGAGCGCGGCGGCGAGCCTCGCGTAGTTGGGTACCTCCGGCTCGGGAATGATGTCGACGTCAAGGGTGAGGCGCCGCGAGCCGTGCGCGTTGACCGCGATGCCGCCGATCGCGACGTAGTCGACCCCGTGGCGATGCAGCGCCGCGAAGATCTCCTGCGGGGAAAAGCTCCGCTCGGTCATCGGGCCCTCGCCGTGCCGCGCAACTCCTCGGCGAACGCCGCCGCGTCGAAGGCGCGTTCGAGTCGCTCGACCATCGGCCGGGCGCGATGGATCTGCTCCCATCCGCGATCCTCCACATCGCCTTCCAGCCGCTCGGTCTCCATCCGCATGGTCTCACCCATCACCAGCAGCATCAGAACAGCCGAGGTGGGTCAGGCCCTTGTCAACGGCGCAACCGGGACCAATCGAGGCGGGCGAGACCCCAGATCAGGGCGATCGCGGCGATCGCCAGGGAGATGACGGTGATCCAGATGCCGACGGTGACCCCGGTGTCCCAGTGGCCGGCGAAGGTGACCTCGCGGGGCTTGTCGGAGGCCGGGAGGCGGACGATCTGGTCGCTGTTGCCGTTGCGGGCCACCGCTTCGGCGCCGGTGATCTTGACGAAGTAGGGGCCGGTGACGACGTTGGTGAGAATCGTGCCTTCCGGCCCGGGTGGAACGGTGACGGTGTAGCTGTCCTTGATCCCTTCCTCGACCGGCACGTGGATTTCACCGGGCAGGGTCGGTTCGCCGAGCGGCTCGGTGGCATCGCCGAACTGGACGAAGGCATACCAGGACGAGGGCGGCGCGAACGCCGAGGCGACGGCCGCATCGCGCCCGCCCGGCAACCACGAGCGCACTTCGTGGTTCTGCTTGACCGCGGCGAAGAAGCTGACCGCGGCGACGAGCACGAGCAGGGCCACGGGCACCCGCGAGCGCGTCCCCGAGCGCTGCATCGCGGCGATCGCCAGCGTCGCCAGCCCGACCATCGCCAGGTCGACGTAGGTCATCAGGCGGTAGGGGAACTGGATGTAGGTGAGGAAGCTCGGCAGGCTCGTGATCGAGCTCGGGTGCATGATCAGGAAGAGGAGGAAGGCGGTGAGCGCCACCATGCCGACCGCGATCCGCCGGCGCACCGGGCCGAGATCGCGCCAGAAGAAGAGCCCGAAGGCGATCGTCCAGAAGGCCATCAACAGCGGCAGCTGGGCGTTGACGTCGCCGGTGACGTTGGGGTTCAGGTGGGCGCCGTCGCGGAAGAGGCTGAAGAGCTGGTGGCTGGTCGTCCATTCGAACCCGGACAGGGCGTCGGGTTCGTTTTCGGCCAGCTTGCCGTGCAGCAGCAGCTCGGGAAGGAGGATCCAGGCGTTGATCCCGAAGCCGAGCGCGGCGAGCCAGACGAGGCGCAGCCCGCGCTTCGCGTGACGCCGCGCCCCCCGCCGGTCGGCCGCCACCATGACCGCCCCGACAAGGGCGAGGAAGGTCACCCCCCACGCCGTGGTCAGCACGTGGGAGCCGCTGAGGAAGACGATGCTGACGACGAAGGCCACGGCCGGCGCCGGCTTCAGCCGTTCGGCGCGGAAGATCGAGATCCCCGCCGCGGCGACCAGGGCGATCACCGAGCAACCGATCATCTCCGGGATGCCGCCGCGCCCGAAGTTGTTGGTGACCGCGTAGGGGGCGGTGACGACGAGCAGGCCCGGGATCTGCATCAGCCAGCCGCGGATCCCGGCCTGCACCGCCAGCCAGGTCCAGGCGAGGTAGGCGACGCACAGGGCGAGGAACGACCCGATCACGACCGAGGCGTTGGCGCCGAGGAGCCAGGCCCCGTAACCGAGCACCGAGTAGAGCGTCCCACCGTAGAACGCGTAGTAGGGATAAAAGGCGCCGAGGTCGGACTGGAGGTAGAAGCTCGGCAGGCCGAGCTGGGAGATGTTTTCCGCCTGGGCGTGGACCAGCCAAAGGTGGTTGCCCCAGTCGGAGGCGAAGGTGCGCTCCCCCAACAGCGGGTAGGCGAGGCCGACGATCACGACCGCCGGGATCGCCCAGTGCCAACGCGCGCGCAACCACCCCGGGAGGGCCCCGGTCATCCCGACCGTCCCGTCAGAGGATTTCGATAGTGGAGTTGTCGCCGACCAGCAGGCGCAGGGTCTTCGGCAGGCCTTCGCTGCGGGTCAGTTTCACGTTGCGGCCGAGGAGGCTGGCCTCCATGCGGGTGCCGAGGTCCTCGACCACCGAGTTGGCGAGGACGATCGAGTGCTCGACCTCACAGCGGCGCACCGCGACCTCGTCGCCGATCGAGGTGTAGGGACCGATGAAGGCGTCCTCGACGGTGGCACCGGGGCCGATCACCGCCGGGCCGCGGACGATCGAGCGAACGATCCGCGCGCCGGGGGCGATGACGACCCGGCCTTCGACCCGCGACTCCGCGTCGACCTCGCCCTCGATCGACTCCTCGATCTCCTCCAGCACCAGGCGGTTGGCCTCGAGCATGTCGGCGAGGCGGCCGGTGTCCTTCCACCAACCGCGCACCACCTCCGACTGGACCCGGCGGCCATCGTCGATCAGCGCCTGGATCGCCTCGGTGATCTCGAGCTCACCCCGCCAGGAGGGCTCGAGCCGGCGGGCGGCATCGAAGATCAGCGGGCTG
This sequence comes from Actinomycetota bacterium, assembly GCA_018268415.1. GTDB lineage: Bacteria > Actinomycetota > Thermoleophilia > Solirubrobacterales > 70-9 > VAYN01. The sequence continues at coordinate 32,835 of JAFDWO010000001.1, read as the reverse complement.
AACAGGTAGACGCCGACCAGCGCCAGGTTCGAGGGCGGATCTTTCGGCTTCTCGATCAGGCGGACGATGTCCCCGTCCGGAGTCAACTCGGCGACGCCGAAGGACTGCGGATCGTCGACCGGCGTCAGCAGGATCAGCGCGTCCGGGTTGTCCTCGGCGAAGGTCGAGACCAGGCCGCGCAGGCCGTGGCTCAGCAGGTTGTCCCCCAGGTACATGACGAACGGCGAGGTGCCGATGAAGTCCTCGGCGGTCAGCACCGCATGGGCCAGCCCGGCGGGCCTGTCCTGTTCGATGTAGGTGATCGACGCGCCGAACTGCGAGCCGTCGCCCGCCGCCTCGCGGATCTCCCCGCCGGTCTCCGGCGCGATGATGATCCCGATCTCCGTGACTCCGGCGTCGACCAGCGCCTCGATCCCGTAGAAGAGCACGGGCTTGTTCGCCACCGGCACCAGCTGCTTGGCCGAGGTGTGCGTGATCGGGCGCAGCCGCGTGCCGGCGCCGCCGGAGAGGATCAGTCCCTTGAGGGGCTCCATCGCAGGCTGGAACCCTACTTATCCGGAAACGATGCTGTCCCGGCGCCGCGTCAGCCGCAGACCTGGACCTGGCGACTTGACTGCACGCGCAGGAACCACGGGCGCGAGGATTCGTCGGCGGGGATGCGCACGACCATTTCCGATTCGGCCGGGATCGTGCCCAGCGAGACCGGGAATTCGTCGGCATCGGAGAAGCGCCGCAGGCGCGGCGTCGCTTCCGTCCCGGCGGGCACCTCGATCCGCACTTCTTCGCCCGCGAGCTGCACTTCCGGAGCGCCGGCCGCGCCCCCGGCGGCAGTGCAGCCCGGCGCGTTCCCGAGCACCCCGATCTGCGTCGCCGAGGTGATCGGCAGGGCGTGGGAGAGCAGGATGTCGGCCTGGCGCCGTCCCTGCGGCTGGGCCGCTTCGAGTTCCGCCTGGGAGTAGGCGGGCGAGCCGAATTCGTCGATCGCTTCGAAGTACTTGCCGGCCTGGACGTCGATCAGCGCGCCGGTGCCGGCGATTTCGGGGGCGAGGCTGAATTCCGGCGGCACCGTCTTGCGCGCGATCTCCAGGGCGGCGGTATCGGAGCGGGTGATGATCGTTTCGTTGGCGAAGTATTCGCGCCCGTCGTGGAGGACGACGAGGTTCGGCCCGATCGCCAGCGCGGTGGCGACGCCGCCGGCGATCAGCCACCGCTTGCTGATCCGGGTGCCGCGCAGGAGCGCCGCGACCAGCAGCAGGATCAGGACGGCGCTGAGGTACTGATAACGGCTGACGTCCGGATCGCGGCCGGCGATGTCGTTGAAGGCGGTGAGGAACCAGTTGAAGACCGCCGCCACGGCGATCGGCCAGACCACCGGGTCGACCCGTTTACGGTTGCGGACCAGGACGGCGAAGCCGACGACCAGCGCGACCAGGAAGATCCGCCCCCAGGTCTGGTCGACGGTGAACGTTTCGGTGCTGGTGCCGAGGCCGGTAAGCGCGCCGACCCCGACCGCGACCTCTTCGGCGACGTAGTTCGGCGAGGCGAGGACGTTGTGGAGCGTGAGGTGGGTTTCGGCGTTGTGGCCCCAGCCGAGCCACCACAGCCCGTAGAGGACGATCGGGATGACGACGACGAAGGCCCGTTCGCGCCAGGTCGGGCGCGGGCCGACCAGGATCGAGGTGATCCCGGCGACGGCGAAGGCGATGCCGAGGCTGGAGAAGCCGAAGCAGAGGAGGAGCGCGACGCAGGCGACCAGGTCCCCGCGGCGGGTGCGGCCCTCCAGCGCCAGCAGCATCGCCAGGCCGAAGACCATCGAGCCGACGTAGGAGATCTCGAAGGTCCACAGCAGCACTTCGAACGCCGGCCCGAGGAAGAGGATCAGCGCCGCCGCGAAGAGCCCGGGCCAGGGACCGATCCGCCGGCGCACGTACTCGAACACCAGCGCCGCGGCCGCCAGCAGGAAGATCGTCAGCAGGACGAATTCAGGCATCGCCGAGGTCATCCCGAACACCCGCAGGAAGAGCTGGGTGATCAACACCGGGATCACCACGATGTGCTCGTTGTGCGGTTCGAGGATCGCGTGCGCGGTGAAGTGCCGCCGGTTCATCAGGAACTCCCACGAGTCGGCGAAGAAGGTCAGGTGCCGGACCAGCACCAGGGTCACCACGGCCGCCACGACGAGCGCCGCGAGCAGGAGGAGCCGCGGCGCGTTGCGGGTAACGCGGGCGTTCACGGCGCGGGAGTGTATTGGCCGTCCCCGGCGCAACCCGGGCCGGATCCGCCGAGCCCTCGGCCCCCGCCCAGGTACCCTCAAGGCGTGGCCGACCTCCAGTCCAGCGACCAACGGGCCGCCACGCCGCCACGCTACTTCGACGCCAGGGCCGAGCTCGCGTACCGCTTCCTGGCCGGCGAAGGGCTCGAGATCGGCGCCCTGCACCGCCCGCTCACGCTTCCGCCCCAGGCGCGCGCCCGCTATGTCGACCGGATGGCGGTGGAGGAGCTGATCGCCGCATACGACGAGGATCTGGCGGGCAAGGACCTCACGCCGGTCGACGTCGTCGACGACGGCGAGACGCTGGGGACCGTCGACGACGCGTCCCAGGACTTCATCGTCGCCAACCACTTCCTCGAGCACACCGGCGACCCGATCGGGACGATCGGCAACCACCTGGCCAAGCTGAAGCCCGGCGGCGTCCTCTTCTACACCGTGCCCGACCAGCGCTACACCTTCGACTTCCGCCGCGAGGTGACGACGCTCGAGCACCTGATCCGCGATCACGACGAGGGCCCGGAGGTGTCGCGCCGGGAGCACTACGACGAATGGGGGGTCCTCGTCAACGGCACCGAGGAGGAGCGGGCCCTGCCGAGCTGGCCTCAGAAGGGTGAGGAAATCGCTCGCCTTCTGGAAGACCAGGACTACTCGATCCACCATCACGTTTGGACCGAGTCTGCCTTCTTGATCCTGCTCCTTCACTGCCAGGAATGCCTCGACGAGTCATTCTCGATCGAAGCTCTCGCCCGCAGTGGCGAAGAGATCGTCGTCATCCTGCGAAAGGCCGGCGCGTACCCTGAGCCCGCAACCGACGCGCCACCGGTCGCCAGACTCGCGGCCGAAGTCGCGGCGCTACGCTCGAAGGTTGCTCGCCTCGAAAGTGCAGAGCGCGAGCTCGAAAGGGTCAAACGCTCCTCCAGCTGGCGCGTCACCGAGCCGCTGCGCGCCGCCAAAGCGCGACTGGGCGGGCGCCGGTAGGTTCCCTGCGTGAGCGGCCCCACGCTTCCACACCTCGGCGAGGGACTGGAACCAACCCTGCGCGAGGACTTGGCCGCGGTGACCGAGCTGGTTCCTCTTGACGAGGGCGGCGGCGCCACGGCGCTGAAGGTCTTTCTGCTCGCCGAACTGATTCTGAACCGGGACCTCAGCCGGATCGTCGAGATCGGCGTCTACCGAGGTCGCCTGTTTCTGCCACTTGCCCGACTGATGTTCTGGCTCCAGCGCGGAGAGATGGTCGGCATCGATCCATGGTCGGCTGAAGCTGCCGTCCAGCACGAAGCCGCGCTCCCCGGCATCGACTTGGTCGAGTGGCCGGCGACGATCGACTGGGCCGGCATGCACGCCGACGTGCAGCGGCATATCGAGCGCCTCGGGATAGGCGAGCGGGCCCGCCTGATCCCGCAACGCTCCGAGGACGTCGATCTCGCCGCCGAGTTTGGCGACGCGCCGATCGATCTCCTGCACATCGACGGCAACCACGACCGCGAGGCGGTCCGCCAGGATCTCGATCGCTTCCTTCCCTACATGCGCGAGGGCAGCATCCTGGTCATGGACGACATCGGCTGGCCCTCGGTCCGCAATATCTATGAGGAGGTCGCCACCGAACATCAGGTCCTCTTCCGAATCACCGAGGGCAGCGTTCTGCTGACTCCCACCAGCGGTGGCAACGACTTTGCCGTGCTCGAGTTGCGCCCAAAATCCACCGGGCGGACCTAACGAGCAACATTCGGAAAATGATCCGCTTCCAGCGGCCCCAACTGCCGCCCAGCGCCGTGATCGACAACTACCTTGGCCTCTCCCGCGAGGCGCGCTGGTTCAGCAACGGCGGGCCCTGCTCACAGCTCCTGGCCGAGCGACTCGGAGAGCGGGTCGGCGCGTTCTGCACGCCGGTCGCCAGCGGCACGCTGGGGCTGATGGCGGCACTCACGGCGCTACTAGGGGACCGCACCGAAGGCATCGCCCTGATGCCGGCCTTCACGTTCATCGCCACTCCGCAGGCTGCGGTCTGGGCGGGTCTGCGGCCGCTGCTCCTCGATTCGGACCCGGCGCACTGGCACCTTGATCCCGCCGGACTCGAGGCGACCCTGGCGAAGGGCGGCGAGGCGCGGGTCGCGATCGCCGTCTCGGCTTTCGGGACGCCCCCGCCAGCCGCGGTACGCGAGCGATGGGAGGCGGCCTGCCAGGCTGCCGGCGTGCCGCTGATCGTCGACTCGGCAGCGGCCTTCGGCGCGGTCGCCGACGACGGCGTGCCGACCGGCGCCCAGGGCGACGTCGAGGTCGTGTCCTTCCACGCGACCAAGCCGTTCGCGATCGGCGAGGGCGGCGCCGTCTTCACCCGCCACCGCGAGCTGCACGAACAGATTGAGCGCCAGATCAACTTTGGCTTCTGGCCCGACCACTTGGTCGCCTCAGGCCGCGGTCTGAACGCGAAGATGAGCGAGCTGCACGCCGCCACGGCGCTCGCCGTGCTCGACGAATACGACTCGGTGCTGAAGCGGCGCCGCGCCGCCGCTGCCGATCTGCGCGCACGCGTCGAAGCACCAGTGACCTGGCAGCGCGAATCGGAGCGCTCGACCTGGCAGTTCGCACCGCTCCTCTTCGCCGACGAGGGCCGGCGCGAGCAGGCGCTCGCCAACTGCGCGGACGCGGTCGAGACCCGCGTCTACTACCGGCCGGTCGGACAGCTGATCCCGGACCAGGTGGACGTCACCGAGGGCGGGACGCCGAACGCGGAGGACCTCCACCGCCGGCTTCTCTGCCTCCCGATGGCGAACGATCTCTCCGCCGACGAGGTCGCCACGATCGCCACCGCTGTCGGCGCGTAGCGCTCAGCCCGCGAGCGGCCGCGCGGGCACCCCGACCACGGTCGCGCCGGCCTCGACCGGTCGCACGACGACGGCCCCGGCCCCGACCGTCGCGCCGTCCCCCACCACCGAGTCGGGGATCAGGCTCGCGCCGGAGCCGACCTCGACCTCGCTGCCGATCCGCACCCGGCCGGTGAGCACCGCGCCGGGATCGATCACCGAGCCATCGCCGACGACGACGTCGTGGTCAAGCGTCGCGCCGGTATTGACGAGGACGCCGCGGCCGACCTGCGCGTGCGGGCCGACGCTGGCCTGCGGCATCACCTGGGCGCCGGGGGCGAGCGTGGCGCTGGGCGCGACGAAGGCGGTCGGGTGGACGAGGGTCGGCAGCGCCAGCCCGGCCGCCTCGATCGCGGCGAGGACCGCGAGGCGTCCCGAGGCCGCGCCGAAGCCGAGGACGACGCCCTCGATCTCCTCCGTCGCGAGCCGCGCCAGCTCGGCGATACCGCCGATGACCCGCAGGCCGCCGATCGTCCGCTCCGCGTTCTCGGGCCAGTCGTCGAGCAGGCCGACGAACTCGTGACCCGCGTCGGCGCCGAAGAGGTCGAGGACGACGTTGGCGTGCCCGTCGGGGCGGGAGCCGTAGACCGCTAAGCGCACGCCTGCAACCCTACAGTCGATTTTCGTGCGGCCGACGGTCTTCATCCCCAACTTCAACGGCGCCGATCGGATCGGTCGGTCGCTCGGCGGTCTGCGCCGGCAGACCCGCGAGGTCGATGTCGTCGTTGTCGACAATGGCTCCGTTGATGACTCGGCCGAGATGATCCGCACCAAGTTCCCGGAGGTCGAGCTGATCGTCATGTCGGAAAACCGCGGCTTCGGACCTGCGCTGAACGCCGGTGTCGCCGCGACGCCCGACGCAGATCCGCTCATCCTTCTGAACGACGACGCAGATCCGGAGCCAGCCTTCATCGCGGCGCTACTCGACGCGACCGGCGACGACATCGCCATGGTGGCAGGGGTGATGACCCAGGAGAGGTCACCCGCGTTGATCGACTCGGCCGGCGTGGTCGCCGACCGCACCTTGATGGGCTTCGATTACCTGCATGGTGAGCCGGTCGCGAGCGCAGAAACCGCCGCCGATCCGCTCGGTCCAACCGGCGGCGCTGGCCTCTATCGACGTGCCGCCTTCGACGCAGTCGAGGGCTTCGACGACCGGATCTTCCTCTACTACGAGGATCTCGACCTCGCGTTGCGACTGGCCGCGGGAGGGGGACGCTGTCGCCTCGCGCCGGAGGCGCGCGCTTTACACTCCTATTCGACCAGCCTTGGCGCCGCGAGCGGCGCCAAGTACGCTCGCACCGGCTGGAGTCGCGGCTACATGTTGCGCCGCTACGGAGTAATGAACGACCCTCGGATCGCATTGCGCGCACTCGCCTGCGAGGGAACGATCTGTATTGGGCAGCTACTGCGCGATCACACGCTACGCGGCCTCAGCGGGCGCCTGCGCGGCTACTACGACGGCGGCGGATCGGAACCGCGCGATCCGGGCGCCGCGCCCCTCCTTGAGATCAGCGCCCGCCAGGCGCTCGCGTTGCGTAGGCTCCGCCGGGGCGACTGAGGCGTCGGTACGACCTGAGGTTCGGCCTGAGCTCGCTCGGCAGCGAGCGAGTCACTCAAGTCGCTCAGCTGCGGGCGCAGGGCTTCGAGCTCGCCCATCAAGCGGTCGACGTTGTGGTCGAGCGCCCCCGCCTCGCGCGGGTCGTCGGCGACCCGCCGCAGGTCCTCAGGCCTTAGCTGCACGTCCTTGCGACGCATCACAACAAGGCCTTGCCCGTTGTCAGGGTCGGGCACCGCAAAGCCCGACTCACCGAGCGAGACGATGTCGAAGGCGCGGCCCCAGTGAGCACGCAGCCACCAGGGCGAGTGGAACACCATCGGTCCCCCGGCACTCCAGGCCTGGCCAGGGGCAAGCACCATCATGCCGACCCGGTCCTCATCCCAATCCTCATGCGCGATCGACTCCGAGAGGCCACGACCCATCACCGTCGCGAGCAGGAGGCCATCCGGTTTCAGCAGCCGGTGCAACTCGAGCAGCCACTCCGCCCAGTGGCGGGTGAGGTGGGAGAAGACCGACACGCAGTAGATAAGGTCGAACTTGCCGTCCGCCTGATCGAGCGGCGGCACCTCACCATTGAGGAAGACGTTCAAAGGCGGGACGAGGTTCCCTTTCAACCACTCGATGCTGGGCCCGTCGATGTCGCACCCCCAAAGCTCGGCGCCGACATCCTCGGTGATGAAGTGGCGCAGGGTCCGCCCAGCACCACACCCAAAGTCGAGGATGCGACGCCCCTCCAGCGAGTAGCCCTTTGGGAGGCCGGCGACAATGTCGTCTTTAATCGCTTTACCGAAGATTTCGTAGACCGCGGTCGGGTCGTCGTAGTCCTCCAGGCTTCCAACCCGCGAGGCGAGTTCGAACGGCGGCAAGGGCAGCTCTCCGGCGGCGGGCACGCGCACATACAAGCAGTTGCGCCAGCGGCCGGCTGCGCGCCTCAATCAGCGCGGTCCACGATAGGCGCCAACCTCATCGCGCCGCCTGATCCAATAGCCCCACGCCGCCTCGTCCCGAGGCGACGCCGTGTATACGGTGACGATCCGGTCGACGAACTCGAACGCGACACCCGCCTCCAGCATGCGGCGGGCAAGATTCCAGTCGGCGGGCTCACCAACTAGATGGCTGTTGACGTCGTAGAGGAGGGGCGCCAGGCCGGCGTGGTAGATCGCGGCCTGAAACCCGAAGCCACCGAGCCGGGGGGGCCAGCCGCCGAACCAGGTCTCGCCGTCGTCGCCAAGGTCGACCCGGCTGACCCCGAAGACGACCTCGGCACCGGTCTCCCGCGCCCGGCCGAGCAGCGCCGCGAGGTGCTCGGAGGTCCATTCATCGTCCTGGTCGAGGGGTGCGATCCAGGCGCCCCGCGCCAGCGCGACAGCGTGGTTGAATGGGTGGCAGCCGGCGACCTGCCAGCGTCGCTCCCGCTCCTCGGGGTAAGGTCCGTTTCGAGGCCGTTGCACACAGCGCAGTCGGGAGTCGCCGAGTGCCTCGATCGCAGCCACCGTCTCCGGCTCAGGACCGTCGACGACAACGATTGCCTCCCAGTTCCCGTAGGTTTGCGCCCGCACCGAGGCGATCGCCTTCTCGATCAGCGCCTCGCCTCCGCGGAATGCGCCGATCCGCACGCTGACCAACGGTTCCTCGCCATAGGCCTCCCGGTAAGCGGGATCGCGTCGCGCTCCCAGCACTGCGGCCGCAGCATCGAGCGGGTTCTCGTAGGCGCGCTGTACCAACTCGCGCAGATCCGCGATGGTCGCTTCAAGCGCGGTCACGCGCTGCACCAGATCGTCGGTCAAGCTCACCCGCGCACCTTAACCGCGCCCGAGCCACTTGCGGGCGCGATCAAGGTCGCCCTCGCGCCGGAGGCGGCGACGCTTACGCAGCGACCCCGGGACCCGAGCCAGACCTTCGTACTTGCCTCTGGCGGTGGCGCGAAGCCTGCCCTCTGCCGCAGCCCGCCCCAACGCGCCAAACTCGACCATGGCGATCCTTGGCAGCGCCGTGACCGGCATGAACTTGGCCTGCGTGACAATCCGGTTGCGAGCGACGAGGCGAGCGTTCCAAGCACTCGGGCGCGGGGCGCCGGCACGCCAGGAGGCGTTGCCGACGTGCCAAACCACCGCAGCAGGTTCGTAGGCGAAAGACCAGCCCAAGATCCGCCCCCGCACGTTCAGGTCGACGTCCTCGTAGAAGGAGAAGTAGCTCTCGTCATAGCCGCCCAGTTCCTCGAACATCTCCCGCCGCAAGAGGCAGGCGGCGCCGCAGACGCCGAAAACCTCGCGCTGCCCCTGGTATCGCCCCCCCTGCTCGCACCCGGCCCCGAGCTCGAAGGCGCGACCATCCGCGGTTAGGGCCTGCCCGGCGCTGTAAAGCAGGGCGGATTCCGAGTCGGCGGGGACTCCGGTCTCAAGCTGCACCAGCCGCGGCTGGACGCCGCCACGTCGCGGCTCGGCCTCGAGCGCCGCCACAAGGCGCTTCACCGCTCCCGGCTCCAACACGGTGTCGGCATTCAACGCCAAGACCATCGGCGCCGAGGTTCGCGACACCGCCAGGTTTATCGCGGCAGCGAAACCGGTGTTTCGTTCCAACAGAACGTGATCGATCGCGCGGTCGCGCAGCAGATCGGGAGTAGTGTCGGCCGAGCCATTGTCGACAACCAACAGGTCCAGGTCCATATCCTGTAGGGCGAGAGAGTCGAGGCAGCCGGGCAGCAGCGACGCCGAGTTCCAGCTTGGAATCACCACTGCGACCTTCCGCGCCACCACGGCGGGCAGCCTGACAGACCGCGCCGATAACCTGATTCAAGAGTTTACGAGTAGATGGCCGTCGAGAACGTAACCGAGACCTTCCCCGCGGAGGACCGCCGTCCCGCCCCCGCGCCGGGAGATCCCCTGGCGATCCAGGTCGAAGACCTTCATAAGGCCTTCCGGATCCCCACCCAGCGAGTCGACTCCTTCAAAGAGCGCGCCGTGCGACCGCTGCGGTCGCGCGACTTCCGCGAACTGCGCGCGCTCAACGGCATCAGCTTCGACGTTCGCAAGGGTGAGTTCTTCGGCATCGTCGGCCGCAACGGCTCCGGCAAGAGCACGCTTCTGAAGCTCCTCGCCAGCATCTACCGTGCTGACGCCGGGATGATCCGCATGGCTGGCCGGCTGGCGCCGTTCATCGAGCTCGGAGTCGGCTTCAACGTCGAGCTGACGGCGCGTCAGAACGCGGTCCTGAACGGGGTGATGATGGGGCTTACCCCGCGCGAGAGCCGCAACCGACTGGACGCCGTCATCGAGTTCGCCGAACTCGAGGAATTCATCGACCTGAAGCTGAAGAACTACTCGTCAGGGATGCTCGTCCGACTCGCCTTCTCACTGATGCTGGAGGTTGACGCCGACATCCTCCTGATCGACGAGGTGCTCGCCGTCGGTGACGCTGCCTTTCAGCAGAAGTGCGCCGACGCATTCCGGGCGATGAAAGCGGCAGGCAAGACGATCGTGTTGGTCACGCACGAGATGTCGACGGTCGAGGAGTACTGCCATCGTGCGATGCTGATCCACGAAGGCCGCATCGAGCAGATCGGCGACCCGGGCGAGGTCGGCAGGCGCTATCTGGAGTTGAACTTCCAGCGCTTGACCCAGGCCTCGCGCCACCTGCCAGAGACGGAGAAGTCGACCGCGGTACACCTGATCGGCGCACATCTCGAGGGGAGCGATGACGACGACGTGAAGGCTCTCGAGTACGGCGAGGAATTGCATCTGGAACTGGAGGTGGAAGCACTCGAGGACTTCGCCGGGCTCGATGTCGGCTTCATCGTCGCCAACGCCGACGGGGTCGGGATCACCGCCTTCTCTTCGCCCGTCGGTGGCGAAGTCGACGAGCGTCCCGTGGCCAAAGGAGAGCGAGTGAAGGTCACGGTAAGGATGGAGAATCGGCTCGCGCCCGGGCACTACTTCGTCCACTGCGGTATCAACCGCGCCTTCGAAGGGCTCGTAGCCCTTTACGTCCACAATGCGATCGAGTTCGTCGTCTACGGCACCGGCCACATGGGCGGCGTGATCGCGATCGACCACTCCGTCGAGACCGAGATCGAGGCGCCTCTATGACCACCAACGCCATCCCTGCCGCCACACCCGACCCCGCCGCCGAACTGCGCGAGGTACGCGGTCCGTCGGCCCTGGGCGGCGGATCGCGGCGCTTCTTCGACTTGCTCTGGTTGACCGCGGTGACCGAGTTCAAGCGGGTCTACTTCGGCACCGTCCTTGGTTACCTCTGGTCGCTGATCCGCCCGTTGATGCTTTTCGGCGTGTTGCTCTTCGTCTTCACCCAAGTCTTCAAAGTGGGCGGCGACGAAGTTGAACACTATGCCGTCCTCCTACTGATGGGGATCGTGCTCTACACCTTCTTCCAGGAAGCGACGACCAATGCCGTGACCTCTGTCGTCACCCAGGAGGGCGTGGTACGCAAGACCCAGTTTCCGCGGCTGGTCATCCCGATCTCGACCGTGCTAACCGGGCTTTTCAATCTCAGCCTCAATCTGATCATCATCGTCGTCTTCATCTTCGCCTTCGGCGTCGATCCGACCTGGACCTGGCTGCTCTTCCCCTTCTGCCTCCTGTTCCTCTTCATCCTCGCGGCGGCGGTCAGCATGGGCCTCTCCGTCCTTTACGTCCGTTTCCGCGACGTCGCGATCATCTGGGTGGTGGTCGCCCAAGTCCTCTTCTACGGGACGCCGATTCTTTATCCGGTCGACTTCAAGGGCGAAACCTTTGAACGACTGATGATGATCAATCCCCTCGCGGTGATATTCGAGCAGGCCCGCGTCTGGATCCTGCACGAACCGAAGGCGCCCACCGCATTGGAGGCGGCCAACGGATGGATCGGCCTCCTCCCCGCCGCCTCGATCTTCGTCTTTGTCTGCGTGCTCGGCGCCTGGATCTTCAAGCGCGAGGCCCCGCGCGTCGCCGAGAACCTCTGACCCAGGTCTCCGTGTCGTCGCAACGGCCGAGCATACAATTGGGCGGGATGGCCCGCCCACAACGCGTCTGCATCGTCTCCGCCAGTGGTCAGAACGTCTTCTTTTCCGAGATTCTCGAAGCCTTTCGCGATGCCATGGTGCACGGCGGCTACGTCATCGAGGAGTCAGTGGACCACTTCCCGCCGCTGCAGGACGATCTCGTCTACATGTTCATTCCACACGAGTTCTTTCCGCTCGTCGCCCCAGCTGCCCACCCTTCGGTCTCCCAACTGAAACGCAGCGTTGCGATCGGGACCGAGCAGCCGGGTACCGAGTGGTTCGAGCTGGTCGCCGACCTCGCCGCCCGCGCCGGCGCCACGGTCGACATCAACGTGCTCGGCACCAAGGAGCTTGAACGCCGCGAGATCGCGGCACAATTCGTGCCACTCGGCTACGTCGCCTCGTGGGACCATTGGCACGGCGAGGCGGTTAAGCGCTCGATCGACCTCACCTTCCTCGGCGGATACAACGAGCGCCGCGCTCACGCCCTCGCCCGCTGTGCCCCGGTGCTGGAGGGGAGGACCTCGGCGCTCTACCTGACCGAGACCGGTCGCCCGCACAGGGCAGATGCTGCGTACTTCTTCTCACATGAACGCAAGTGGCGACTGATGGCCGACTCCAAGGTGATCCTCAACGTTCACCGTGCCGAGCTGGGCTACCTGGAGTGGCATCGGATCCTGGGCGCCATCCTGAACGGATGCGTGGTGCTCAGCGAGCCGTCGATCGGCTTCGAGCCTCTCGTCCCGGGCGAGCATTTCGTCACGGTCGAGTACGACGACATCCCGTTCGCGCTCGAGGCGCTTATCGGCGATGAGCAACGCCTCGAGGGCATCCGTCGCGCCGCCTACGACACGGTGCGCGGTCAGCTTCCAATGGAGCGCACCGCAGAAGTGCTCGCCGATGCGGTGGATACGGCGGCCCGCCGACCGCGCGGCAGGTCCGGCGACTGGGGTCTCCCGGTACCGTCGCCGGTCATACTCGACCCCCCTCAGAGTGGCTGGGAGGCTCACGCGGAGGTCATCGGCCGGGAGCTGCCGACGCGAATGGCGCTCAAGCACCTGCTGCTGCGGACCCGCGCGATCGAGCGGCGCCTCAACCAGCTCGAAGGCTCTGACGAGGCCCCGGAGGACATCGTCGAGCAGTTCGGACCGCTCCGCGACAAGCCCCGGGTCAGCGTTCTCCTCACCGTCTACAACTACGCCGAGCACGTCGGCGCGGCGCTCCGCAGTGTCGCCCTCTCAAAGCTGACCGATATCGAGGTGGTCGCGATCGACGATGCTTCCACCGACCACTCTGTCGAGGCGATCCGCGGCGCCTGCGCCGAGCTCCCATGGTTGTCCGTGAAGCTCGTGCGCAGGCAGCGTAACGGCGGCCTTCCCGCCGCCCGCAACCTGGCTGCGGCCCACGCGAAGGGCGACCTCCTCTTCATCCTCGATGCCGACAACGAATTGATGCCGAACGGACTCGACCTGCTCGCCGACGCGCTCGACTCGACCCCAGAGGCGAGCTTCGCTTATGGCATCATCGAGACCTTCGACGAGTCGGGTCCGATCGGCCTGATGAGTTGGCTTGACTGGGATCCCGCCCATCTGCGCCAAGGGAACTACATCGACGCAATGGCCATGTTGCGGCGTTCTGCACTCGAGCGGATCGGTGGCTACCCAACCGACGAGGCTCTATACGGCTGGGAGGACTTCAGTGTCTGGGTTGCGATGGCCGATGCCGGAATGGGCGGCGTCAGGGTCCCCCAGTTCATCGCCCGGTATCGGATCGCCCCACACTCGATGATCTCGATCTCCAACGTCGACACCTCGGCGGCCTGGGCGACGCTGCTGCGCAAGTACCCGTCGCTGACCGAACCGCCGACGACGAGCGCTCCCTAGCCCCGGAGCCGGCGCAGCGGCGCCAACAGCTTCCACGACCGGGAAGCTTCAATTTCGTGGAGGCGGGTGACCGCGACGTCATAGTGGGCGCTCAACGCCTGCAGCTCGGCGTAGTGGCTCTCGATCGCCCGTAATCTGCTGAGTTCTTCGCTCGCCGCGACGACCCGTCCATTGGCGTCGTTCAGCCGCTTGCCGGCGGCTTGCTCGCGCTCAATTGAGGCGGTTAGCTCCCGGGTGAAGTACTGCTCCATCTCGGCCGCATGCTCCGCCCACCACTTGACCTCGAACGCCTCTCCGAGCATCAGCAGGGCCTTCAGGTCAGGCGGATCCTCGACTCCCGCGGAGAGGATCGTGTAGGTCTGCCCTCCGGGCTTGAGCTCACAGATCTCCCTCATGGCCGGACTCATCTCACCCCGGGCCGGCAAACCGTTGGCCGGCCGGATGGCCGACGCGATCCAAGGATGCTGCACGTGCTCAGCCACTTTCGGGAACGCCGCTCCGACCAACTCAGCCAGTTCCGCCGGAGAGTATTCGTGGACATGGTACTCGTTGCCCTCAGGGTAGACACCAGGATTGGGTGAAGAGATCAAAAGGATCCCCGCAGGCCGCAGAACACGCCGGAACTCGGCGATGACCGCTGCGCCGTCGTCGACGTGCTCGATCGTCTCGAAGCAGACGATCAGATCAAAGCTGTCGTCCTCGAACGGCAGGCTGCGCACGTCACCCTGAAGCACGGGGCCTCGGTCACCGAGCCGCTCCCCGGCAGCGCTGACCGCATCGGCCGAAAGATCGATGCCGGTGACCGTGCTCGCGCCTGCCTCGGCGAGAATCGCGGTGCCGTAGCCGGTTCCACACGCAGCATCCAATACGTCTCTGCCGGACGCCACCTGCGCCGCCCACCAGTAGCGACACCGATGCTCGGCGTCCATCAGCGTCCCGGTCGACTCGGCGGGGTCGAAGCGCTCAGGATGCTCGTTGGTCTCGGCCATGTTCAGATCCTCGTCGCGGAGGCGACCCCTCCAGACCGCGAATCTACAGGAGCCGGCGCTAGACTCGCCGAGATGGCCGGCCAGTCTTCTGAGGTTGACGTCCACCCCGACGCTGAGATGGTCCGCCTGCGCGAAGAGAATCTTCGCCTGCGCGACCAGCTGATCGCCAGGGACGCCGAGGCGGGGCTGCTCCGCGGGCGGGTGGCCGAGCTGGAAGCGGGAGCGGCGCGGGCCATGCACCTGCTGCAGCGGATCAAAGGGCTTGTGCCAGGGGTCGTCTGGAAGGTCGTCTCCCGAGCTACTAGGCCCCTCAGACGCGGCTGAGACGCGCCGCGCGGATGCCTCGCTTCACGGTCCTGACGCCGGTCTTCAACACGTCGCCCGACGTGCTCGAGGCGATGCTGGGATCCGTCCGCCGACAATCCTTCGGCGACTGGGAGCACGTTCTCGTCGACGATTCCTCGGAAGCGCCAGAGGTACGCGAGCGACTCGCCCGGGCGGCTGAGGAAGACCCACGCTTCCGGGTGCATCTCCGGGACGACAACGGCGGCATCGTCGCGGCCTCCAACGACGCACTGAGGCTGGCGGAAGGTGAGTTCATCGCCCTCCTCGACCATGACGACACGCTTCATCCCGACGCCCTGGCGATCGTCGACGAAGCGCTCAGGGCCTCCCCCGAGGCCGACTATCTCTACACCGACGAAGACAAGATCGACGAAGCCGGGCACCACGAGGCACCGTTCTTCAAGCCCGACTGGTCGCCGGAGCGGATGCGCACGCAGATGTACACCTGCCACCTGAGCGTGCTGCGGCGCTCGCTGATGGAAGAGGTCGGCGGTTTCGACCCCGAGTTCGAGGGCTCACAGGACTGGGACATCGTCCTCAAGGTCACCGAGCGGGCCCGCCGCGTCCTCCACGTGCCGCGGGTCCTTTATCACTGGCGCACGCTCGCCGCGTCGGCCGCGGGAGGAGGCGAAGAGGCGAAGCCATGGGCGTTCGAAGCGGGTACGCGCGCCGTGCAGGCGCATTGCGATCGGGTCGGTCTGAATGCGGAGGTGTCGCGTGATCTCGAGGTCCCCGGCGTCTACCACCTCGAGCCGCGGTCGGCCGAGGAACCGCTGGTCAGCATCGTCATCCCGACGGCCGGACAAAGACGCGAGGTCCGCTACGAGGACGTGGTCCTGGTCGAGCATTGCGTCGAAAGCATCCTGACCATCTCTACCTACAAGAATCTGGAGATCGTTTGTGTGGTCGACTCTCACGTCGGCACCGCAACGCGAACGCGCCTGACAGAGCTCGGCGGAAAGCATCTACGCTTGATCGAGTTCGAGAACGAGTTCAACTTCTCGGCGAAGATCAATCGCGGGGCGGTCAACAGCAGCGGCGAGTACCTGCTGATCCTCAATGACGACATGGAGATCGTCACCCCGAACTGGATCGAGCGGATGGTGATGTACGCAGCGCAACCAGAGGTCGGCGCCGTCGGCGCCCGACTCTGGTGGCAGGACGGCAGACTTCAGCACGGCGGAATCCTGTTCGAGAATGGTGGTTACCCAGGCCACATCTACTACGGCTTCCCGGGCACCTCCGGCTCCTACTCCAACAACATCCTGGTCGCTCAGAATTACCTTGCGGTGACTGCCGCCTGCATGATGGCATCGCGCCGCACCTTCAACGACGTCGGCGGCTTCAGTCTCGACTTCCCGATGAATTACAACGACATGGACTTCTGTCTGAAGCAGGTCGCGAGCGGCCGCCGCAACGTCTACGACCCGGATACTGTCCTTTACCATTTCGAGTCCTCCTCCCGCGACACCGAGGTGGCCGATTGGGAAAAGGACAAACTCCGCGAACGCTGGCTGGCGCTGACCGTCGTCGATCCGGCAACCAACCCCCACCTGCGCCATGGAATGCCGCGGATCAGCACCCCCTTCGCCTGGATGAAGCGCAGGCCGCCAAAGCTGCGCGACCTGATCTCGCGCTGAACTAGCCTGCCGCGACGGCGGCGAGGAACTCGTCGTACTTGCGGATGTAGTCGTCGGGATCGTAGGGGTGTGAGGCGAGCACCAGCAGCACCGCGTCAGCTTCGTAGCGGTACTCGCTCGCCCAGACCATCGGCGGCACGTAGATACCCATCGACGGGCTGTCGAGCACGACTTCGCCACGATTGCGACCGTCGTCGACGGCGACTGATACCCGTCCCGAGACACAGATCAGGAACTGCTCGCAGACCCGGTGAGCGTGCTCACCACGGATCTCGCGACTGGGCACGTCGTAGACCATGAACCAGCGAGCCGGCTTGAACGGGATGGCGGCATCGGGCATCTCGGCCGCAGTAAGGGAGCCGCGAAGGTCGACCACCTCCTTGAAACGCTGCACGTGCACGCCGTCGACCCCGAGCGTCTTGGAGTCAGGCGTCGCGCCACCCGGATGAGAGTGCCCGGAGTCTTCCTGTTCGGCACCGAGCGATTCGGTGTATCCGCTGATCCGGGCAGGATTGCCGACGACGATCGCGTGCGGGGGGACCGAGCGCGTAACCACGGCTCCGGCGCCGATCATCGCGCCCTGGCCGATCTCAAGGCCGGGCAGGATCGTTGCGTTTGCGCCAATCGAGGCCCCTGCGCGAACGACCGTCCGCGGGTATTCCTTGAGCCACTGCCGACTACGTGGCATCGGGTCGTTGGTGAAGGTTGCATTGGGCCCGACGAAGACATCGTCCTCCAGTTCCACCCCGTCCCAGAGCTGCACCCCGCACTTGATCGTGACGCGATCACCGACGATCGCCTTGCCCTCAATGAAGACACCGTCGCAGACGTTGCACTCGACCCCGACGCGGGCACCGGGGAGAACGTGGGCAAAGGCCCAGACTCGCGTGCCGTCGCCGACCCGATCGCTCTCACACAGGCCCTGCGGATGCACGAAGATATCAGCCATCCCGACCACCTTTGGCGATGTCGATCTCATGGGCGACAATTGCGCCCGGCCTGCCCTTCGCGGTCTCGTAGGTGCGGTACACGTAAGAGCCGATTATTCCGAGTCCGATCAGGTTGAGGCTGCCGAAAAAGTCAACGACGAGAATGGTCGGCGCATAGCCGGGTACGTGGATCGAACCGAAGACCTTCGCCACGATCACGATCAGCGCGACGACAACGCCAAGGGCCAGGCCGACCAGACCGATCATCCAGAGGGCCTTCACCGGCAGATCGGTGAAGGCGAAGACGCTGTCTGACAGATAACGGAGCTTGCGTCGGAAGGTCCAACCGCTCGGGGTGGCGCTCGGCAGGCGATCATAGGCGACCAGCTCGCGCCGGAAGCCCACCCAGAAGAGCTGCGCGACCAGCGAGGTATGAACCGACTCGAGCGAGCAGATCACATCACGGACCTCCGCGGAGCAGGCAAAGACGTCCACGCCACCCGCCGGCACCTCGGGCAGGACGAAGCGTTTGTAGAGGCGCCAATAGAGACTGGCAGCGGCGTCGCCGCGGTCGTCGCGGCTGGCCCGCTCGCCCGCGACTATGTCAACGTCTCCGGTCGCGAGCCGACGGAGGAACTCGACGACCAGCCCGGGTGGCTCCTGGAGGTCGGCAGCCATCACCGCCATACGCGAACCGCTGGCGACGTTCATCCCGGTCCGGATGGCGGCGAAGGAGCCGAAGTTGCGCGAATGCTCGACCACACGGGCGTCGAGCGAAGAATCCGGCAGAGCGGCCAGCAGGCGCGTCTCCGAATCGTCGGGGCTGCCGTCGATGACGAAGACGACCTCGAGATCGCCCTCCACCTGCCGCTCGATTCCTTCGATCGCCTCGATCAACGGTGCGATCGTCTCGCTGTTGCCGTAGACGGGGATGATCAGCGAGCTGAGCACGTCGGTCACCTCTGGATATCGCGGCAGGCAGTGATCACGGCCTCGACCTCGTCATCGGTGAGATAGGGGTGGATCGGAAGCGAGAGCTCGCGGGCAGCGAGTCGTCGCGCAACCGCGAGATCGCCGACGGCAACCCCGATGCCCCCGGCCGCAGGCTGGTCAGAGCAGACGAATGGATAATGGCGGCCGACCCCAATCCCTGCGTCGCGCAGTCGTTGAAAGGCACCGACAGGGTCATCCTCGACCTCGACCGGGTAGAGATGGCGGGCGGAGCGGCCGCCGGCGGTCTCGATCGGTCGCAGGGAAGTACCCCGGAGCGCCTCGTCGTAGCGTGCGGCCACCTCCCTCCTGCGCGCGAGATGGCGCTCGAGGCGTGGCAACTGAGCGGAGCGGAGTATCGCTGCCTGCAGCTCATCGAGGCGGCTGTTAAGGCCAAGTTCGACGTGCTCGTAGCGTCCTTGCTGACCGTAGTCGCGAAGGGATCGGGCCCGCGCTGCAACCTCCTCGTCGGCAGTGAGGACGACGCCGCCATCGCCCATCGCGCCAAGGTTCTTGGTCGGATAGAGGCTGGTGGCGGCAACCGTCCCCACCGCCCCGGTCGGCATACCCTCGCGCTCCGCACCAGCCGACTGGGCGCAATCCTCGACCAGCGCAACATCGAACTCTGCCACCAGGCCGCTCAGAAGCTCGGGGTCGAGCGGATGGCCATAGAGGTGGACCGGAACCACAGCGCGAATCGACGGGTCGTCGCCGAGGACCTCGGCCGCACGTTCGAGATCAAGGCCGCCCGTCTCGTCAATGTCAGACCAGACCGGCTCGGCGCCGACCTGGACGATCGCCAGCGTGGTCGCGAAGGCCGTCAACGGCGTGGTCAATACACGGTCGCCGGGGCCGATCCCGACGCATCGCAACCCGATAGTGATCGCGTCGAGGCCACTAGCCACGCCAACGGCGTGCGGGACCCCCCACCAATTGGCCAGCTCGGTCTCGAGGCCTGCGACCTCGTCGCCGAGCACCAACCAACCGCTGCCCCCGACTCGATCGACGGCCGCCAGTGCGTCCTCGCGCACATCGTCCCATTGGCGGACGAAGTCATTCGCCGCGACCGTCGTGATACCCATCGACGTTACCTTATTCGGATCGACCCCCCGACAGGATCACGCCACGGCGGGCGTCAGGGCCGTCCTACCGGCTCGCGCCCCGTCCGCGGCTCACGGATCTGGTAATCGCCGCGGCTGAGGACCTTCTCCAACCACACGTAGAGCACGATGAAGAGGTAACGGCTGCCCATCTCCTTCATCTTCAGCTTCGCTTCGCCGGTCGTGCGGTTGGTCCACGAGGTGGGAACGACGGCGAAGCTGTGGCCGCGGACGATCGCCTTCAGGGGGAGCTCGACGGTGAGGTTGAAGTGCTTGGAGAGGAGCGGCTGGACGGTCTCGATGACCTCGCGCTTGTACGCCTTGAAGGCGTTGGTGGTGTCGTTGTAGCGGTGCCGAAAGAGCAGGCGGATGAAGGTATTCGCGAGGCGGTTGAAGATGTACTTGAGGCGCGGGTAGTCGCGGATCTCCGCCCCAGGCATGAAGCGCGAGCCGAAGGCGCAGTCCCAACCTTCCTCGAGCAGGCGCTGGTAGGCGACAAGGTCGTGCGGGTCGTCAGATGCGTCGGCCATCACGATCGCCACTGCGTCGCCCTCGAAGACATCGAGCCCTGCACGGATCGCGTTGCCGAAGCCGCGTTCGTAATGGGACTTGTGGACGCGGACGCGCGGATTCCGTGCGCCGATCGCGGCGATCACGGCTTCGGTCGAATCTTCTGAGTCGTCGTTGACGACGACTACCTCATAGTCGATCTCGGCGTCCTCGAGGACGGAGACCAGCCCTTCGACCGTGGCGCCGACGGAGCCTTCCTCGTTCTGGGCCGGCATGACGACCGAGAGCCTCATGCGCGAGAAGCTATACAAGTCTCATGAAAAGTCGCCTCCAGGACTTCGTCCTCGATCTCAGATCAGCGGCGACGTTGGCGACTCACGCCTCGGTACGTCTTGTTAGTCTCGGCAACCCATGAGCGGACACCCGCCCAGCTGGCCGATTTCCGCACGTCATCCGGCCGGACAGGAAGGTTGCCGCGTTCCCCCGGTGGGCCGCACGTGAGCGCTGCTCTGGGTCTCGTGCGCCGCAACTCCGGCCTCCAATTCGCCATCGTCCTCCTCGTCCTCGCGGTGATCGCGGGCATCGTCTACGAGCCGCAAGCGATCCATGGGGGCTTTCTAAGCGATGCTTGGGCAAACCGGGCCAATTATGTCTTTGGCGAAGCCCACGGATTTTTCAACAAGATCTCCGAACTCGGCTCGCAGGCGAACATTGCTCCGCGGCCGCTGCAGGCGGTCTATCTGGTCCTGCTGAACTCGATTTTTGGATCCCACGTCGGCTTCTGGCTGACGTGGCAGGTCGCGACCAACGTCGGCATGTGCGCAGCTTTCTACCTGCTCCTCCGCAAGCTCGGCTTTCGCTGGTTCGACGCCGGCATGATCGCCGCCCTCGTACTCATCTTCCCAGCCGCCACGTCGATCCGGTTCTGGCTGGCGACGATCTGGGGGCCCGCGTCGCTGGGCTTCGTCTGCTTCGGCTTCTTGCTCGCGCTCGAGGCCTTCGAAGCCAAAAGCCTGCGGAACAAGCTGCTGCTCCACACCGCCTCGATCCTGTTCTTCGTGCTCAGCCTGCTGCTATACGAGATCGCCCTGCTGGTGATCCTCGCGGGGATCCTCCTCTACTTGCTGCGAGCGCCTTGGCGCGAAGCCTTGGCCCGCTGGGTCGCCGACTGCTGCGTCCTCGGTGTGATCGCGCTCACCGTGACGCTGCAATCAAGCGAAGGCCACGCAGAAACCGAAATGGGGGCATGGGCGCACGGACGACTGATCCTCGAACAGGCGAAGACCCTGGCGATGACCGTCGTCCTGCCGTTCAATACCGACCACTGGTATCTGATCCTCCTTGTCTTGATGGTGCCCGCCGTGGCGCTCTTCATTTGGTGGCTGCGCGACAGAGCCGATCCGATACGGGAGGATCTGGAGCGCTGGCTGATGACGATGGGCGCAGGCGCGATTATCGTCGTCCTGGGCTACGTCATCTACGCGCCGGGCACCGACTATTACCAACCTCTCCTACCGGGGATCGGCGATCGGGTCAACCTGGTGCCGAGCTTCGGCTGGGTCCTGATGCTCTACGCCGCGGCGATGCTCCTCGCCACCTTGATATTGCGCGACATCCCGCGGGGCCGCCGCTGGGTCTCTGTCGTAGCCGCCATCGGCTGCGCGCTGATAGCGGCAGGATGGCTGCGCACGATCGGTGACTTCTCCGGTTATTTCACCAGGGCGTACCAGGAAGACGTGCGGGTGCTGACGACGATGAGGGAGCACCTTCCGAACCCCAAGCGCGGCAGCACGATATGGACCTTCGGCCAGCCAGTGGAAGAGGGACCAGGAGTCCCGGTGTTCGGCAACACCTGGGACATGACCCAAAGCGTGAGGCTGAAATACGATGACCCGACCCTGACCAGTCTCGTCGCCTATCCGGAGAGTGAATTCGAATGCACCCCTGAAGGGGTGAACCCAAAGGGTCGCTACGAGGTTGAAGGTCAGACTCCGCCACAGTACATCTCCCTCTACGGCAAGACCTACTTCATCGACACGACCTCGGGCAGATACACGGCGATCGAAAACCGCGAGCAGTGTGAAGTGGCAATTGCCAAGTACCCGTTGTCTCCCTACTTGCCCCCCGCAGCGCCTTGACCTACGGACGAAAGCGCGTCACGCCGGCGCACCTGTCCAACGCTCGACGTTCTGCTCGTACATCTCCTGCAGGATCTCGTCGATCCCATAACGCAAGGTGAAAGCGGGGTAGTC
The DNA here is from genome assembly GCA_018268415.1 of Actinomycetota bacterium. Classification (GTDB taxonomy): domain Bacteria; phylum Actinomycetota; class Thermoleophilia; order Solirubrobacterales; family 70-9; genus VAYN01. Next base: position 10,504 of record JAFDWO010000001.1, on the reverse strand, counting down.
GGCCTGGAACGGGGCCAGGTCTGAGATCCACCAGCGGTGGTCGCCGATCCGCGGCTCCTCGCCCATCTCCCAAGAGAGGGTCTTGCCGGAGACGCGCTCGCAGACCTCGATCGCCTCCAGCATCGAGCAGTTGGAGAAGCGGCCGCCGCCGATGTTGTAGACGGCGTGGGGGCGGGGCGCCTTGCGAAACTCGTCGAAGGCGGCGATCAGGTCGGCGCTGTGGATGTTGTCGCGGACCTGCTTACCCTCGTACCCGAAGACGGTGTAGTGGGTACCGGTCACGGTGCACTTCATCAGGTAGGCGAGGAAACCGTGCAGCTTGGCGCCCGCGTGCTGGGGCCCGGTCAGGCAGCCACCGCGGAAGCAGACCGTCGGCATGTCGAAGTAGTACCCGTACTCCTGCACCAGCAGGTCGGCCGCCGCCTTGGAGACGCCGAACAGCGAGTGCGTCGAGGTGTCGATCGACATCGAGGTATCGATGCCCTTGTGGTAAGGATGGTCCTCGGGCAGCTCCAGCCGCTTCTCCAGCGACTGCAGCGGCAGCCGGTTCGGCGTGTCGCCGTACACCTTGTTGGTCGAGGTGAAGATGAAGGGCGCGTCGATCGCGTGCGCGCGCGCCGCCTCCAGCAGGTTCAGCGTCCCGTTGGCGTTGACCCCGAAGTCGGTCTGCGGCTCGCTCGCCGCCCAGTCGTGCGAGGGCTGCGCGGCGGTGTGGATGACCAGCTCGATCTGACCGGCATGCTCGCGGAAGATGCGCATGACCTCGGCCGCCTCGCGGATGTCGACGTTCTCCCACTTGAAGCTCTCGTGCTCGTCGACCAGCCGCCGGGTGACGTGGGACGTCGACGATTCCGGCCCGAAGAAGCGGGCGCGCATGTCGTTCTCGATCCCGACCACATCGAACCCCTGGCCGATGAAGTGGTCGACGGCCTCGGAGCCGATCAGGCCCCCGGCCCCGGTGATGATCGCTGCGGGCATCCAATCCTTTCCCGATCCAGATTCAAATCAGCGGTGACGCTAGCGCCTCACGCCTCTGTTCGTCTTGTTAGTCTCGGCGTCCTCATGAGCGGGATCCCGCCCACCCGGCCGAGTTCCGCACGTCGCCGCATGATTCTGACCGGATCGGCAGGTTACCGCCGTCCTCCGGTTGGCCGGACGTGAGCGCAGCCCCGCGGGTCGTGCGCCGCACCTCTCAGTCGACATCGACCGTGATGCCCGCGTCTCTCCGGCCGGCGATCACGGCGTTCGCGATCCTGCTGCTGGCGAGCCTTCTGGTCGGGGCCATCCAAGGCAGCCGCCCCTTCTACTTCGACTCCGGCAATTACTGGGCCCTGTCTGAATCCTTCAACAACCACGGCTCGTTCTCGCTCCTGCATTTCGAATACACCGGACTACGCGGCTATGCCCTGCCGCTGACCTTTTACCTACTGCGCGAAGTAGGCGGACTCTTCGGCCTCGGACCGGGCGGCGAGGTGATCGGCATGAACGCGGTCCTCTTCGCCCTGCTCACCGGGGTGGCGGCACCCGCCTTGGCGGCGGTGGCCTGGCCGGAGCGGACCTGGGGTCTGCTCCCTCGGCTCGCACTCGGAGGGCTCTTTCTTGTCTTCTGGAGCGGCTATCTCAGCTATCCGCTCAGCGACTTCCCCGCGCTTATCGGGGCCGTCATCGCCCTCGTCGCCATCTCGCGCGTCCGCTCGCCGTTGTGTCTCGGCATCGCCGGTCTTGCAGCTGCCTACGCCGTGAATGCCCGCCCTGCCTACTTCCTGCTGATCCCTATGCTCGCCCTGATCCTGGCCTGGACCTGGTGGCGAACTCCCGCCGAGCGCCCCGCCGGGCCACTGCGGATGGCGCTGTGTGTCGGCGCCTTCGCGCTCGGCCTCCTGGTCGTCTCCCTGCCCCAGTCGATCGGCGACCATCACGCGGGCGGGGGCTTCAGCCCCCTGCCCGGAGGTAGCGAATTGGCGGGGCTGCAGTACACCGAAGGGCTGCGCCTCCAGCGATACGAGACCTACGTAGGCGGACCTGATCCGCGGATGGAATATCGCGATCCCAGCACCGACGGGATCATCGCGAGCCTGGACGGCGAAGCAGTAAAGGATACCCCTCAGTACCTCGAAATCATCGTCTCCAATCCAGTCACGATGGCCGGTGTCTTCCTTCGACATGTCGTCAACGGGCTCGACGAGCGCTACACCACTCCCTACGTCGAACACCTCGAACCGCCTGGCCGCGGCCTGTTCCGTCTGGCCGGCTTCCTGCTTATCTTCCTCGCCGCCTTCCGTCTCCTCTGGCCGCGCGGTCGACGTAGCCTGGGCACAGTCCGCTGGCGCTACGTCGTGGCGCTCTTGGCCTGTTGCGCCACGGTGCCGGCCGACGCGGTCGAGACGCGCTTTCTCCTCCCCGCTTTCCTTCTCTCCGCGTTGCTGGTCCTGACCCCCGGCTGGCCGAACCCGCTCGAGAGCGAAGCAACTGGACTGCGCCGGTTCCGCACCCTCGGCATCGCTGCGGTGGCCTGCGCCGCCTACTTGATCGTTGTCGGCCTGATCATCAGCGCCGCGACAGACCATCTAGTGCTCACGTGAACACCTTGAACGCCCGCGCTCCAATCCACTCCGACCGGCGCCTCCCGGCTCTCACCGGCCTGAGAATATTCGCAGCCGTCTTCGTCTACTTCAACCATCTGAGCGCTCCCGCCGGCGCTCCTGGTTTCATCGGCTCATTCCTCGAATCGGGGTATTGCGGCGTAACAATCTTTTTCGTTCTCTCTGGGTTCGTTCTCGCCTTCAACTACTTCGACGATCTCGCCCGACCCAAAGCCTGCAGTGTCTACGAATTCCTGGTTGCGCGCTTCGCGCGTGTCTACCCTGTCTACCTCCTGGTCCTTGCGTTCATCGTTCTAAACCTCCAGGCAAATGGGGCGTCGATCGACGGCTGGTGGCGCAACGCGCTCGCGATACAAGCCTGGGATCCGAACGTGACCAATGCCTTTAGTTTCGACGCACCTGCCTGGTCGGTCAGCGTCGAGTTCTTCCTCTATGCCTGCTTCCCGCTGCTCGTCCCGGTGATTGCGCGCCTCCGAACCCCGCCGCAGATATTGGTAGCGGCCGTATTCGTCGCCGCTCTGGTTGCCGGACTGGCGGCCTGGTTCGTCGCAACAGGTAGGGGTGACCTCTCGGTCTTCGAAGCCGACTCCGCCCATCGCTGGCTTTATCGCACGCCGCTCACCCGCCTCGGTGACTTCACGCTTGGCATCCTCGCGGCCCGGCTCTTCGTCACCGCTGGTCGTCGCCCCCTAGCGGTCAGAGTCTGTCGCTGGCTCACACCGCTTGCGGCACTCGCAATCGTCGCCCTGATGGCCTGGCGCCAACTCTTCATCACTGCATGGAGCTGGGATATCGCTTACGCGATCCCAGCGACTTGCCTGATTTTTGGCCTCGCCGTGGCACCCCGCACGCCCCTGCCACGTTTGCTTGCGCTCCCCGCAATCGTTCTGCTCGGCGAGGCGTCCTACGCCTTTTATCTGATCCACGAGCCCATGATCGCCTACCTCGGGGGCGGCAAGTGGATCGAAGACGGTTCGCTGTCGCGCATCATCTTCGAAGGGATGGTCCTGGGTGCGACCCTCGCCTTCGCAGTTGGCCTACACATCACAGTCGAGATGCCTGCCCGCAAACGACTACGTACCTGGCTCTCACTGCGCTCCGGCAGTCCGATCACCAGGCTGCGCGAGCGCCGGGTAACCGCGACCTAGGCCTACTAGTCGATCGATCCGACGAAGATGCGCGTCCGTGCCCGTTGCCTTCTCAAACGGCCACTGCCTCAGGACGCAGGGGCTTTAATTTCCAGGGCCTGGGCAATCCGATCCTCATCGGTCAGGACCCAATCGTAGAAGTCCCTCAGGATAGTCTCGGGGTCCCGCTGTGGCCGCCAATCGTCGTCGCCAAACAACTTGCGGCAATCGGAGATGTATATAGGCACATCTCCCTGCCGGATCTCGGGGACCGGGGTGATCTCCACCTCGTTGCCGGTCAGGCGCCGGCAGATCTCGGTCGTCTCCCGGAGCGAGAGACTGCAGTCGCGGCCACCACCAACGTTCACGGTACGACCATCCCACAAAGTCGGATCGAGCAGCTGACGCTCGACCAGATCAACGAGGTCATCGACGTGAAGGAGGTCTCGCACCTGCTTCCCAAGCCCTCCGAAACCGATGTAGGTCAACGGGTTGCGGTAATGGTGGGCAAGGATCCAATGGGCGAATACACCCTGGTCGACCTTGCCCATCTGCCAGGGACCGGCAATGACGCCGCAACGGTTGACGACCGCCGGGACGCCGAGGTCGGATCGGTACTCCTCAAGCAGGATCTCGGCTGCGAACTTCGTTGCTCCGTACAGCGACCGGTGGCCTGACCCCATTGGGAAGTCCTCGGCGATGCCGGCGGGCGAAACACCCGTGACCGCCTGCTCAGCAGCGATCTCGAAGCGGGTCTCGCTCTCTTCCAGATCAAGCGCCAGCTGCGGCTCGATCGGGTAGACGCGGCTGGTCGAGAGAAAGACGAGGAAGGCGCCATCCCGGCGAGCCAGCTCGAGGCAGTTGTAGGCGCCCGTCAAGTTCGTGTGGACCGGGAACCCGGTGTCACCATCGACACCGCTCATCACCGAAGGCTCGGCCGAACACTCGACAATCGCGTCGATCTTTGGCAGCCGCACCAGATCCTCGGGGTTTCGGATGTCGCCACGGACGACCTCGATGCCGGCTCCCTGGAGGCGGGGCAGATTCAGCTCGGAGCCCCTACGGTAGAGACTGTCAAGGACCATCACTTCGAGGTCGGGATGGCGCTTCGCGAGCTGCACAGCGAGATTCGAGCCGACAAAACCGGCCCCACCGGTGATCAGGAGACGTCGCATAGGCCTGAACGCTAGCGTTCCGCCCGTGCCGCCGCATAGACCGTCATCGCCGCTGCCGATCCCGCCCAACGACCTGCTGCAGCGGATCGGTCCGATGGGCGAAGAGGATCCGGGCGCGGTGTTCGAATCCACCGGTCGCGTGCACCGCGCGATGATCGAGGACTTCCTCCCCGAGGACTGGGACTGGACCGGCAGGCGCACGCTGGATTTCGGCTGTGGATCGGGGCGGGTCATCCGCCAGTTCCTGCCCGAGGCCGAGCGGGCCGAGTTCTGGGGCTGCGACATCGACCGGCCGAGCATCGACTGGCTGCAGGCGAACCTGGAACCGCCGTTTCACTTCTTCGCGACGGAGGAAGAGGCCAAGCTGCCGCAGGAGGACGGCTTCTTCGACCTGATCTACGCCTTCAGCGTCTACACCCACTTCACCGACAACTGGGCGGGCTGGATGGCCGAACACCACCGGGTGCTCGCCGACGGCGGCCTGATGCTGCTCTCGTTCCTCGGCGAGGGCATGCTCAACTCGCTCACCGGAGACACCTGGGACGGAGACCGGGTCGGGATGAACCCCGTGCTCTACGGCTACCCGTGGGAGCTCGGCGGGCCGATCGCCTTCAACTCGGAGTGGTGGATCCGGGCTCACTGGGGCCGCGCCTTCGAGGTCGTCACCCTGAACCCGATCCAGGGCGGCGACCCGCCCTTCGGCCACGGCATGGCCTTGTTACGCAAGAAGTCGGGCACGATCACGGTCGAGGAGCTGGAGCGCCTCGAGCCCGACGAGCCGCGCGAGATCGCCGCCCTTCAGTACAACGTCGAACAGCTGCGCGACGACACCCTGCGGCTGCGCGAGGACAACGCCCGCGTGCGCGCCGTGATGGATGACCAACGCGAGCAGATCACCGCCGCCCACGCGACCATCGCCGAGAACGTGCGCCTGCGCCAGGAGATGGAACGCTCCATCTCCTGGCGTCTCACTGCCCCGCTGCGGGCAGCTCGAACTGGAATTCGCCGACTTCGGCCACCGGTCGGAAATCGTTGAGGACGTAGCGGGCGAGCGGGCGGTCCGGGGCGGGGGCGCCGCGGAGCCAGAGTTCGGCGCGGGCGTCGCTGCGGATCAGGCAGGGGCGGGGCGACTTTTTCAGCTCTTCGACGATCCGCTGCTGGCGTTCGGAGTCGAGGGCGTTGACCCAGGCGCCGGGGGCATAGGGCACCGGCGGTTCGATCCCGGCCCAGAGGTAGAAGCTGTCGATGTTCGGGTAGCCGATGAAGGTCGTGCAGTCGTTTTCGTGCACGAGGTTGATCAGCCGTTCGTAGGTTTCGGCGGTTTCGGGGGGCAGGCGGAGAGCGGTGGCGCCGGGGAACGGCAGGGCTTTCTGGTGGCGGTAGGCGATCGCGCCGTTGACCCCCGGCCGGGCGATCGAGTTGATCGCGAAATCGACCGCGAGGGCCGCCCCGAGGACGCCGACGACGATGCCGAGGCGCTGTAGGGCAAGGCCGCCGCGGGACTCGCTCCAGCGGCGCAACGAGGTCAGCGCGTCGGCGAGGCAGAGGGCGCCGACCGGCACGTAGACGAAGGCCGCGATCCCCATCTGGCTGCCGGCGACGGGGTAGACCTGCATCGTCTCGGCAACCGCCAGGGCGGGCAGCAGCACCCGCAGGAACCGCTTGTAGGGGCTCTCGACCACCCCGCCGGGCGGGATCACCGCGACCCAGGCCAGCACCGCGGCCGGCGAGTCCGGGTTGCCGACCGAGGGATTGAGGCCGATCGGGGCGATCTTCGCGATCGAGAACCAGATCACGAGGCCGGCGGCGGCGCGCAGCAACCCGGGCCAGACCGAGGGCCGGTCGGGCCACCGCAGCCGCACCGCGATGGCCGCCGCGGCGACCGCGGCGAGGGCCCAGTCGACCGCCGCCGCGGGGTTCGGGAATTCGGTCATGTTGACTTCGCGCACCCGCTGCGCCTCGGTCACCATCCCCTCGTAGATTTCGGCGAGGGTCGAGCCGTCGAGCAGGATCGCGGCCATGATCGCGACGAAGGCGACGACGAAGCCGACCGCGGCACCAACGAGCCAGCGTGGCGTCACCTCGTCGGGCTCGCCACGCGACGGGCGGATCGACCAGGCGGCGACCAGGATCGCCAGCGTCGCCAGGACCTCCATCGCGGCCAGGTTGCGGACCCATTCGACGCTGAAGTCCTGAGCCATCAGGACCACCGGCAGGAGGAGGGCGCCGGCGGTCACCGGCCAGCGGATCCAGGGCCGGTTCGCCAGCGGCTCGACCGTGACCGCGGCGGCGACCACCGTTGCGGCGACCGCGAGCACGCCGAGGTTGAGCTTGGTCAGGACCAGCGCCGCCAGCAACGCGCCCGCGGCGCCGCCGGTCCAGAGCAGCCTGCTGCGGCGGCCGGGCCCGAACACCGCCAGGGCGACGAAGAGCCCGAGCAGGATGACGCAGAGAACCTGCGGGTGCATCGGCTCGCCGGTGAGCACGAAGAGGGTCGCGAAGGCGGCGATCATCGCGGTCAGCCCGAGCTCCAGGCGGCCGGTCAGCCGCTGCGCGGTGATGCCGGACACCAGGCTCATCCCGACCCAGATCACCAGCACCGTGGTGCGGCTGATGTCGGTGGTGACGTCGTGGCCGAACAGGGCCAGCAGGCCGCCGAACAGCTCGTAGTAGAAGGGGCCGTAAGGCGTGTAGATGTCGTTGTAGAGCGTGTGCCCGTGGGCGAAGGCGTTCAACGTCACCAGCAGCGTGCCCTCGTCGTCGTAGGGCGCGAACTGGGTGAACAGCGCGAAGTAGCCCGCGATGAGGGCGCCGAGCGTGACCAGGGTGTAGAGCGCGATCGCGACCACGGTCGGATCGCGGAGGCCCTCCCACCGGCCGGCGCGCTCGGCCGCGACCGGGGCCGCTCCCTCGCCGCTCATCGTCCCCGGACCCTGATCTGCCAGACCAGGCCGCAGACGTCCCGCAGCATCCCGGCGCCGGCCGAGGCGACCCGGACGCTGGAGCGGGAGTCGTGCTGGTAGATGATCGGCACCTCGGCGGTCGAGAGGCCCTCGCGGTCGGCCCGCATCAAAAGCTCGACGTCGAAGGCGAAGCCGGGGCAGATCTGGTCGGCGACCAGCCGCTTGGCGACGTCGGTGGGAAACAGCTTGAAGCCGTTCTGGGTGTCGTGCAGCCGCAGCCCCGTGAGGCCGCGGACGAGGGTGTTGAAGCTGTCGCCGAGGACCTTGCGGTGGCGCGGCCCGCGTTCGACCACGGCGCCGTCGACGTTGCGCGAGCCGATCGCGATGTCGGCGCCGGAGTCGATCGCGGCGGTGAGCTTGGGGAGCTCGGAGAGCGGCGTCGAGAGGTCGACGTCGGCGAGCAGGACGAAGTCGCCCTGCGCGTGCGCGACTCCGGCGGCGAAGGCGGCGCCCTTGCCCCGGTTGCGGTGATAGTCGAACACCGGCAGGAGCTCCGCGTTCTCCGCCGCACCCGCCTTCAGGATCGTCGCGGTGCGGTCCGTGCTGCCGTCGTCGACGACCAGGACCTGGGACAGCTCCATCCCCGCCGCGGCGGCGGCGGAGTCGCCGTCACACGCCAGGGCCTTGAGCAACGCCGGCAGGCGTGTCTCCTCGTTGTACGCCGGTATGACGATCGAAAGCGTGGCCACGGTAGGTCCAGAACAAGGCCTGCACCGAGGCCCTCGGGCCGGGACGATAGCTAGGATCGCGGCGCTGGGGCCGGCAGCGAGCGCCGGGCCCGCGAACCGTCGCGGGCGATCCGGTGACGCAGGAGCGGCACCTGCCAGGTGGCCTCGAGGGCGATCGCGGCGGACATCTTGGACTCGCCGTACCGGCGATCACGGAAGGTGATCGGGATCTCGCGTACCGTGAAACCGCTGCTCAGGGCCCGATAGGTCATCTCGACCTGGAAGACGTACCCCTTGGCGCCGACGGCGTCGAGGTCGATCGCCTCGAGCACCGCGCGGCGGAAGCACTTGAAGCCACCGGTCAGATCACGCTGGCGGACGCCGAGGACGAGGCCCGCGTAGAGGCTGCCGCCGCGGCTGATCAGCCGCCGCAGGAGGCTCCATTCGGCCACCTGCCCGCCGGTGACGTAACGGGACCCGATCACCAGGTCGGCGGTCTCGGCCGCGGCCAGGAGCCGCGGCAGGTCGGCCGGGTCGTGGGAGAAGTCGGAGTCCATCTCCAGCACGAAGTCGGCCCCCGCGGCGAGCGCGTGCCGGAAGCCCGCGATGTAGGCGGGGCCGAGACCTTCCTTGCCGGCGCGGTGGAGAACCTCGATCGCCGGGTCCGCGGCGGCCAGCTCGTCGGCGATCCGACCGGTGCCGTCCGGCGAGTTGTCGTCGACGACCAGGATGCGAGCGTTGGCCGGAAGGTTCGAGCGGGCCGCCTCGACGATCGCGGCGATGTTGGCAGCCTCGTTATAAGTAGGCAGGACCAGCCAGGCGGTCCCTGCCACCGCGGGTGACTCCATCGGGTCCATCTTATGCACGGTGGTCACGGCCATCGGATATCCATTAGACCCCACGGACTTTTTGACGAGATGAGAACGGGACGCGAGCTTCCGGCGCATGGTGAGCTCCATATCTGGCGCGTCGAGCTCACCGGGGACGACCGGCGCGGAGACGCGCGGCGGGCCCTTGCCGCGATCCTGGCCGACTACCTGGGCCGGCCCGACAAGCCGGGGCGCGGCGGGGCGGCGGTCGAGCTGAGCAGCGGCGAGGACGGCAAGCCGCGGCTCGCCACCGCGCCGGAGCGCCTCTCGTTCAACCTCTCCCACTCGGGCGACCTGGCGCTGGTCGCGATCGCTCCCGGCGGGGTCGAGGTCGGCGTCGACGTCGAGCGCCTGCGGCCGCGGCGTGACCTCCTCCGGCTGGCCGGGCGGGGGCTGCCCGCTGCTGACGCGGCCGCCGTCGCCGCCGCCGGTGCGGCCGAGCGCGAACCGGTCTTCTACCGCGCCTGGGCCCGCCACGAGGCGCGGGTCAAGTGCACCGGCACGGGCGTCTTCGGTCGGCCGCCCGGACCCGAGGTGGCCGCCTGGCAGCTCGAGATCGGCCCGGGCTACGCCGCCGCGGTCGCGCTCGACACCGCCGTCGCGGGCGTCGTCGAACCGCAGATCACGATCAGAACCTGGGCCTGACCAGAACCGGCCCCAGGTGGTGAGACCGCAGGGCGGGGCGTGGTCCGCGCCCCCCCGGCCGTCCGAGATGTTGATGGGCCGAAAACTCAAGCCAGGCTTGAGTTTTCGGCCCATCAACACGGGGGTGTGACGGAAGACGGACGTGGTTCGGGATCGGGGCGGCCGTCCGAGGTGCGGCGGGCGCGGCCCCGGGCGCCCCCGCCCGTCCGAGTTGCCTCCCGGGCGGGACGGAGGGGTGCGGGGGGAAGAGGGCACAGGGACGGTAAGGGGTTCGTGAAAGAGGCGGCACGGGGACGGGAGGAAGGTCGGACTCCCGTGATCCTCCGGTCCCGGGAGAAGGCCCGGGGACCGGAGGAGGTCGGACCCCCGTCACGGTCACGTATGGAAGAGGGATCCAAAGCGCCCGATCCGTGACGAGGACCGTGAGAACGTCACCCTTCCCGGACCCTTTCGT
>JAFDWO010000019.1 GCA_018268415.1 Actinomycetota bacterium | reverse complement strand
TCCCTCACCGGTGCCGACATCAAGGTCTCGACCCTCGGCAAGGTGCCGCAGGCGACCAGCGCCGACTCGGCCACCAATGCCTCCCACGCCACCAACGCCGACACCGCCGGCCACGCCGACAGCGCCACGAACGCCGACCACGCGAACAGCGCCACGAACGCCGACCACGCCACCAGTGCCGACACCGCGGCGCAGGCGGGCGATGCGAGCACGCTGGAAAGCACGCCCGCCTCGGCCTTCGCACTCCGGAGCAACCTCCAGCGGATCGCCTACGAAACCCACTGGGAAACCGACGGGGGTGCCCCGCGCACGATCTTCGCCGCCGGGCCCTTGACCCTGACCGCCGTCTGCTTCAGTGCCCAGCTGGGCGGCACCCACACCTACCTCGAACTCCGCGCCACCGGCCCGGCCGGGTCGAGCGTCGACTACTCGCTCGCCGTCGGCGGCGGCAGCGTGAAGGTCGGGAACACGGAACTCGAACCAGGTGCCCCGAGCAGGGTGGCGGAAACCATCTACTCCGGAGATCCGAACCCGACCCGCGCGGCCGTGCTGCTCGTCTACCGCGACGCCACCCGCACCTTCTCGATCCCGCTCGGCGTCTTCGCGGCGGGTGACAGCGACGCTTGCCGCGTCAGCGGCAGCGCAACCCTCGCCGCAGTGCCCCGGCCTGAACCGGCCGGGGCCGGCTAGGTCAGTTCGAAAACGACGTGGACCGTCGCCGAGACCCGCGAGGTGCCGGGTTTGGTGGGCGGGGTGGGGGCTGCCTTGCCGGCCGCTGATTCGACGCTCGTGAAGTTGCCGACGAGTTCGCCGCCTTCGCCTTCGTCGATCGTCAGCGCTTCGCCGAGCTTGGCACCGGCCTGAGCGGCGAGGATCGTCGCCCGTTCCTTCGCCTTGTCGAAGGCGGCGGCGAGGGCCTTGGCGAACGCCGCTTCTTCGTTGCCGACGCCGAAGCTCGGACCGCTGACCCCGGTGGCGCCGGCGCCGAGGCCCTTGGCGATCAGTTCCCCCGCCTTGGCCGGTTCGTGGAGCGTGACCTGGATCCCCTCGGTGGCACGGTAGACGGTGACCTTGCCCTTTTGCACCGGCCGGACGTTGATGCGGCCCGTGCGGATATCGCCTTCGCCGACGCCGGGGAAGGCCTTGGCGGCGGCGATCACCTGGCGCAGGCCGGCGGCGGTCGCCTGCAGGGCGGCGGTGCGCGTCGTCCGTTCGCGCTTCACCCCGAAGCCGATCTTCGCGGTGTCGTTCGGCACCTTGATGCTCGCCGAGGCGGTGACGGCGACGGTGCGGCCGGTCGCAGCGCCCGCGGCGGCGGGAAGCAGGACGCAGGCGGCGAGCAGCGCGACGAGGGGCAGGACGAAGGTGAACTTCTTTGTGGAAAGCATCATGTCCTCACTACTCCCGAGTCATGGATTGATCACGATCTTGCCGAGCACGTCGCCCGCGGCGAGCGCGCGCAGGCCATCGCCGACCGCGGCCAGCGGGAACGTCTTGTCGATGCGCGGGCGGATCCCGCTCACGTCGATCATCGAGACGAGGTGACGGAGGTCCTCCAGGGTGCCCATGGTCGAGCCGACGATCTCGAGCTCTTTGAAGAAGACGCGGTTCAGTTCGGCCGCCGGGTCGTGGCCGCTGGTCGCGCCGGCGATGACGACCCGACCCCCCGGTCGCAGTGCCCGCAGGGTGTGCCCCCAGGTCGCCTTGCCGACCGTCTCCAGGACGACGTCGACTTTCTCCGGCAAGCGGGCGCCCGACTCGAAGACGGCGTGCGCACCGCATTCGAGGGCGAAGTCCCGCTTGCGCTCCTCGCGGCTGGTCGCCCAGACGCGGTAGCCGGCGGCACGGCCGAGCTCGATCGCGGCGCTGGCGACGCCGCCGCCGGCGCCCTGGACCAGGACCGTCTGTCCCGGCTTCAGGCCCGAGCGGTCGAAGAGCATGCGGTAGGCCGTGAGCCAGGCGGTCGGCAGGCAGCACGCTTCGTCGAAGCTGAGCGACTTCGGCTTCGGCACCAGGTTGCGCCGCGGCACCGCGACCCGCTCGGCGAGCGTCCCGGGGTGGAGCTCGGAGAGGAGCGTCCGACCTGGGTCGATGATTTCGCCGCCGGGGAACTCGGGGTCGCCGATCACCGCGTGGACGATCACCTCGTTGCCGTGCTCGTCGATCCCCGCGGCGTCACAGCCGATCACCATCGGCAGGCGCTCCGTCGGCAGGCCGACGCCGCGTAGGGACCAGACGTCGTGATGGTTCAGTGACACCGCCTTGACATCGACCACCGTCCAGCCCTCGGGCACGTTCGGTTCGTCGACCTGGCTGACCTCGAGCGCCGAAATCGGGTCCTCCATCGAAGCGGCGACAGCACGGGCGGCAAGCATGAGCCTGAAATTTATCTGTCAGAGAGATGTGACGCCGGTCACCGAGTGAGCGCGGTCACAAACGCGTGTTCGTGCCCTACCCATACTGGTATACAAGCCGCAAGCAACACGGAAGAGACGCAAGATGAGCAAGACCTGGAACGTGACCCTGTACCGCGACGGCAAGCCCGTCAGCGAGCGCCACGGTGTCAGCGAGAGCGACGCCGTCGCCCAGATCTACCTCCTCTCCCGCACGAGCAGCTCGCTCGAGACGGTCGAAGAGGTCCTGCCGCCGGCCGAGACCGGCGAACTCAGCCTCGCCGCCTAGTCGGTAAGGCCCCGCGGAGCGCCGGCATCCCGCCGGCCGCTCCGCCCGCGCCGGCCGGTGACGTCGGCGCCACCAGCTTCACCGCGCAGGCCCCCGGCCGGCGGTCAGGATGCCGGGAGCTCGGCGCCGCGCTTGGCTGCCTCGGCCATCGCGCGCTCGACCGCGTCGACATCACGCACCGCGCCGGTGTCGGCGGAGGTCGCCATCGCCGCGTAGGCGCGCAGGGCGGGGGAGACGACGCGTTCCCGCGTCTCCGGCGCGTAGCCGCGGCCGGCGATCAGCGCCTCGCGGCGTTCGTCGAGCACCGCGTCGTCGACCTCGAGGTCGATCGAGCGCGCCGGGATGTCGATCGCGATCGGGTCGCCGTCCTCGACCAGCGCGATCGCCCCGCCCGACGCCGCCTCCGGCGAGACGTGGCCGATCGAGAGCCCCGAGGTGCCGCCGCTGAAGCGACCGTCGGTCAGGAGGGCGCACTTCGCGCCCAGCCCGAGCCCCTTCAGGTAGGAGGTCGGGTAGAGCATCTCCTGCATGCCGGGCCCGCCCTTCGGCCCCTCGTAACGGATCACCACCACGTCGCCCTCCGCGATGCGGCCGCCGAGGATCGCCTCGACCGCTTCGTCCTGGGACTCGAGCACGACGGCCGGGCCGCGGAAGGTGAGGATCGACTCGTCGACGCCGGCGGTCTTCACCACGCAGCCGCGCTCGGCGAGGTTGCCGTGGAGGATCGCCAGGCCGCCGTCGGTGGAGTAGGCGTGGGCGAGATCGTGGATGCAGCCGGCGGTGGCGTCGAGGTCGAGCGACTCCCAGCGCTCCGACTGGGAGAAGGCGGTGGCGGAGCGCTTGCAGCCGGGCGCCGCGTGGAAGAGCTCGACCGCCGCCTCGGAGGCCGGGCCGTCGCCGCGCACGTCCCAGGCCTGCAGCCACTCGTTCAGCGAGTCGGCGTGGACGGTGTGGACGCCCTCGTTCAGCAGGCCGCCGCGACGCAGCTCGCCGAGGATCGCCGGGATGCCCCCGGCGCGGTGGACGTCCTCGACCAGGTAATCGCCGTTCGGCGCGACCTTGCAGATGCAGGGAACGCGGCGCGAGAGTTCGTCGATGTCGGCCATCGTGAACTCGACCTCCGCCTCCTGGGCGGCGGCCAGCAGGTGCAGCACGGTGTTGGTCGAGCCGCCCATCGCGATGTCGAGGGTCATCGCGTTCTCGAACGCCTCGCGGGTCGCGACCGACCGCGGGAGGATCGAGTCGTCGTCTTCGTCGTAGTACTTCGTGCACAGGCTCACGACGGTGCGGCCGGCGTCTTCGTAGAGCTCCTTGCGCGCGGTGTGGGTGGCCAGGGTCGTCCCGTTGCCGGGCAGCGCCACGCCGAGCGCCTCGGTCAGGCAGTTCATCGAGTTGGCGGTGAACATCCCCGAGCAGGAGCCGCAGGTCGGACAGGCCGCCTCCTCGATCCGCGCGATGTCGTCATCGGAGACCTCGGTGGCGACCGCGTCGGCGATCGCCGAGATCAGGTTGACCCGCTTGCGCACGGTGCCGTCCTCGAGCACCGCGGTGCCGCCCTCCATCGGGCCGCCGGACACGAACACGGTCGGGATGTTGAGGCGGAGCGCCGCGTTCAGCATCCCCGGCGTGATCTTGTCGCAGTTGGAGATGCAGACGAGCGCGTCGGCGCAGTGGGCGTTCGCCATGTACTCGACCGCGTCGGCGATCAGGTCGCGCGAGGGCAGCGAGTAGAGCATCCCGCCGTGGCCCATCGCGATCCCGTCGTCGACGGCGATCGTGTTGAACTCCCGCGCCACCCCGCCCGCCGCGTGGACCGCTGCGGCGACGACCTCGCCGACCGGCTGCAGGTGCGTGTGTCCCGGGACGAACTGGGTGAAGGAGTTGGCGATCGCGACGATCGGCTTGCCGAAGTCCTCGCGCTCGACGCCGGTCGCGCGCAGCAGCGCGCGGGCGCCGGCCATGTTGCGGCCGTGGGTGACGGTACGGGACCTCAGTTCGGGCATCGTTGGCTCCTGCGGGTGGGGACGATCGGCACAGCTAACGGTACCGGCGGCGCGAGGTCGGCGGCGTCGCTCAGCGCAGGGCGGCGGCGAGCGCCCGCCACTCGGCGGCCGGGACGCCCGTGGCGCCGAGCGCCTGCAGGGCGACGTGGTCGGCCCCGGCATCGACGTGGGCGCGCGCCGCGGCGGCGATCTCGGCGGCGGAGCCGTGCGGGATCACGTGGTCGATCAGGCGGTCGGAGCCGCCGCCCTCGATGTCGCTCCGCTCGAAGCCGTGTTCGAGGAGCGCGTTGGTGTAGTTGCTGAGGCCGAGGTAGAGCTTCGCGTAGTCGCGGGCGGTCGCGCGGGCGCGCTCGACGTCCTCGTCGATGACGCAGGCGATCTCCGGGATCACCAGCGCATCGGCGCCGACCGTCGCGCGGGCGAAGCGGGTGTGGGCGACCGCGGTGAAGTAGGGGATCGTGCCGAGCGAGCGGCGCGCGCTCATCGCCAGCATCCGCGGTCCGAGCGCGGCGATGATGCGGCGGTCGCTCGGGATCGGGTCGGCGGCGGCGTCGATGCCGTCGAGGAAGGCTTCGAGGCTCGAGAGCGGCCGCCGGTAGTCGCTGGTCGCCTCCGGATGGCCGACGCCGATGCCGACGCAGACGCGGCCGGGGAAGTCGGCCTCGAGCGCGTGGAATTCGGCGACCAGGTCGGCCGGGTCGTACGACCAGATGTTGACGATCGAGGTGCCGACGACGAGCCGCTCGGAGCCTGAGAGCAGCGGGCGCAGATCCTCCAGCCGCGGCGAGCCGCCGAGCCAGAAGGCGGTGAGCCCGGCCTCCTCGGCCGCCCGCGCCGCCTCGCCTGCGCCCTCCCGCCCGATCCGCCGGTACGAGGTCCAGGCCCCGAAGTCACCGAAGTCCATGCCTTGAAGCCTAGGGAGGTCGACATGCGGGGTCGCCCGGAGCACGCCCGGACGGGGTTCACGAGACCGCCGCACGTGTGTGCTTCAATCGTCGGACCAGAGAAAGGAGGTGGTCCTAATTTTGAGTCACATGCTTGAAGGGACTCTGGAGGTGCAGGGCCGCTAGGCGCCGCACTGGTTCGGGCGCCCGGTGGAATCCAACCCGGGCACCGGCGTGCGCGTGGAGGTCGGATTTTGTCCCGCCCGACCGCGGTGTCACGCACGCGTTTTGCTTGCACCAGCCCAAGAGGGCCGTCCTTCGGGGCGGCCCTCTTCTTTTGAGCGCCGGCCCCGCCGGCCCCCGCTCAACGAGCCTCCGCCCGTACCGATAAAGTGCCGAACGCTCGACGGCCTTTACGGTAATGCGGAGGTGATGACACGGCCGAGGTGCGAGAAGCAGGCAGCCGGCAGCGACGCAACCGCAGTCAGGACGTGCTCGAGGCGGCGATCCGGGTCTTTCACAAGAAGGGCTACGCGTCGGCGTCGATTCAGGACGTCGCCGACGAGGTCGGCGTGCTCAAGGGCAGCCTCTACCACTACATCGATTCCAAGGAAGACCTCCTGGCGCGGATCTTCGAGGATTCGGCCGGCCGCTTCACCGCGATGCTCGACGAGGCGGGGGGCCTGGACGAGCGCCCGGTCGAGCGGCTGCGGAGCTTCGGCCGGGCCTGCTCGCTCTGGTACCTGAAGAACATCGAGCGGGTGGGGATCTACGCGACGGAGTGGGAGCACCTCACCGGCAAACGGCGCAAGGAGGTGATGGTGATCCGTGAAGCTTACGAGCGCCGCCTGGCCGGGCTGATCGGCGAGGTGAAGGCGGCGGGGGAAACGGCACCGGAGCTCGACGTCAACTTCGCCACCTACTTCATCTTCGGCGCCCTCAACGGGTTGCCCGACTGGTATCGGCGGCGCGGTCCGGACTCGGCCGAGAGGATCGCCGACGCCTACGCCGACCAGATCGTCAACGCGGTGGTCGGTGGTGCGCGCTAGCGCTGCTTGCGGGCGGCGTCGAGCTTCTTGGAGGCGATCTTCCAGCGGTGCTGCAGCTTGCCTTCGACATCGCCTGCGGTGCAGCCCGCGGTGGCGGCACAGTCGCCCCAGGCGTTGGCGGCGCGCAGGTACTGGTTGAACGCGTCCTCCGCCGCGGCCGCCGGGCCGGTCACACAGGCGGCGCCGAGCTTGTCGACCGGGACCGCCTCGTAGGCGTCACGGATCGCGCGCACGCGGATCACGTATTCGTCGTAGCTGAGGCCGGCGACGAGGGACTGGCGCAGGTCGGCCATGCGACTGACGAAGTTGTCGAGCCGCGCCTGGCAACCGTCGGCGCCCTTGCCCGCCGTCGGCGAGCTCGAGCTGGCGTGGGTGTCCGGCTTGCGCTCCCCGCCCGGCTCGGGGTCGCCGGGGGCCCGCACGGTGGCGCCGTCGCCCGTCGGCTTGGCCGCCGTCGTCCCGCCGTCGCTCGAGCTGCCGCCGCACGCTGCGAGTGCCAAAACCGTGCCGATCGCCATCGCCAGCAACCGGGTGCGGTACAAACCGCGGCGATGCAGAATCGCAGGGGAATCCGTCGGGCGCCGCGCCCCCTCCTGGCCTTCGTGGCCGCGCTCGCCACCGTGCTGATCGCGCTTGGCGCGCTCGGTCCCGGTGCGCGCGCCGCACCGGGCAGCGGCCGCGTCCTGGTCGTCGGCGACAGCCTCGAGGAACTGACCTCTCCCTACCTGCACCATCTTCTCCCGGGCGTGCCGATCACGATCAACGCGGTCGGCGGCTCCAACAGCTACCAGATCTTCGACCTGTTCCAAGAAAGCTACGAACCCTCCGACTCGGTGATCGTGTTCGACGCGGGGACCAACGACGACCCCGAGTATCCGCAGATCTTGGCGGAAAACCTGAAGAAGGTCGTCCAGGCCGTCGGCAACCGGTGCATGGTCGTGCCTACGATCCACGGCTTCACCGTCAACGGCGTCGACAACGCGGGCAAGAATCGGGTGGTCGCCGAATTCGCCGCCTCGCGGCCCGGCACCCAGACGCCGGACTGGGCGGGGTTCGTCCACACCCACCCGCAGCTGATGCAATCCGACAACCTGCACCCGATCGAAGCCGGCGCCGAGGCGCGGGCGAGGTTGATCGCCGCGGGGATCGACCGGTGCCTGGCCGGTGAACCGAACGCCCCGGTCGCGAGCGGTGCCAACGAGGGCGCGATCCCGCCCGGCGACGTAGGCCAGAACGGTGAAGCCGAAGGCGAACTGAGCGCCTCGCACGAAGCCTTCGAACCGGCGGGCGAAGCCCCGGCGCAGGGGAGCTCGACCGGCCCCGAACCAGGGTCCCAGCCGATCGCCGAAGCCGTGCACTTCAAGCTCGTCGACCGGGTCGCGGTGCGGCGGGCCGAGGTGGCGAAGGAAGCTCGGAGGCGCAGGGTCGCCGACGCCGCGGTTGCCGCCCTCACCGGCCTCGTGCCCTGAGCGTCTGCAGAAACTCGTCGCGGCGACGAGTTTCTGCAGACGGCCCCGCTCGCGACCGCGTGGATAACTTTCGCGCCGTGGCAGACCAAGGACAGCTCCCCTTCGACCCGATCGAGGAGGCCCGCCGCCACTGGCAAGAGCGTTGGCCGGGGGCCGCGGCGCCGCAGATGGTCGCGGTCACCTCGATCATGCGCGTGCACCAGATCCTGATGGCGCGGCTGAACGACCTGTTGGAGCCCTTCGGCCTCACCTTTCCCCGTTACGAGGTGCTGATGCTTCTCCACTTCAGTGCTCAGGGCTCGATGCCGGTTGGCAAGATCGGCGAGCGCCTCCAGGTCCACCGGACCAGCGTCACCAACTCGCTCGACGGCCTGGAGAAGGCGAGGCTCGTCCGCCGCGCCCCGCACGAGTCCGACCGGCGCGCCGTCCTCGCCTCGATCACCGCCGCCGGCCACCGGGCCGCCGACGCCGCGACCGCGGTCCTGAACGAGGCCAGCTTCGGCACCGAGCCGCTCGCCGCCGGGCAGCTCGACGACCTCTTCGACACCCTGCGGACGCTGCGCGCAGGCGCCGGCGACTTCGCCGCGTAGAAGGCTTCGGGCCGGCCTGCGGGGTCCCGAAGGGCCTGCGTCGCCCGATAACCTGGCGATCCCCTAGCCCCCGGAGGAACACTTGAGATCCAGAAGAATCGCCCTTGCCGCCACCCTCGTCACCCTCCTCGTCGGCGGCCTCGCCGCCGTCGCCTCCGCCAGCGCCCCGCCGGTGCCGGTCACCTCGAACTCGGTCCCGGTCAGCGGCGCCGTCGTCACCAAGGTCAGCGTCCGCGCGGCGGTGACCAAGAACAAGCTGATCGTGTCGTTGGTGCCGGGCCGGCTGCCGTTCGCGCGGAAGGCGGTCAGCCTGAAAGGCAAGGTCTCCGACTGGAGCGCCTCGGCGATCAAGGTCAAGATCAAGGCGACCGGGCCGCGCGAAGGGACCGGCAGGGTGATCGTCACCGGGCCGCTCAACCAGGTGCAGCCCGACGTCGCCGTCTACGAAATCGCCTGGACCGTCGCCACCAACAACACCGGCACGCTGAAGCTCACCCCCGAGGAACCCTGATGGCGGCGATCCCGTCCGACTCCGTGCAGCGTCCCGGCGCCGATTGGGTCACCGGCCCCGGTGAGTTCGAGGACATCCGCTACGAGACGAGCGACGGGATCGCCAAGATCACGATTGCCCGCCCCCAGGTCCGCAACGCCTTTCGCCCGCAGACGCTGATCGAGCTCTCGCGGGCGTTCGAGGCGGCTCGCGAGGATCTGGAGGTGGGCGTCATCGTCTTCACCGGCGAGGGCGACCTCGCCTTCTGCTCGGGCGGCGACCAGAACGTCCGGGGTGATACCGGCTACATGTCGGAGGGGGGTGGCGTCGGCCGCTTCCACGTCACCGACCTGCAGGTGCAGATGCGGCGGCTGCCGAAGCCGATCATCGCGATGGTCGCGGGCTACGCGGTCGGCGGCGGCCACGTGTTGCACGTCTGCTGTGACCTGACGATCGCCGCCGACAACGCCCGCTTCGGCCAGACCGGGCCGCGGGTCGGCTCCTGGGACGGCGGCTTCGGCGCCTCGATCCTGCGCGACCTGGTCGGGCCGAAGAAGGCGAAGGAGATCTGGATGCTCTGCCGCCAGTACGACGCTGCCGAAGCCCTCGAGATGGGCCTGGTCAACACCGTCGTGCCGCTTGCCGACCTCGAGGTGGAGACGGTCAACTGGTGCCGCGAGATGCTGACGCTCTCGCCCTTCGCCCTGCGCCTCGTCAAGGCGAGCTTCAACGCCCACGAGGACGGTTACGCCGGCATCCAGCAGCTGGCCCACGACGCCAACCTTCTCTTCTACGGCGCCGAGGAGGCCAAGGAGGGGCGCGAGGCCTACAAGGAAAAGCGCCGGCCTGACTTCTCCAAATTCCCCCGCCGCCCCTGAGGCGGCGTGGGGGCGCCTCCAGCGACCGAAGGGAGCGGTGCGAGCGCGAAGCGCGAGTTCCTCGGTCATTCGGTTCGGGTCACGCACTGTTAGTGCGCTCCCCTCACCTCATTTCCCTGCGTCCTTGCGAGGCTGGCCCACGCCGCCTCAGGGGCTGGTCGTGGGCCCCTCTACGGACGATAGGTTGTATTCCTACTATCTGAAGGTCTCAATATTGGGGGAAGACTGAATGAGTGACGTCGAGGTAGGCATGGGGCTGTACGAGATCCCGCAGGAGATGGTCGACTTCCGGGAACTGGTCCGCCAGATCGCGACCGAGAAGATCGCGCCTCGGGCCGGCGACATCGACCGCAACGCCGAATATCCCCACGACATCCGCAAGATCCTCGGCGAGCAGGACATCCTCGGCCTGCCCTTCGAGGAGGCCTACGGCGGCACCGGGACCGGCACGCTGATGCTGCAGATCGCGGTCGAGGAGATCGCCAAGGCGTGCGCCTCGAGCGCCCTGATCCTGATGATCCAGGAGCTCGGCACGCTGCCGATCCGGCTCTTCGGCTCAGAGGCGCAGAAACAGCGCTTCCTCCCTCGGTGCGCGAGCGGCGAGTGGTCTCCGGCCTTCGCGCTGTCGGAGCCCGAGGCGGGCTCCGACCCCGCCGCGATGCGCACCACCGCGGTCAAGGACGGCGACGAGTGGGTGATCAACGGCCAGAAGTGCTGGATCACCAACGCCGGGATCGCCGACTTCTACGTCGTCTTCGCCTCGACCGACCGCGAGAACCGCCGCACCAGCGCCTTCGTCGTCGAGAAAGATCGTGCGGGCTTCGACCCGGGCAAGCTCGAGCACAAGCTGGGGATCAAGGGGAGCCCGACCGGCTCGCCTTCCTTCACCGACGTGCGGGTCCCGCAGGAGAACCTGATCGGCGAGGAGGGCAAGGGGCTCTCGGTCGCCCTCGCCACCCTCGAGCGGACCCGCCTCGGCGCCGCCGCCCAGGCGGTCGGCATCGCCCAGGGCGCCACCGACTTCGCCAACTCCTACGCGAAGGAGCGGATCGCCTTCGGCAAGCCGATCAACAACCTGCAGGGGATCCAGTTCAAGCTCGCCGACATGGAGGCCGGCACCGCCGCCGCCCGCGAGCTTCTCTACAAGGCCTGCGCGATGGCCGACAAGCCCCGGCGCCCCGCCGACCTCGGCAAGTGGACCTCGATGGCGAAGCTGATCGCCGGCGACAACGCGATGCGGGTGACCGTCGAGGCGGTCCAGGTGCTGGGCGGCTACGGCTACGTCAACGAGTACCCGGTCGAGCGGATGATGCGTGATGCCAAGATCACCCAGATCTACGAGGGCACGCAGGAGATCCAGCGCGTGGTGATCGCGCGGGCGATGGCGGGATAGCGGCCGTCGCCCGACCTGCGACCGCGGCTAGGCTGCGCCGATGGGGCCGTTGCAAGGCGTGAAGGTGGTGGAGATCGCCGGGATCGGGCCGATCTCCTTCAGCGGCATGATGCTCGCCGACCTCGGCGCCGAGGTGACGCGGATCGAACGTCCCACCCAAGGGGGCCTCGCCTGGGGCGCCTCGCCGGTGCTCGACCGCGGTCGCGTCGCGCGCCAGGTCGACCTCAAGACGTCGGCCGGCATCGAGGAGGCGCTCGGCCTGATCGCCGCGGCCGAGGTGCTGATCGAGGGCTTCCGCCCGGGCGTGATGGAGCGGCTCGGGCTGGGCCCCGACGAGTGCCTGGTGCGCAATCCGGCACTGGTCTACGGGCGGATGACCGGCTGGGGGCAGTCGGGCCGCTATGCCCATACGGCCGGCCACGACATCACCTACCTGGCGATCTCCGGGGCGCTGCACATGGTCGGCGAGCCCGGCCGTAAGCCGGTCCCCCCGGTGAACCTGCTCGGTGACTTCGGCGCCGGCGGCGCCTACCTCGTCGTCGGCGTGGTCAGCGCGTTGCTGCACGCGCGCGCGACCGGGATCGGCCAGGTGGTCGACGCGGCGATCGTCGACGGCGCCGCCTCGGTGACCGGCATGCTGCACGGCTTCCTCGAGCAGGGTGCCTGGCGCGACGAGCGCGGCGTCAACCTCCTCGACGGCGGCGCGCCGTTCTACGACACCTATCGTTGTGCCGACGGCGGCTGGGTCGCGGTCGGGGCGCTCGAGCCACAGTTCTACGCGGCGCTGCTGGAGGCCCTGGGGATGGCGGGCGACGAGGAGATCGCCAATCACCTCGACCCCGCCACCTGGCCCGCGATCCGGGCGCGCTTCACCGCCAAGTTCGCCGAGCGCCCGCGCGACCACTGGCACGCGCTCTTCGCCGACTCCGATTGCTGTGTCGCGCCGGTCCTCTCGATGCGCGAGGCGCGCGAGGACGGGCACCTCCGCGATCGCGGCGTCTTCGTCGAGGTCGGGGGGATGCCCCAACCCGCCCCGGCGCCGCGCTTCAGCGTCACCGAACCGGCCGCCCCCGCCACCCAACCTCCTCGTTGACGGGCCGAAAACTCAAGCCTCACTTGAGTTTTCGGCCCGTCAACATCGTCGGTGTGACGGAAGTCGGACCATCTGCCTGGCTTTCGGCCCGTCGACCGGAGCGGCGGAGGTGAACCGGCGCGTCGCCATCGTCACCGGGGCCGGTCGGGGAATCGGTGCCGCGACGGTCGCCGCGCTTGCCGCCGACGGCTGGAGCGTCGTCGCCGTCGACCGTTGTGCGCCCGACCGTCGGCTTCCCTACGCGATGGCGAGCGAGCGTGATCTCGACGAAGCGGTTGCGGCTGCCGCGAAGCGCGCGGGGCGCGCCGACGTGGCGCGCGCCGTGGTCGCCGACGCGAGCGACCGCGAGGCCCTGGCCGCCGTGGTCGAGGGGGCCGAAGCGTGGGGCGACGTCGACGCCTTCGTCGCCAACGCGGGCGCGATCGCGGGTGGCGTACCCGCCTGGGAACTCCCGCCCGAGCAGCAGCGAGCCCTGATCGAGGTGAATCTCGAGGCGGTGATGCTCGCCGCCGGCCTGGTCGTGCCGACGTTGTTGGGACGGCCGCGGCCGCGCTCGGGGCGCTTCGTCGCCGTCACCTCGGCGGGCGCGACGCGCGGGATGCAGGGCCTCGCCGCCTACAGCGCCGCGAAGGCCGGCGTCGGTGGCTTCATCCGCGCCCTCGCCGCCGACCTCCACGGCAGCGGCGTCACCGCCAACTCGGTCGCGCCGGGCTCGACCGACACCCCGCTCCTCGCCGAGTCCGCCCGCCTCTTCGAACTGCCCTCTCCCCACGACTTCGCCCCCCGCCAGCCCCTGGAGCGCCTACTGGAGCCTGCCGAGGTCGCCACCACCGTCGCCTTCCTCCTCGGCCCCGGCGGCAGCGGCATCACCGGCGCCACCCTCCCGGTAGACGGCGGCCTCAGCGTCTAACCCCGTCACACTCTTGTCTGCCTCCCGTGTTGACGGGCCGAAAACTCAAGCCATGCTTGAGTTTTCGGCCCGTCAACATCGTCGGTGAGGCAGAAGTCGGACTATCCGACGGGTTTCGGCCCGTCAACCCCGGGGGGACGGGGCGGGCTCGGGGGCGGGGCGTAGCGTCGGGGCGCCGACGCCGCACGAGTAGCACTCCTCCTCCTCCTCGCCTTCCTCCTCGTGGAGGACGTCGGAGGAGATCGTCGTCCAGGCGATGATCGCGCCGACCAGCGACAGCCCGGCGCAGACGGCCATGCCGACGTGGAAGCCGTGGGTCATCTTGGCCGGGTCGTAGAACTGGTCCCCGGTGAGGCCGGCGACGACCGGGATCACCGCCACCGCCAGCAGCCCGGCCACCCGCGCCACCGCGTTGTTGACGCCGGAGGCAATGCCGGAGTGGCTCGAGTCGACGGCCGCCAGCACCGTCGCGGTGACCGGCGCGACCACCAAGGTCAGGCCGAGGCCGAAGACGACGACCGCCGGGAGCACCGTGCTCACGTAACTGTCGCCGGGGTTGATCCGCATCATCAACAGCAGCCCGGCGGCGATGATCAGCGGCCCGATGGTCAGCGGGACGCGCGGCCCGATCCGTTGCGCCAGCTCGCCCGCCCGCGCCGAGCCGACCAGCATCAGCGCAGTCACCGGCAGCGAGGCGGATCCGGCCGCGATCGGCGAGTACCCCATCGAGATCTGCAGGAAGCTGACGAGCAGGAAGAAGACGACGCCGAGCGCCGCGTAGACGACGAAGGTGACCGCGTTGGCGGCGCTGAACTGACGCGAGGAGAAGATGCCGAGCGGCAGCATCGGGTTGGCGCTCCGCCGCTCCTGCCAGAAGAAGCCGACCAGGGCGGTGACGCCGATCACCGCGGTCGCGATGACCGCCGCGAGCCGTCCGCCTTCCGGCGCCTCGATCAGCGCGTAGGTGGTGCCGCCGAGCCCGATCGCGGCCAGTACCGCGCCGCCGAGGTCGAGCTTGCCGGTCGCGGTCGGGTCGCGCGACTCGGGCACGTAGCGCGCCGCCGCCCAGGTGACGAAGGCGCCGAGCGGCAGGTTGATCAGGAAGATCGCCCGCCAGGAGATCGCGCCGATCAGCCAGCCGCCGAGCAGCGGCCCGAGCGCACTGGCGACGCCGCCGAGGCCCGACCAGGCGCCGATCGCCCGCGCCCGGTCGGCGGGGCGGAAGCTCGCCTCGATGATCGCCAGGCTGCCGGGGGTCAGCAGCGCCCCGCCGATCCCCTGGATCAGCCGCGCGAAGATCAGCAGCTCGACCGTCGGTGCCACCGCGCAGAGCAGCGAGGCCAGGGTGAAGACGACGACGCCGACCTGGAAGACGAGCCGCCGCCCGAGCCGATCGCCGAGGCTCCCGCCGAGCAGGATCAGCGACGCCAGCGTCAGCAGGTACCCGTTCAGGATCCACTGCAGGGAGCTGGTCGAGGCGTTCAGGTCCTCGCCGATCTTCGGCAGCGCCACGTTCACGACGGTCGAATCGAGGAACGCCATCCCCGACCCGGCGATCGTCACCGCGAGCAGCCACCGACCGGCTCCGCTCGAAAACGCGACCCCGGACGAGTTCGCCTCCACGGGATGAGGTTAGCGGGGGCCTACGCGTCCTCTGCGTGGTAGCGCTCGAGCAGCGCCACTTCGGCGTCGTGCTTGGGGAAGAGGAAGAAGACGACGCAGATGCCGACGGCCACGGCGATCATCCCGGCGGCGTAGGTCCAGTCGCCGCCGTCGAGGAAGGACTTGCGCGCCGCGCCGACGATCGCCTGGGCGTATTCGGGGTACTGCTGGGCGGTGTTGGCGGCGCTGGAGAAGGACTTGGTGAGCTCGTTCTGGACCTTTTCGCTGACGCTCGACGCGTGGGGGGAGGCGGCGATCTGTTCGCTGAACGATTTCGCGTAGCCCGCGGTGAGGAGGGCGCCGAAGATCGACTGCATGATCGCGCCGCCGAGGTCGCGCTGCAGGTCGGCGGTCCCCGACGCCATCCCGGCCTTGCGCACCGGCACCGAGCCGGTCAGCGAGCGTGATGCGGGCGTGCCGGCGAACCCGACCCCGACCCCCATCAGCAGGAAGCCGAGGCCGACCGGGAAGTAGGAGGCGCCCTCGTCCCAGAGGATCAGCATCACCAGGAAGGCGAGCAGGCAGAAGGCGAAACCGACCAGCAGGGTGAAGCGCGAGCCGTGCGACTCGACCAGTTGTGCCGAGCGCGGCGCGACGACGATCATGCCGAGCGCGCCGGGAATGATCGCCAGCCCGGCCTGCAGGGTCGAGTAGCCGAGCACGTTCTGGACGAACTGCTGGCCGATGAACATCGCTCCCATCAGCGAGCCGAAGACGATGATCCCGGCGAGCGCCGCCACCCAGAACGTCGGCCGCGCCGCGATCCGCAGGTCGTACAAGGGGTTGGGGACGCGCCGCTGGCGGATGACGAAGGCGCCGATCGCGGCCACCGCGATGATGCCGAGGATCACCGCCGTCGTCCCCTTGCCCGGTTCCGGCGCCAGGTTGATCGCCAGCACCAGCGCTGCGACCAGGAGGATCGAGAGCATGCCGCCGAGGTGGTCGACCGGCTCGGTCGTCTCGTTGACGTGGGCGGGGACGAAGCGCCAGGCGGCAAAGAGGGCGATCGCGGCAAGCGGCGCGCTGACGATGAAGACCGACGACCAGTCGAAGTGTTCGAGCAGCCCCCCGGCGACCAGCGGGCCGAGCGCCGAGATGCCGCCGCCGAGGGCACTCCAGAGCGCGATCGATTTCGTCCGCTCGGGGCCTGACCAGAGCGCCGTGATCAGCGCCAGCGTGGTCGGGTAGGCCATCCCGGCGGCGACGCCGCCGAAGACGCGGGCGATGAAGAGGACGACCGCCGACGGCGCCACCGCGGCCAGGATCGAGGCCGGGATCGTCAGCGCCATCCCCAGCACCAGCAGGGTCTTGCGGCCATAACGGTCGCCGATCGCGCCGAGGTAAAGGACCGAGGCCGCCAGCCCGAGCGAGTAGCCGACCGCGATCAGGTCGACCATCGTCTGCCCGGCGTCGAAGTGCTGGCCGATGTCCGGCAGGGCGACGTTCGCCACCGCCAGGTTGAGGTTGGCGACCCCGGCGACGCCGATCAGCGTCGCCAGCACCAGCCCCGCGCGCGCCGGGGTCGAGCCGGCCCGCGAGGACGCCGACGATCCGCCGCCCGCGCCCTCCACGCCTAGACCTCGATCCAGGTCCCGCTCGGGCCGAGGTTGCGCAGCGGCGTCCCGCCGACGGCGCTCGCGCAGCCCCAAGCCTCGTGGATGTGACCGAAGACGACCAGCCGCGGCCGCTTCTCCTCGACCGCCGCCAGCAGCGCCCGGCTGCCGAAGTGGGTGTCCGGGTCGCCGCCGTCGCAGTGCCCGAAGGGGGGAGAGTGGAGGACGAGCACCGAGCCCTCCGGCGCCGGGGCGACCATCGCCGTCGCCTCCTCCTCGGAGAGGTCGAAGCTCCAGTCCCAGGGGGTGGTGGGGACCCCGGCGCCGAGGCCGAAGAACTCGACCCCGTCGATCGTCGTCCCCTCGCCGTGCAGCACCGTCGCCGCCGGCCAGCCCGCCGCCGCGCCGCGCAGCGCGTCGACCGTCTCGTTGTTGCCCGGCACCAGGATCGTCGGCTTCTCGATCGGCGCCAGCGCCCCGATCGTCTCCGCCAGCCCCTCGTGCACGGAGGCGAAATCGCCGGCCCCGATCACGGCGTCGGCGTCGGCCGACATCTCGACCAGCGCCGCCGCCTGGCCGAGGTCCCGGTGCAGATCGCTGAAGGCGAGCAGTTTCACGCAGGGGAACCTATCCGCTCGCGGCGGGCGCCGCCCCATCGGCC
This sequence comes from Actinomycetota bacterium, assembly GCA_018268415.1. Classification (GTDB taxonomy): domain Bacteria; phylum Actinomycetota; class Thermoleophilia; order Solirubrobacterales; family 70-9; genus VAYN01. The sequence goes on along the minus strand of JAFDWO010000019.1, from coordinate 15,331 downwards.
GCTCCCGGCGCGGGCGCGATGCGACCGAACTGTCGCGGCTTCCAGACTCGCCAGGAGCGCCGCGGCCGCGCGGGCTCGGTTTCCGCGCGCACGCTCAGGTCGAAGTAGAGGAAGGTCTCGCCCAGCGTCACGAACGGGATCAGCAGGGCGAAGACCAGCGAGCCGATCACGTTGATCCAGATCAGCGGCAGCGTCGTGAAGATCAGCGCGAAGGTGAGGATCGGCCCCGCCGCGACGCTGATCACGTAGAAGACCGCGAACACCCGCGCGGTCCGCCACCAGCGTCCACGGACCAACGCCGAGCTGGACCGGAAGGACTCGCGGAAGCCCTTGTCGGTGAAGATCACCTCCTCCTGGACGAAGGCCCAGCCGACCAGCTTCCAGGCCGCGAAGGGGAGGCCGATCACGGTGAGCGCCAGCGCCAGCACGCCGAGCGTCGCCAGCAGCTGGGCGCCGACCACCCGCCAGAAGCGTTCGCGCACCCCGCGCAGGGCCGGGCGGAAGCCGACCTCGCGGTTGCGCAGCGCCTCGCGGGCGACGACGATCACCACGGCGGCGACCAGCGCCTGGGCCACGGGCCGCACCAGCTGTTCGAGGATGTCGGCCCAGGCGAGGTTGATCCCGGAGCTGCTCGGGGTGGTGGTGTCGGAGATCATCCCGGCGAGCAGGTTCGTCGCCCCGATCAGCACCAGCGCCGACAGCGACACCGGGATGAGCACCCGCCAGTGGCGGCCGTAGAACTGCCGCGCGGCGCGCAGGATCTGGCCGAGGGCGCGGCGTCGGCGCAACGTCTCGAGGTCGACCGGGCGCCAGGTGGTGAAGCCGACGAACAGCCCGAACAACACCGCCAGGACGACGATCGTGGCGACCGCGGCGGGCGGTGACTTGGCGTCGAGATTGACCAGTTCGGAGCCGAAGGCGACGGCGCCGCAGAACGCCTGCGTCACCTGTGGTCCGGCGATCGTGCCGCCCGGCAGCCGCGGGCTGGTGGTGCGCTGCGCCGCCATCCAGGCGAACGGGTCGCGCCACTGCTTCTTCGTCTGCGGCCCGGTCGGCCCGTTGTTGTACCCCTGTTCCCGTTCGCCCCAGCGGCCTTTGAACGAGGTCCAGGCGAACGGCCCCGTCGACGTCACTTCGGCGGGCATCAGGATCGGCCGCAGCTTCAGTTCGCGCAGCGGCCCGGTGGTGTTGTCGCAACCGAGCCCGGAGCCGTGCTGGCCGTTCTCGACGTACACGGCGGAGTCGTAGAAGGTCGCGTGGGAGCCCGCCGCGGGGTAGACGATCGGGTGCGTCCCTTCCTTCTGGACCCTGCCGTCCTCCCAGCTCGTCCGCTCGCCGCCGGCATGCTGGAAGAGGATGATTTCGTCAGGTTCTTCGTGCAGCGCCGCCGCCGGGTCGTCGGCTTCGAAGGTGATCTGCATCCCCTCCCAGTCGCCCTCGTGCAGGTCGTTGAACTGGTTGAAGTACCAGAAGAACCAGTACTGCAGGGCGAAGCCGGAGTGTCCCGGTTCGCGCGCGATGTGGGCGTAGGTGACGGCGGGAGCTTTGCCTTCGCGGAGCAGCTTCTTGAACGCGCGAGCGTAGACGCAGGTGTCGTCGAGTACGTGGCCTTCGAGGTCCAGGTAGTAGTTGTGGCCGAGTTCGGCGATCTGGGCGGCGGTCGGCGCCCTCCCGAGCGTCGTCACCTTCCCGCTTTCGGTGGCGCGCCGGAGGAACACGGTGGGGTTGCCGAGCACGCTGTCGACGCTGGTCGGCTGGTACTGCTCCTGGGAGGTGTCACACGGCGGGTCGGTCTCTTCCCGCAGCTCGGTGATCGGGACGTACTTCTCGGCCAGTTCCTGGGCCGCCGACTCGGGCGCCGACACGCCGAGCGAGTCGACCTGGTGTTCGATCTTCTTGACGCTCGCCGCGTGGGCGGGCGCCACCACGGCCAGCAGCAGCGCCGTTGAGAGGACGAGCAGGCGACGCAGCCGCTTCACGCGGCGAAACGTACCAGCGTCAGGCGCGCTCGGCGAGGACTTCCTCCTCGGGGACCTCGCCTTCCTCGACCTTGCCCCCGGGCATGAATCTGAGGGCGACGAAGAAGGCGATCGCGAGCGCCACGGCCATCCCGTAGAAGACATCACGGGTCGCTTCGGCGAAAGCCATCGCGATCGTGCTTTCGACGATGCCGCCGGCCTTCGGTCCGAGCGCCTGGCCGAGCGCGCGGCCCGCCTGCGGGCACGCCGCTTCGGCGTGCGCGACGCAGGTGGCGACCGTGTCGGCGGCGCCCTTGGGCACTCCTTTTTCGCCGAGCGCGCTCTCCAGGTTCGACCGGTTCCAGGTGATCAGCAGCGAGCCGAGGATCGCCAGCCCGAGGCTGGAGCCGAAGTTACGCACCGTCTGGGTGATCCCGGTGGCCTCCCCGTAGCGGCTGCGTGGCACCCGGTTCAGCGCGTCGGTGTTGGCGGGGGAGAGGACCAGGCCCACCCCCAGACCGGCGAGGACGATGTAGTACCACTGTTCGCTCACCGACAGGTGGGTCATCGAGTTGCCCCACAGGTAGAAGCCGACCGCGGCGACGGCACAGCCGAGGACCACCGGGCGGCGCGCCCCGATGCTGTCAAGCATTTTGCCGCCCCACTGGGTGGCGGTCGCGAACCCGGCGAAGAAGATCAGCAGGTAGAGGCCGGTTTCCGAGGCCGATTCGCCGAGCGAGATCTGTGCGTACTCGCTGGCGAAGAAGAACAGCGGCACGAAGGCGATCATCAGGAAGAAGAGGACGGCGCTGTCGACGGCGAAGGCGCGGTTCTCGAAGATCCGCAGCCGCAGCAGCGGGTTGCTGGACGCGAGCTGGTCCTTGACGAACCAGGCGAGGATCGCCAGGCCGGCGACGATCGAGGCCCAGGTCTTGACGTCGCCCCAGCCCCAGATCGCCGACTGTTGCAGTCCCAGCACCAGCAGGCCCATGCCGCCACAGGCGAGGACGGTGCCGCGATAGTCGAGCTTGCCCGGGTGGCGCTCCTCGGCCGGGTTCGCTTTCCAGGTGAGGAAGAGGGCGATGATCGCGACCGGGACGTTGATCCAGAAGATCGACCGCCAGGTCCACTCGGTGAGGAAGCCGCCCGCGATCGGGCCGATCGAGGTGAGCCCGCCCGCGATGCCGAAGAAGATCGCCATCGCCCGGCCGCGCTCGTTGACCGGGAACGAGTCGAGGACGATCGCCAGCGCCGCCGGGAACATGATCGCGGCGCCCGCGCCCTGGAGGATGCGGAAGACGATCAGCCAGGCCTCGGCACCGGAGCCGGTCGGCGTGGCGCCGCAGAGGGCGGAGCAGATGGCGAAGATGACCACGCCGATGATCACCATGCGGCGGTGGCCGGCGATGTCGGCGAGGCGCCCGCCGAAGGCGAAGAGCGCCGAGAGCGAGAGCAGGTACCCGTTGATGATCCACTGGGAGCCGGTGCTCGACAGGTGCACGTGGCCTTGGATTTCCGGCAGGGCGATCGCGACGATCGTCTGGTCGATGAAGGTCATCGACACGGCGAAGATCATCGCCGCCAGGATCAGCTTGGAGTTCTTGGCCGGGGCTGCGTTCATTGGGATTCCTCCCGCCTTATCGGTCCGATAGTCTGCCGACTTGATGCCTTCCATCTTTTGGATCGGAGTCGGGTTCGCCGCACTCATCTGCTTCGTCAGCGCCCTGATCGGCGCGCGTTCGAGCAGCTCGAGTTTTACCTCGGGGGCGGCGATCGGGGCCTTCATGGGCTTCATGCTCGCCTTCCCGCTGATCGCCATCGGCCTTTCGTCAAGCTAGGCGAAGCTGCCCGCGGAGCTTCGTAGGGCGAACCAGGTCGCTGCCGGAGCGTTCCTGGTCGGCGGCTCGTTGTTCGCCATCGGCGCCCTCCTGGCCCAGACCGGCACCGGTGGCCCGCGCCTCGTCTCGGTCGTCTACCTGATCGGTGGCCTGTTCTTCTCCACCGGCGGCTACTCCTCGGTGCTGCTGGCGATCAACGCTCCGCACCGTCGCCGCGATGGCACCTGGGAATGCGACCGCTGGCGCTGGTGGGCGCGTGAACCGAGCAACATCGACTATCTCGCCGCCGCGGTGCTCTTCTCCGGCACCGTGGTCTTCGGCATCAACCTCGTCGACTCCCTGATCGGCGAACTCACCGCGGCCCAGCAGGACCGCCTGATCTGGAGCCCGGACATGATCGGTTGCGTTCTCTTCCTCGTCGCCGGCGTCCTCGCGATGGTCGACATCTCCGGCTCCTGGTGGGACCTGCGCGGCGAGGGTCTCGGCTGGTGGATCGTCTTCGTCAACCAGGTCGGCTCGGTGCTCTTCATGGTCTCCGCGGTCGCCTCCTTCGTCCGCGCCGACGGCGACATGATCGCGGTCGGGATCGCCAACTGGGGCACCTTCGCCGGCGCCGCCTGCTTCGCCGTGGCCGGCTTCATGCAGTTCTACGAGCCGCCGGACGAGGGCTGACCCGAAGGCCCTGCGACGGGATTCGCCGGGGGCACCTGAGAGGATTCGGGGGATGGCCGACGCGCAGGTGGTGAAGCCGCGGACCGAACGCATCCAGCCGGGGATCTGGCGGCTGAAGCTGCCCTGCCCGTGGCCGGGGGTGCCGCACGGGAACGCCTGGGCGATGCAGCGCGGCGCCGGGTTGGTGCTGATCGACACCGGGGTCGGCGGGCGCGGGCGGCTGCGGATGCTGGACATCGCGCTGGCGCACGCGGGCTTCGGCGTCGAAGACGTGAAGCTGGTCGTCTGCACGCACTCCCACTCCGACCACTACGGCCTCGCCGCGTCGATCTGCGCGGAGACGGGTTGTGAGCTGTGGATGCACCCGCAGTGGGAGCACATCCGCCTGCAGGCCGACGATCCCCAGGCCGCGCTCGAAGCGCGGCTCGAGGTGGGGCGGATGAGCGGCGTCCCGCTCGCCGCGCTCGACCGCTATCGCCAGGATCGCACCGATAAACCGGAAGACCTGATCGACGGCATCCGCGCGCCCGATCGGGAGCTGGTGCCGGGCGTCGAGGTGGAGACCGACGTCGGCGCCTGGAGCGTCGTCGAGACCCCCGGCCACGCGCCCTCGCACGTCTGCTTGCACCAGCCGGAGCGGCGGCTGCTGGTTTCCGGCGATCACCTGCTCGGCCGCACCGCGCTCTTCTTCGATTATGGCCACACGCCCGATCCGTTCGGCGAATACCTGACGAGCCTCGACACGGTGGAGCCGCTGCCGGTCGACCTCTGCCTGCCCGGCCACGGCAAACCGTTCCGCGATCCTGAGGTGAAGATCGCGGCCGCGCGCGCGCAGTCGGGCCAGTTGCTCGACCGGGTCCGCGGCGAGCTCGCGGGGGGCGCCGAGCCGACCGCCTTCGAGGTCGTCGAAGGGATCGTCGGGCGGGAGAACCTGACCCCCGTCACCGGCGGCTTCATGCTCCAGATCGTCCTCGCCTGCCTCGACCACCTGGCGGTACTGGGCGAGGTCCGGACCGTCCCCGCCTCCGACCCGCAGCGCTGGCGTGCTTAGCGGCCTGGGGCGCCTCCGCTCAGCCCTCTCCCTCCTCGTCCACCCGCGTCGGCTGTGGCGGGAGCACCGTCGGGTCGCGCCGGCGCTGATCGGGTTCGCGGTCCTTGCGATCGCCGGGGCGGTCGTCGGTTATGAGGTGCTGAAGCGCCCCGCCGACGTCCACAACGAAACGGCGATCCGTCACTTCAAACCGGAAAAGCCGAAAGAGGCGCCGAAGCCGACCCACGGCGAACGGCCGCGGACCGTCAACTGGCCGATGTACGGGCTGAACCCGCAGCGCACCCGCTATCTGCCCGCGCGCGGGGTCAAGCCGCCCTTCCGCAAACTCTGGCGCTACACGAATCGCCCGCTGCTCGAGTTTCCGCCGATCTTCGTCGGCGGCGTCCTCTACGCGGTCAACAACTCCGGTTACGCCTTCGCGCTCGACGCGCGGACCGGCGCGACGATCTGGGAACGGCGGATCGGCCGCCTCAACGCCTCCTCGCCGGCCTACTACAAGCACCGCCTCTACATCGTCAACCTGGTCCCGGGTCACATCGTCAAGTTGAACGCCGAAAACGGCAAGGTCATCTGGAAACGGAGCCTGCCGAATCGGGCCGAGTCCTCGCCCCTGGTGATCGACAACAGCGTCTACTTCGGCTGCGAAGACGGCAGGCTCTACTCGGTCTCGACCGTGAACGGCAACGTCCGCTGGTCGACCCAGCTCTCCGGGCCGGTGAAGGCCGCCCCCGCCTACTACGGCGGTCGCCTCTTCGTCGGCGATTACGGCGGCAGCATGAACGCGGTCGACGCGCAGAGCGGCAAGCTCGTCTGGTCGACGGGCTCGCTGGGGACCGGGATCAGCGGCGGCCAGTTCTACTCGACCCCGGCGGTCGCCTTCGGCCGCGTCTATGCGGGCAACAACGACGATCGCGTCTATAGCTTCGACCTCGACACCGGTGAACTCGCCTGGACCTACTCGACCGGCGGTTACGCCTACTCGTCGCCGACCGTGGCGAGCACCAAGCACAGCCTGCCGACCGTCTACATCGGCTCCTTCGACGGCAATATCTACGCGCTGGACGCGAAGAACGGCGAAGTGCGCTGGAGCCGCTCGGCGGGCGGCCAGGTGGTCGGCTCGCTCTCCGCGATCGGCGAAATCGTCTACGTCGCCGAGTTCACCAACCAGACGACCACGGGGTACATGATGCGCAGCGGGCGCAAGGTGCTCAGCTACCCGAAGGGCACCTACACGCCGATCATCAGCGACGGGCAGAACCTCTACGTGACCGGCTACTCGAGCATCACGAAGCTCGCGCCGATCCGTCCGCAACCGGCACGGGTTTCGAACAACCTCGTCGCGCCGAAACCGCGCTTCCCCTCACGCCGGCTGGGGAAATCGATCGGCAACGCCTTCGTCGCGCCCGCCGTGAAGCGGCTGGACCTCACGCCGCGTCAGCGGCGACGGCTGCGGCAGATGGCGCCGGCCAGACGGCGGGCAGCTATCCGGGTTCTACGCCGCCGGGCGGCGGCGGAGGCAGGTGCGGCGCACCGGGCGCAAAGGCGGGGAACCGCCCGTCGTGAAGGCGGGCGCTGAGTACCGCGAGGCTTTCGCCGTAGTTCTGGATCCGGTAGTTCGAGGTCGAGCCGAAGTCCTGGTAATAGACGAGCATCTTGGTCCGCGGATGGGCCTTCACCCAGGCGAAGAGGTGGGAGACGAAGCTCGGGTCGTCGCCGGCTTCGACGCCCCACTCGGTGATCGCGAACGGCTTGCGCGGATAGCGTTCGTAGAGCTTCGTCAACGCGCCCCATTCGGGGTAGGAGGCATAGAAGTCGGTCCCCGTCCAGTCGACCCACTTTTCGCCGGGGAAGAAGTTCTGCGGCAGGTTCCTTTTCGTGATCGGCGAGCCGGAAGGGAGCGGGCTCCAGACGATCGCCACCGGCGCCTTCGGCAGCCCGCCGACGGTCGCGTTCAGCGGCGGCAGGCCGGCTTCCGCCAGGCGCTGGTTGATCAACTTGGCCTTGCCGCCGCCGTGGACGATCACGTAGATGCGGCGGAACGCGCGCCGGTAGTTGCGGGCCGAGTCGGCCCGCGAGCGCGGTTTCCCGGCGCATTCGTAGGCGGCATAGACGTTGAGGCAACGGTTCGGCTCGCCGAGCGGGCGCACGTAGGCGCGCATCTTCTTTTCCGCGAAGAGGTGGTTGAGGCGGACCAGGAAGCTGTCGCCGGCGCCGCGGGCGATCGCCGCCAGGGTGAGGATCTCGCCGCCGGTGTGGGGGTCGGCGGTGGTGATGTGGATCATCGGCCGGGCGCGGGCGATCTCCCAGCGCTGGATCGAGTCGCGCACTTCCGAGCCCCAGGCGCGGAAGGACTCGATCACCGCGGGGTGCTTTGAGACGGCCGTGCTGAATTCACCGAAGGAGGCAGGGTCGCCGGTGTCGGAGACGCCGAAGTAGATCTGCTTGCCCTGCGGTTCGAGCACCCCGGCCGCAGCCGGTCCGGCGCCCACGCCGAGCAGCGCCGCCACCACTAGGACGGCGACGAGTGCCGCTGCCGCGGCCCGCGTGCGGTTGGTGCAGTTCATCGGCTCGGAGGCCCGGCCGAGGAACGAGCCTTGCCGGGCAGCCGGTCATGCTGCCAAGCGAACCCGGCGGGCAGGTAGGAGCCCGTGGCGCCTGCAATCCGCGTTGCGCGGCAGGGGCGAGGCGCAAGGGCTGGGAGGGACGGGGGCGCTACGGGGTCGCGGATGCCTGCCCGACCCAGGTCCGGCGGCCCCGGGTCGGGCCGCCATCCGCGGCATGGGGCGCTGGCGAGGTCCCCGGCGGGACCAGGGGGCCCGGACGCCCGCTGAGTTGAGGGCGCCCTGGCGCCCTCAACTCAGCGGGCGAGGGATCGGGCCGTCCACCGGTCGGGGCGGGCCTGAATTCAGGCGGCGAGGGGCGAATCGTGCTCGGCCACCAGGGCCAGCACGTCGTCGGCGTACTTGCCGACGAAGGCGGGCCCGACGCCGCTGATCTCGATCAGGGCGGCGCGGCCGGCGGGGCGGCGGGCGGCGATCGCGGCGAGGGTCTTGTTGTTGGCGACCGTGTAGGCGGGCTTCCCGGCGGCAGCCTGGAGGCGCCATTTTTTCAGCGCCTCGAAGAGGGGTGCGTCGGCGGGGGTGAGGTCGGGGGCCGGGGCGGAGGAGCCGCGCGAGCGGGCCGGGCGACGCACGGCGATCGTCTCCGGGTCGGGCAGCCAGTCGAGCATGTCGCAGATGTCGCAGCAACGACCAAGCGGGGCGGTCTCGGCGCGGCGGTCGCCGAAGTGGGCGAGGAGGGCCTGGCGGCGGCAGCGGGTGCCGTAGATGAAGTCTTTGATCGCCCGGTAGGCGCGCCAGCCGCGCTCGTGGGCGATCGCCAGCTCCGGGTCGCCCGCGCGCTGTTCGTTGAAGCGGACGAGCCGGCCGAGGTCGGCCTTCATCGCCAGCATCACCGCCCGTGCGGGCAGCCCGTCGCGCCCGGCGCGGCCGGCCTCCTGGTAGTAGGCCTCGACGCTGGTCGGGATCGCCATGTGCCAGACCGAGCGCACGTCGGCCTTGTCGACGCCCATGCCGAAGGCGTTGGTGGCGACGACCACGTCGACCGCGTCCTCGCCCCCCGACATGAAGCGCCGTTGCACCAACGAGCGCTCCGCCCCTTCCATCCCGGCGTGGTAGGCGAGCGCCCGCAGCCCCGTGCCGCGCAGCTCCTCGGCTACCTCGTCGGTGTCCTTGCGGGTGCCGCAGTAGACGATTGCGGGGCGGTTCGCCGGGTCGGCGAGGCCGGTCTCCAGCAGCGCCTGGCGACGCGCCTTGGAGCCCTTGCCCTCCAGCGCGATCACGTCGAAGGAGATGTTGGGGCGGTCGAAGCCCGCTCGCACCCGCAGCGGATCACGCATCTCGAAGCGTTGGGCGATCTCCACCGCGACCGGCACCGTCGCCGTCGCCGTGCAGGCCATCACGGTCGGCCGGCCGAGCCGCTCGGCGATCTGCGGCAGCCGCAGGTAATCGGGGCGGAAGTCGTGCCCCCACTCGGAGACGCAGTGCGCCTCGTCGACCGCCAGCAGGTCGATCCTGCGGCGGCCGATCGCGTCGAGGAAGGCCTGCGACGCAAATCGCTCGGGGGCGCAGTAGACGATCTGCGCCCGCCCGTCGCGAACGCTCTCCAGTGCCGCCCAGACCTCCTCTTCGTCCATCGCCGAGGAGACCATTGCCACCGGGTGGCCGGCCTGGGTCAGCCGCAGCCACTGGTCGCGCATCAGGGCGATCAGGGGGCTGACGACGATCGTCAGGTCCTCCGACGCCAGGCCCGGCAGCTGGTAGCAGAGGCTCTTGCCGCCGCCGGTCGGCATCACGATCAGCGAATCGCGCCCCTCCAACGCCGCGATCACGGCCTCGCGCTGTCCTGGCCGCCACTCGGCGTACCCGAGCTCCGCGAGCAGCTCGTCGGCGCGGCCTCCGGGATCGCCGGGCGCGCCGATGCGCCCGACCGGATCGGCGGGGCCGCCGGGGGAAGAACCCAAGCTCATCTGTCCGGCCTCGTCCATGGGCCGTCCCAGGCTAGGGATTCCCCCGGCGGGTCACTGCTAGGCCCCTTCCCCCTTGGCGATCTGGGCCGGAACGAGCGACAACTTTTCCGCCAGCGCGTCGATCACCTGCGCCAATTTGCGAGTGTCGGCTTCGCTGAGTTCGCCATAAAGGACGACGCCCGGCCACTTGCTGGTTTCGTACGGTTCGAGCGCCTTGTAGACGGCGGCGAAGTCCTTTTCGATTTCCTTGACCAGCTGCGGGTCCTGCTTTTCCATCAGCGGCGCGACCGTCTTGAACGCGTCCTCGGCGCCTTCGACGTTGCCTTTGAAGTCGACCAGGTCGATATGTGAGTAGCGCTCCTCCTCGCCGGTGATCTTCGAGGTTGAGACCTCGGTCAGGAGCTCGTTGGCGCCGTTGGCGATCTGGACCGCCTGCAGTTTCACGCCCTTGACGTTTTCTTCGAGCTCATCGACGTCTTCCTGGAGCTCTTCGGCGACCGGCTTCATCCCCTTCAGGTCTTCTTCTTCCCAGAGGGCTTTCTCGATTCGGTGGAAGCCGCCGAATTCACTCGGCTTGACGTCGTTTTCGCGCGCGTCGATGCGGGGGTCGAGGTCGCCGAAGGACTCCGCCACCGGCTCGATCCGCTCGTAGTTGATCCGCGCCACCGGGTAGAGCTGCTTCGCCTTGGCGATTTCGCCGGCGATCACGGCGGCGACGAACGGCTTCGTCCGCGCGGTCAGTTCCTCGGTGTTTTCGATCAGGTACTTGCGATAATCGGCGATCGCCTTTTCGACTTCGGGGCCGGCCTTGGTCTTCAGCGTGCCGGTGACCTTCAGCGTCCCGTCTTCTTCTTCGCCGCCGTTGCAGCGCACCGTGTATTCGCCTTCTTCGAGCGTCAGCGAGAAGCTGCGCGTGAGGCCTTCGGTGATGTTCTCGCGCTCCCCGATGATCGTTTCGCCGTCGAGGATCTCGAGCTCGGTGACGGCGCCGGTGCCGCCGTTCTCGACCTGGAAGTTGATCGGGCCGGCCGGCGCTTTCGCGTTGTGCGGTTCGCAGCCGGCGTCGGTCAGCGTGAAGGTCATCTCCTTGGAGCCGGCCGGCGCCTCGTCGCTCGACCCACAGGCCGCCACGAACAGCGCGAGGAGGCCGAGGGCCGCCGCGGCGATCAAGGCTCGAAGGGGGAGGCGGTTCATCTGCAGGGCTCCTTGGTGAGAGTGGATGGATCGGAAGTTCGGCGTGCCCGGGCCCGTGACGTCGTCTCGTTCGCCACGGGTCCCGGGCACAGGTGGGTACTACTTAGGGGACCCTAACAAAGACCGACGTATTTGGTCGGAAAAAGGTCAGGCAAAGAGCGCTTCGCCGACGAAGCCGCCCTCTTCGGCGCCCCGCGGGACCGCGAAGACGGCACTGCCGACGTGCTTGATGTACTCGTCGAGCAGGTCGTGGACGCCGAGCTTGCGCTGCAGCACGACGAACTGCTTCTCCGGATCACGCTGGAAGGCGATGAAGAAGAGACCGGCTTCGAGCTCGCCGAGGCTCTGGTCGACGCCGTCGGTGAACGAGTAGCCGCGGCGGAGGATCTGCACGCCGCCGTTTTCCCGCGCCGAGGCGAGCCGCACGTGGCAGTTGGTCGGGATCACCGGTTCGCCGTCCGGGCCGGTCTTGTCGAGCGGCAGCGGTTCGAACTCTTCCTGGCCGCCGAGCGGCGCGCCGTCGTACTTCCTGCGGCCGATCGTTTCCTCCTGGTCGGCCAGCGAGGAGCGGTCCCAGACCTCGAGGTTCATGCGGATCCGGCGGCTGACCAGGTAGCTGCCGCCGCGCATCCAGGCCGGCCCGTCGTCGACCCAGACGAACTCGTTCATCGCCTCGGTGTCCTCGGACTTGATGTTGGCGGTGCCGTCCTTCATCCCGAACAGGTTGCGCGGCGTTTCCTGGCCACGGCTGGTGGTCGAGGTGCGGCCGAAGCCGAGCTGGGACCAGCGCATGGTCACCGTGCCGCGGCCGATCCGGGCGAGGTTGCGGACCGCGTGGAAGACGACCTGGGGATCGTCGGCACAGGCCTGGACGCAGATGTCGCCGCCCGATTCGAGCTCGTTCAGCTCGTCGCCGGGGAGCGGTGGGAGCGGCTTCAGCTCGGGCGGGCGCCGCCCGGCGAGCCCAAGGCCGGGGCGGTCGAAGACGCCGGGCCCGAGGCCGAAGGTGACGGTGAGGTTGGAGGCGGGGAGGCCCTTCGCCTCGCCGGTGTCGTCGGGCGGGGCGAGGAGGTTGTCGTTCTCGGCGCCGATCATCCGGCCTTCGGTCATTTCCCGCGCCGCCTGCGACCACTCTTCCAGCAGCTCGCGCAGCTCCGCCCGGCTTTCGGTTTCGAGGTCGAAGGCGGCGAAGTGGAGGCGGTCCTGGGCCGGCGTCGCGATCCCCGCCTGGTGCTCGCCGTGGAAGGGGACCGTGCCCGCCGCTTCGGCGGCTTCGGCGGTGGCGGCCTCGTGCCCGATCAGGTAGCCGCTCGCGCCGAGGCCGACCCCGGCGGCGCCAAGGCCCGCCGAGGCGAGCAACCGACGACGTGACAGCAGCACGGCTAGGCCGGGTTCTGGGCCGTGGCCGCGCCGCTGTCGGCGCCCGCGTCGGCGTTGCTTCCGCCGTCGGTGCTGCGCGTCGCGCGGCGCCCCCTCGGCCAGAGGACGAAGAGGGCCATCGGGATCGCATAGGCCAGGTATACGAACGCCTCGATCTGGGTCGGCGCGGGGCGCAGGCCGAGCATCCCGGTCAAGAGCGATTCGGAGACGGTGCCGGGGTGGACCAGCCAGCGGAGGTTCACCGCCTCCGACTGGAAGCTCGAGATCCAGCCCGCCTCATGGGCGGTGTGGGCCGCGGTGGCGAGCAGCCCGGCGGCGACGAAGACCAGGACCAGCCCGGTGATCTTGAAGAACTTGGCGAGGTTGATGTGGACGCCGCCGCGGTAGAGGCCGATGCCGATCGCGACCGCGGCGACGATGCCGAGGATCGCTCCCGCGCCCGCCGCGGTGGTGTTGGACGCGTCCTGGAAGGCGGCGAGGAGGAAGACGGAGGTCTCGAAGCCCTCGCGCAGGACCGCGAGGAAGGCCATCCCGACCAGCGCCATGGTCGAGCCACGGGCCAGCGCGCTCGCCGCCTCGCCCTCGAGTTCGGCCTTGATCTCCCGCGAGTGGCGGGTCATCCAGATGATCATGTAGCTGATCGTCACCACGGCGATCAGGCCGATCACCGTCTCCAGCGCCTCCTGCTGCTTCTGCGGCAGTTCTTCGCCGACGATGTCCAGCCCGATGCCGACGCCGGCGCAGAGGACGACGGCGATGGCGACCCCGACCCACATCTGGCGGAGCGCGTCCCGCCGCCCCTCCTTGACCAGGAAGGCGGCGATGATGCCGACGATCAGCGAGGCCTCGACGCCCTCGCGCAGGGTGATGACGAAGGTGGGTATCATGGTGCTTAGGGTGCCCTCACTTAGGGCACCCGAAAACCTAGCAGGCCGCTAGGAGTTGGGCAGCCAGGGCTCTGACCAGTGGGTGACGCCCTTGACCAGGTCGTTCGCCTGGTCGGGCCCCCAGGTGCCCGGCTCGTAGGGGTGGACCCTGCCGGGGTGGTCGAGCAGCGGCTGGACGACGCGCCAGGTCTCTTCGATCGCGTCCTGGCGGGTGAAGAGGGTGTGGACGCCGTTCAGGGCGTCGCCGAGCAGGCGCTCGTAGGGCTCGGGGTCGCTGCCGGGCTCGTGTTCGAAGAGGACCTCGAGGTCGGCGGGCTCGAACGCATCGACGGCCGCCTTCTTCTGGAACATCCGCATGCGGGAGCCCGGTGCGGGCTCGATCCGGAAGGTGCACTGGTTCGGTTCCGGCGTCTTGCCGTGGCCGATCCCGAGCAGCGGCGGACGGCGGAACACGGCGGTCACTTCGCTGGTCTTCTGCGGCAGGCACTTGCCCGCGCGGATGAAGAAGGGCACGCCGCTCCAGCGCCAGTTGTCGACCTGGAGTTCGAGCGCGGCGAAGGTCTCCGTGGTCGACTTCGGGTCGACGTCCTCGACCGCGAGGAAGCCGTCGTACTGCCCGCGCACATAACGCTTCGGGTCGGCGGCACGCATCGCGCGGAAGAAGTCGAGCTTCTGATCCCGGACCGAGTCGGGGTCGTTGCCGCTCGGCGGCTCCATCCCGATCAGCCCCAGCACCTGCAGGGCGTGGTTCTGGATCACGTCGCGCATCGCCCCGACCGCGTCGTAGAAGCGCCCCCGATCGTCGACGCCGAAGTCCTCGGCGATCGTCATCTGCACGTGGGAGATGTAGTTGCGGTTCCAGACCGGCTCGAGGATCGAGTTGGCGAAGCGCAGGTAGGTGATGTCGAGGACCGGCTCCTTGCCGAGGTAGTGGTCGATGCGGAGGATCTGGGCCTCCTCGAGCACCTCGCGGAGCTCGTCGTTGAGGGCGCGGGCCGATTCGAGATCGTGACCGAAGGGCTTCTCGATCACCACGTGGGCGCGGTCGACCAGGCCCGCCTTGCCGAGGCCTTGCACCACCGTGGCGAAGAGGGAGGGCGGGATCTCCAGGTAGAAGACCGGCTGCTTGGCGTCGCCGAGGGCCGCCTTCACACGCTCGAAGGTCGCGTCGTCCCCATAGTCGCCCTGCACGTAGGTGAGCCGGGCGAGCATCGCGTCGAGGGCGTCGGAGTCGGGGTCGGAGACGGTGGCCGCGACCGCTTCGCGGGCGTGCCTGCGCAGCGCCTCGTCGTCCCAGTCGTCCAGGGCGACGCCGACGATCGGGCAGTCGAGCGCCCCCGCCTTCTGCATCCGGTAGAGCGCCCGGAAGGTCATTTTCTTCGCCAGGTCACCGCTGATGCCGAAGATCGCCAGGACGTCGGCGGCTTTGTCGACGTGTCCCTTCGTCCGCTTCGCCATCGTGGCGCGGAGCGTACCGGCTGGCGGGGGCCGGGTTTGGGATGGCGCCGCCGCCGGCCGAGGTCCGGCCGGCCGAGATGTCGACGGGCGTGATTCGAGACCTCGCCTGGCCGTCCGAGGCGGCGGCCCGACCCCGGCGGTAGCGCCCGTCCGAGATGCGTCCCGGCCCGCGTCGCGGCGGGTGCGCCCCCCGGCCGCCCCACCCGTCCGAGACGTCGATGGGCCGAAAACTCAAGCTCTGCTTGAGTTTTCGGCCCATCGACATGGGCGTGTGACGGAAGACGGACGTGGCCGGGCCGTGGCGGCCGTCCGAGATGCCGCGCGGTGCCGCGGCGCCCTCCCCGGGATCGCTCCGCTGTTCCTTA